>JBDKSR010000505.1:0-5322 GCA_039680545.1 Bryobacteraceae bacterium | reverse complement strand
GATGCGATGACGGGTCTGCGCCTGATGAATCAGCTCATGGACTCCGCTGAACGCGAAGAGGTCTTGCGGGCGAACACACACATCGAGGTTGCGCCCGAAATCCCCGCTGCGGAAGCCGCCATTCCGCCGGACGAGCGGCGCAGTTCACGCGTTCGCACGGATGTTCCGTTGCCGCAGGTTCCGTACCTCGAACGCAAGGTGCGGGATGTACCGCAATTGACCGAGGTCTGGAGCTACATCAACCCGTACATGCTCTACGGCAAGCACCTTGGCTACAAGGGCAGTTTCGAAAAGGGACTTGCTGCGCGCGACCCGAAGGCGCTGGAACTGTACCACAACGTAGAAGAGGTCAAACGCTGGGCGGCGGGCTTTATGAAGGTCCGCGCTGTGTGGCGTTTCTTCGAAGCTGTACGGGCGGGGAATTCGATTCACCTCTTTGCCCCGGGTGCGCCGGAGCCGTTGCACACGTTCCACTTTGGACGGCAGGCGCGCACGGATGGCCTCTGTTTGAGCGACTACATTCTCGATCCCCAGGACGGACGCCGCGACCACATTGCGCTCTTCGTCGTAACGGCCGGTGTCGGGGTCCGCGAACACGCCGAAGAAGCGAAGCAGGCGGGTGAGTATTTCCGCGCGCACGCGTTACAGGCGCTCGCGCTTGAAACGGCCGAAAGTTGCGCGGAGTGGCTGCACAGGCGAATTCGCGAGGATTGGGGATTCCCGGACCCGCCCTCCATGACCATGCAGCAGCGGTTCACGTCCCGCTACCGTGGCAAGCGTTACAGCTTGGGTTACGGGGCGTGTCCTAATCTGGAAGATCAACTTGGGATATGGAAGCTATTGAATCCCGAGGAGATCGGGGTACAGCTCACGGAAGGAATGATGATGGATCCGGAAGCCAGCGTGAGCGCCTTCGTCTTCCATCACCCTGACTGCGTGTACTTCTCCGTCACGGGCACGGAAGAATAGGGCGGCGGCTCCAGCTCCGCCGCCCCGGCCAAGCCGGCCTTATCTGTGTCTGCCACCACCGCCAAATCCGCGACCACCGCCAAATCCGCGATGGCCACCGCCGTAATACCCTCTACCCGAATAGATGTAGACACTGGATCCCCATCCCCAATACGGGTAGAAATACGGGTCGTAGTATCCCCAATACGGGCCGTAGCCGTAGTAGCGGTAATATGGCTCCCGCACACGCTGAACTTGCCGTCTGACCATTCTCTGTTCGTAGTCCGCCTGTGTCACGGGCTGGAAGGCGTACTCGGACCCTTGGGTCGAGATGGTGAGCGGTTCCTCCAGGCGGAAGGTCAGCTCGGATTCGGGATAGACGATTGTCGGCTTGCCCTGTGTCGCCAGCACCGCGATGCTTGAGGCCATGGCCCCGGCGACGGCTCCGATGCCCGCGCCGGCCGCGCCTCCTTCAACCGCCGCTCCGATCACCGCGCCTGCCGCGGTCCCTCCAACGATCACGGCTGCGTCGCGTCCCTTGTCGCTTCCCGCCACGTATTCCGAGAGCGTTGTCCGCACGGGGACCTGGCGTCCGTCCACGAGGCTCAATTCAGTCAGCTCAATGCCCAGCCGCGACGGGTTTTTCCTTCTTTCGGCTCTCTCCGCGATCGCCACCCGTCCGCCGATTGTCTGCCCGCGCCGAGCGACGACGATCCCGTTGGCCACGAGTGGCTGCATCAGCGTTGCGCTGAAGCCGTCACCTGCCCGGTTGTGGTCGCTCGAAAGCTCATCGTTCGTTCTGACCTTGATCCACGTCCCGGCCTGGAGTGTGAGCGTCGAAGCCATAGGGCCGCGTTCCGGCGCCGGCGCCCTCTGGTCGAACTTGTGCCAGCCCCCGTTCTCCGGTTCCGGGGCTTCCATTTCCTCCTGCGCCCACGCCGGCAGCGACACTCCTAGAAACAGCGTCAAACCCATTGTAAAGATCCATTTACGGAGTGTATTGTTCGCCATAGTCTTCGTCCTTGCCCTTTATCAGGGCAAATTACGTGCCAGTTGCTAAGTCCTGTCGATTCAGCAAATGGGTTTTTGTGCCGCTGGCCGCCTTCGGCCGTGGTGGTTGGTTTCGGCCACCACTTGCGGCCCCGTGTGGTACAAGAGAACTGTGAAAACGCTGCTTCCTGCCGCTCTTCTTCTCGCCGCTGGCTGTCTCGCCCAGCCCCGGCCGGAGTGGGATAACCCCGCGGTTTTACATATCAACACGGAACGCCCGCACGCGACGATGAAGGTGTACCCGTCCCACGATCTGACGAACCCGTGGCACAAATTGCTCAACGGGAACTGGAAGTTTCATCTTTCATCCGGTCCGGCGCAACGCCCTGTTGAATTCTACCGGCCCGGCTTCGACGATTCGGCCTGGAAGGCGATTCCCGTGCCTTCAAGCTGGCAGCTTCACAGCACGGACATCCCGATCTACACGAACATCAGATACCCGATCCCGATGAGTCCCGACAAGCCCCCGGTGGTCCCCAGAGTCGACAACCCGGTGGGCTCCTACCGGATGGATTTTGAAGTCCCTGCGGATTGGAAAGGGCGGCAAATCTACATCACGTTCGATGGCGTCGATTCGGCGTTCTATTTGTGGGTAAACGGCCAAAAAGTGGGATATTCCGAAGACAGCCGCACGCCCGCCGAGTTCAATATCACGAAATACGTGAAGCCCGGCTCGAATCTGTTGGCTGCCGAGGTCTACCGCTGGAGCGATGGGTCCTATCTCGAGGATCAGGACATGTGGCGGATGAGCGGTATATTCCGCAACGTCCACCTCTGGAGCACCGCGAACCAGCATATTCGGGATTTCGAGGTCCACACGGACCTTGACGGGCAATATCGCGACGCGACCTTCACAATGCGGGCGGATGTTTCGAACCTTGCCGGAGCCGCCGCGAAAGTTTCGGTGTCGATGGAACTACTCGATGCTGCCGGGCGTCCCGTTTTCGCGCCGCAGACGCGAAGGGTGGCCCCGGGGGCGAAGGCGGAAATGCCGGTTCAGTTTTCCGTGACCGTTCGCAACCCCGAAAAGTGGACCGCCGAGACGCCATACCTCTATAAGTTGTTGCTGACACTGAAAAACTCCACAGGGAAGATCCTGGAAGTAATCCCGTCACACGTCGGGTTCCGAAAAGTCGAAATTCGTGATGGGCGTTTTCTCGTCAACGGAAAAGCCATCCTCTTCAAGGGTGTCAACCGCCACGAGCACAGTCCGGACACTGCGAAGTATGTGCCGCTCGACCTCATGGTGAAGGACGTCGAGTTGATGAAGCGGTTTAACGTCAATGCCGTTCGAACGAGCCACTATCCGAACGCACCGGAATGGTACGACCTTTGCGACCGTTACGGGCTCTACGTCGTTGATGAAGGAAACATCGAATCACACGGCTACGGAAACACGCCCAAGAACCTGCTGAACCACTTGCCCGAGTGGAAGGACGCCCAAATGGACCGCGTCCGGCGCATGATCGAACGCGACAAGAACCATCCCTCGGTGGTCATCTGGTCGCTTGGAAATGAGTCCGGCGACGGGCCGAACACCGAAGCCGTGCACCAGTGGGTGAAGAAGCGCGACCCGTCGCGGCCTTACCACAATGAGGGCAGCACGGGCCTCGGCGGCACGAACGCCGACATCAATTCGTTCATGTATCCGCCGCCGAAGGAAGTCGTCCGCCGCGCCGCCGAGCGCCCGTCGATGCCCGTGATTTTGTGCGAATATTCGCACGCGATGGGCAACAGCAGCGGCGGCCTGAAAGAATACTGGGACATTTTCTACTCCGGGACAAACGCGCAGGGCGCATTCGTGTGGGATTGGGTGGATCAAGGCATCCGGCAGCCCGTTCCGAAAGAGTTCCGTACAACTTCAGGGAAGGACACGTTCCTGGCGTATGGCGGCTGGTGGGAGGATCCTCGCGGCATCTTCAACGACAACAATTTCTGCCAGAACGGACTGGTGGACGCGGACCGCAATCCGCACCCTGGTCTCTGGGCCATCAAGTATGTCTACCGCAACATCCACGTGACGCCGGTGGATCTTGACGCAGGGAAGATTCGCGTCAAGAATTGGTTCGATTTTGTGAACGCCAAGGACGTTGCCGAGGGGCGATGGGAGATCAGGGGCGGGGGTAAAACTCTCGCTTCGGGTGTCCTTCCCGAACTCGACATCGCGCCGGGCGCGGAGAAGGATTTTGCCCTTCCGCTGCCCGAAATTCGCCCCGAACCGGGCGTTGAGTACTGGTTAAACGTGCATTTTTTGACCAAAAACGACACAAAATGGGCCCCAAAAGGACACGAAATCGCATGGGATCAGTTCAAGATCCCCGTCTCTGCGCCTGCGATCTCCGTCAACACTGCCGACTTGCCGGCGCTTAAAGTGATCAGTTTCCCTGCCTACATCCGGTTCCAGAGTCCAGGCTTCAACCTGGACTTCGACAAGGCCTCCGGGACAATCTCTTCAATGACTTACATTAGGACGAAGCTGATTGAGCGTGGCCCGCTGCCGGACTTCTGGCGTGCACGGACCGACAACGACCGCGGCGGCATGAAGAACCTCAAGGCACGGGGTCTCGAAAACGATCCCTCCCACAATTTCATGGTCTGGAAGAATGCCGGTTCGTCCTGGAAAATCAACGACTTACAGTTACGCAGATTGGACGCCCATGCAGCCCAGGTCACCGTCGATGCCGACCTTCCGGACGTCAAGGGGCACTACACGATCCGTTACACGATTTACAGCAGCGGCGATGTCATCGTTGAAGGTTCCTATCGTCCGGGCGGGCAGACGGTCGCCATGATGCCGCGCTTTGGCATGCAACTCGTTCTACCGCAAGGATTTGAGAACCTGAAATGGTACGGCCGTGGACCCGCCCCGACCTACGTTGACCGGAAATTCGAGCGGATGGATGTCTACACGTCGACAGTCGACCGGGAATGGGTTGAGTATTCACGGCCACAGGAAAACGGCAACAAAGTGGACGCTGGTTGGGTCGCGCTGACGAACAGCGAAGGCGTCGGACTGCTCGTAACCGGGATACCGGCGCTGAGTGTAGGGGCTAAGCATTACCCGACCAACGAGATAGACGGAACCGACTATTCGTTCAAGTTGAAGCGGCATCCCGAGGTTTTCCTGAACATCGACTACCAGCAGATGGGTGTCGGCTGCATCGACAGTTGGAGCGAGAATGCGTTTCCGATGGAACTGTACCGATTGCCGGGGGATCGTACGTATTCATATAAGTACCGTCTCTCTCCAATCGAGGGAGACTATTCCGCCAAGTTGAAGGAACATTGGAAGTAAGAAGGGCACAGGCAGCAAGGGCGAGCGGG
>JBDKSR010000504.1:0-2249 GCA_039680545.1 Bryobacteraceae bacterium | reverse complement strand
CTCCGGTGCGGTTTGGTTCACGGCACCGATGGCGGCGGCCATATCGCGTTGGACGTCATCCGGCACGGACGCCCACATGGTCTCTTGGCGCTTGAGTTGCTCCGCCACATCAATCTGTTCCCGTTGTACCCGGTACGTGTTGGCAACGGCTTCATCGTATCCCTGTCGAGCTTGAGCAAGCGCATCCTGTGCCTCGCGCACCCGAGGTGGAAGGGCCAGGCGCTCCGGATCGGTAACGCCGTTTGCTCGAAGCTGAGTCAGAATGTTTTGCTTCTCTGTCTGCAAGCGCACAAGTTCCGCCTGCGCGTCGGCTACGGATAAAATGCCCCGAGCATTCACGCCAGCACTCGATTCCTTAGCCGCAAGTCCCGCGAGACCGGGGTCGAACTTGGCGCCGGCCATGTCGATTTTGATTTCGTCAAGCCGTGAGTTGATTGCGGCGAGACGCTCCTCGCCCCCACGACCAAGACTCTTGCGTTCAACTTCCAATTCCGCCTTCTCGGTCGCGAGATCCTGCAATTTCCGCGTGAGATCGAACTGCTCATCCGCCAGGTCTCCGGAGGCTTTCGCGGCCCCGGCGCCGGACGCAGTCTTCAGTCGCGCCACTTCGGCACGCAGGTCCGCGATGCGATCGTTGTAGTCGATCGTCGTATCCGCGATGGCGAGTTTGTTTGCCGCCCGATCGGTGGCACGCATGTCCTTGAAAATACTGTTAAATTCCGCTTGGTATTGCCGCAGATCCGTGCCGGCAACCTTCTCTGTCCACTGCGCGCGCGGGAGATCGACGGTGGCCAACTTCGACGCTTCGGCCTTGTACTCCGGCCGATAGTCCATGGCCTTCAACGCGCCGCCGGCGCGCTGCATTTCGGACAGCATCTTGTTTTTCGACGCCGTCACCTTGTCGGTGATGGGCTGCTTCGTTCCACCGATTGACAGCGGCAGCGACTCACCGACGGCTTCTTCTGCGGCGCCGGTGATCTTTTGCGTCAATTGGAACGCCGGTTTCCGCGCTTTCATAGCAGCACGAGCTTCAGCCAGGCCGGGGATGACGGCGGACAACCCAAGTTCCGTCATGCCCGGCGTTCGCGGAGGAGTATTCCCCGTCGGGGTCATCGGGTTTCCGGGGATGAGATCGAGCGCCTTCGTCGCTCCGGCGCCGGCAAGGGTTTGCGCGACGCCCAATCCGGCCCCGACCGCAGCGCGGCCGCCGCGCGACAGGGAGGAGAGTTGGCCGGCTTTGACGAGTTTCGAGACAGCCTTGTTGACGGCGCCCTGCCCCATCGCGAAGTTCGGGTCCTCGGATATGATGCCGAGCAGCGCTCCCACAGGCCACGCCGGGCCCATACCCAGTCCACCCGTAGCACCGGCCACGGTCGCGCGTTGCAGATAGCGCGCCTCCGGGCTCACGGTCAATACGTCGAGAATTTGCTTGATCTTCGAGTCTTTGGAATTCGTCGTCCACGGTCCGCGCATGGTGGGATTCACGAATCCCGCAGAATCCCGTGTTGCGTCACCCTGGCCAGGAGCAACTTCCGGCGCCTCTTCTATTCCAAGCTCCACCAATGGATCGTAGATCACTCGCCGGCTCCCTTCTTCAACCGTTTCTGCCAGTACTCCGTCTTCATCATCGCACGAAGCGCTTCGGTGAGTGAGACGGGCGTCGCATTCCCGCGCTCCAACCGCTCCATCGTCATTTCGTACGCGGTCTTGATGAGTTCCACGCGGCCGAGCGCACCCGATTCCAGCGCCGCCTTCACGGGGTTGTTAGTGAATGACAACGCAGTTGATTGATTGACGTAATGGTTCATCAACGACATCTTCGCGAGTGTCTGTGGGTTGGCGAACAACGGGCCCATGATAGCTCGGAGATCCTCGCGCTCCGCGTCGGAGACTTGTTTGCCGCTGATGGCGTATGTGCCGCGGACCCGGCGGAATTCATTTTGGGCCTTGGCGAGTAGACCGCTGGACAGCCATTCGTCCTCCTTGAACATACCGTTGAGGTATCCCCAAGTAAAGATACGATTGTCGTTCAGCATTCCAAATGGCAGTCCGGATAAGTCAGCTTTGTCGAACCTTCCGCCTGGGTTGACTTTCTTGACTTTGTCGACGTACGCTTGTGCGATCGTCTCGAACGCCCCGGAGTTCTCGCGCGCAGCTTGATTGGCGGCGTAGACTTCTTCTTGCTGGGGCTTCGGCAACTTAGTCAGCATGTCTTTCGTCACGGTGCCCTCGCCGAGTGGGACGGACTC
>JBDKSR010000503.1:0-3455 GCA_039680545.1 Bryobacteraceae bacterium | reverse complement strand
ACAAGATCGTCTACGCCAATCCGATTAAGCCGAAGGAAACGCTGCTCGCTCTCGACGAATATAAGCCGCTCGTAACCTTCGATAACCCGAGCGAGCTACGCAAGATCAGGCAATACGCCCCACACGCAGGTTTGGCGCTTCGGCTGCGCGTTCCCAACACCGGCTCAATGGTGGAACTGTCTTCGAAATTCGGCTGCGAGCCCGCCGAGGCGGTGGACCTGATCGACGAAGCGTTCCGCCTGGGCCTCGTTGTCGAAGGCATCAGCTTTCACGTCGGCAGCCAGTGCACGAATTTCGAGAATTTCGTCCATGCGCTGAACATGGCTGCCGAGATCCTGCGCGAGGCCAGGGAGCGCGGTTACGAAATCAAGATCGTCGACATCGGCGGGGGCTTCCCCGTGCCGTACGACCGGCACGTAAGACCCTTCAGTGAACTGGCTCGCAAGGTAAATACTGAAATTAAAAGACTTTTCCCGCCTGATATACAGATCCTGGCCGAGCCCGGGCGATTTCTCGTCGCCACGGCGGCTACTTGTGTGGCTCGCGTTATCGGCAAAGCGGTGCGCGACGGCAAAACCTGCTATTACATCGACGACAGCGTCTATCACACCTTTTCCGGCATCATTTTTGACCACTGCCAGTACCACATCAAGGCATTTCGGAAGGGAAAGAGCGAGATTTGTGCCGTTTTTGGACAGACTTGCGACGGTTTGGACATGATTTCGCCGTCCGAGGAACTCCCCAGCCTGGAGATTGAGGACCTGGTTTACTCCGAGAACATCGGCGCTTACAGTAACGCCTCTTCGACGTGGTTCAATGGCTTTCCCCCCGCCAACGTAGTTCACATAAACCAGTAATCCGGCACGCTCAGTTTGAGGTTTTTTTCGACGCACCTCGGCTACAATGAGAGGCAGAAAGGATTTCCAGCTATGGCAGAAGAGAACGGCAGCAAAGTCGTTTGGTTTCTTATGGGTGCCGCTATCGGCGGAGCTGTAGCGCTGCTTTTGGCGCCGCAGTCCGGCCGGGAAACGCGCAAAATGATCGCGAAGACGACCGGTGCTGGACGGGATGCACTCCTTGATACGAGTCGAGAACTGATCGACAAAGGCCGGGAATACTACGAAAAAGGCCGAAAGATTGCCGAAGAGGCCGGCGAAGTGTTCGAACGCGGCCGCCAGATCGTAAAGGGCTGACCGGAGGCGAGCGTGCGCCGTTGAGTCGCTCGTGAATGCCATGATCGACCAGGTATCCACTGCCCCGGAAGCGCTCACAGCCTTCCGGAATGAGCCGTACGCTGATTTCTCCCTAACCTCGACTCGGAAGGCCATGGAGCAGGCCCTGGACGAGGTTCGCGCCCGGTTTGGCCGGGAATACGAACTGCTGCTCGGTGACGCGCGCCTGAAGACCGAGGAAAAGCTGGTTTCGCGGAATCCGTCCTACCCATCCCAGATCGTAGGCCTCCATCAGAAGGCGACCCCGGCGCTGGCCGGCATGGCCGTTGAATCCGCCTTCTCGTTTTTCCCCGAGTGGAGCCGCACACCGGTGAAGAAGCGCGCCGAGGCGCTCCTTCGAGCCGCCGGCCTGATCCGGAAGCGGAAGCTGGAGTTCGACGCCTGGCTTGTCCACGAGGCAGGCAAGACGTGGCCGGAAGCCGAGGCCGACGTCTCCGAAGCCATCGACTTCTGCGAATATTACGCCCGCGGGATCCTGGAATACGCGGCGCCGAAGCCGATGTTTCACCTTCCCGGGGAGCACGATGAACTCGTTTACGTGCCGCTCGGGGCCGGTGTGATCATCTCGCCCTGGAATTTCCCGCTCGCAATTCTGACCGGCATGACGGCGGCCGCTCTGGTAGCTGGAAACACCGTGGTAATCAAGCCATCGAGCGACACCCCGACGATCGCGGCACAATTTGCCACCGTGCTGGCCGAGGCGGGTTTCCCTGAGAAGGCTTTCTGCCTGCTCACGGGAAGCGGCGGGAGTGTCGGCGACGTGTTGGTCCAGCACCCGAAAACCCGGTTCATCTCGTTCACCGGTTCCCGGGAAGTCGGGTTGCGCATCAACGAACTGGCGGCCAAGCCGCGACCCGGCCAGATCTGGATCAAGCGGGTTATCGCCGAGATGGGCGGCAAAGACGCCATCATCGTTGACGAGGACGCGGATCTCGACAAGGCCGTGGAAGGGGTGTTTGTCTCTGCCTTCGGCTTCCAGGGCCAGAAATGTTCCGCCTGCTCGCGGGCGATCGTCCACCGGAAGGTATACGACGAGTTTCTCGATCGGTTGAAGGCGAAAGCCGACGCCGTCAAGGTCGGCCCCGCGGAGGATCCCGCGAACTACATGGGACCGGTGATCAACGAGACGGCGCGCCGGTCCATCGAGAACTACATCGGAATCGGCAGGAAAGAAGGCCGTCTGGTTGCGGGATGCGGACCGGTCGAAGGGGACGGTTACTTCATTCGCCCGGTGGTAATCGCCGACGTGGAGCCGAAGGCGCGCATCTTCCAGGAAGAGATTTTTGGCCCGGTGTTGGCCGTGACGCCGGCGAAGGACTTCGACCATGCGCTGCAACTCGCCAACGACAGCGAATATGGGCTGACGGGGGCGGTCTACACGCGAAGCCAGGAGAAGATACGGAAGGCCCGGGAACGCTTCGCGGTGGGCAATCTCTATTTCAACCGGAAGTGCACGGGCGCGATGGTCGGGGCACACCCGTTTGGCGGCTTCAATATGTCCGGAACGGACTCCAAAGCCGGCGGTCCCGATTACCTGTTGCAGTTCTTACAGGCGAAGGCAATGGCCGAGAAAATCGGCTGAGCGGCCGGGCGGAAGCGTGATTTCTGTATAGTAGAGAGGATCGGCGCCGCTGCCGTGCAGCGCGTCCGGTTGGTCGTTGTTTCGGGGAGGGTGATGGAGGTTCCGCTACCGGAAAACGAGCAGCAAAGACTGGCGGCACTCCAGGGCTACATGGTCCTGGACGCTCTCTCCGACGCTGTCTTCGAGCGCCTTACTGCTATTGTCACCCGGCTGTTCGCGGTCCCCATTGCCGCCATCAGCATCATCGACCAGGACTGCCAGCGGATCAAGGCCTGTCAGGGCATGAGCATCCGCGCCATCCCCCGCGGTCCGTCCTTTTGCGCGTACACGATTCTGTCCGACAACGTATTGGTTGTCTCCGATGCGCGGGAGGATCCACGATTTCGTGACGTGCCATTCGTGGCAGGGCCTCCGAAAGTCCGGTTCTATGCGGGTGTCCCCCTGCGCACTCCGGAGGGCTTCAACCTCGGGACGCTCTCCATTATGGACACCGTACCGCGTTCCCTCAGCGAGCGGCAGATCGCGGCACTGCGGGACCTGGCCGGGATGGTCATGGTTGAACTCGATGTCCGCGTTTCGATGGCCCGAACGATAGCTATGGCCGACGTGCAGCACTCCGCGGATGACCGCTATCGGGAGTT
>JBDKSR010000502.1:0-13531 GCA_039680545.1 Bryobacteraceae bacterium | reverse complement strand
TCTCTGCCCATTCATCATCTATCAAGGTTCCGTTAGTTGAGATGCTCGGGAGCGGTCGCCGAGTCACTGGCACCACATCGTCGACGAACTCGCGAGAGCCGCCATAGGCGAGCGCCTCGACGCTTCTCCCAGATTTGTTCAAATTCAATGCGGGGTAACCGATGCCCACTTCTTGCCGAGTTCCTCCAGACCGGCCTTTTTCAGATCCTCGGGCGACATGACAATCCGGAAGTGGCAATCGGCGTCGAAGTGTAGAAAGAACGGCTCGGCGATCGAAGGTACCCGCGACGGCTCCTTGACGTCCACTATCAGAATCACACCTCGCGTGCCGTTCTGCTCCGTGAAGTAGGCGGCCTCGGGCTTGATATCATCCAGGATCCGGCTCAGAGTCGCGCCGACCGTCCCCTGCCGAACCAGCGTATTGAAGGGTTCGTGCGGCATCTGAACATTCAGTAGCATCCTCATGGTTTTCTCTCCCTCTGTGGTGTTGACTCGGTGGCGGCTTCGGGCCGTCGTCCCAGAGACTAGCCCACGCCACAACGTCCTATGCCTTCAAGCTACCAAATCCCGGGATAACGGGAGAACCACCGGGATGTAACTACGAGGAGGCATACGCGCGGGTGGGTCGCCAAGCCGGATTCCACGCCGTTACACAACCGACTTCGCCTCATTGACACGGGATCTGACTGGACCAGGATGAATCTCTCGAATTCTCAAACCGGGCCGTGATGAAGGAGACAGCGTCGACGGGTAACGCTGGGTGTGGGATATTGAGAGGCTGGCCGTCAAAATCGAAATCGCCGATAGGTATCGTAGAGAGGTCAAGTAACAGAGAGCCGTGGAGTGTTGCCGCTAGACCAATCTGATATGAAACCCAGGAACTCGACTCGCTGCGAGATCGCTCCTCTTCTGGGTCGCCGCTGGCTCAAAAGCGTACTGAGGGACATGCGACAAAAAGCTTCGACTTCAAATTCTAATTGACGATTCCGAAACCAAAGCCGATTGATCACGCCGAGACCACATGGTGGCTGAGCGCCGCGGGTTTCGGCCTGCCTCTGCTGTGGTGGGGAGGACTCGAGAACCCATTCGTTGTCCCGAAACTGCTGCTAGTGGCCGGACTGGATCTAGCAGTAGGCGTACGCCTTCTCCAGACGCGAAAACTTCGATTACAGGAAAGTAGTACATGTTGGCCTTGGCTGCTCTGGTTGGGTACGGTCGCGTTGTCGGCGACCATCGGCCGTTATGTCTCCATGGAAGCACTGCTGTTGACGCTGCTCCCTCTGCCGCTTGCCTGGGCCCTGTTCAGCGGAGTGTTGCCGGCGCACCCCCTGCAGCGTGGCCTCTTGTGGGGGTCAGTCGCGGAGTCAGTGATCGCCTTGTCACAGTACTTCGGGCTGGACCCTTTGGCCTTACTCTGGAGGCCGGACCTCACCGGTAGCTCGCGTATGCGCGTCTACGGGACGTTGGGCAATCCCGATTTTGTGGCTGCCTGGCTTTGTGCGACGCTTCCCCTTTATGTGCACGTCCCAGGTAAAGGGCCGAAACGCCTGCTTTGGGGTGTACTGCTTGCGCTTCAGGCAGGCGCGATCTTCGTTACGGGGTCGCGCATGTTCCTTGTCGCACTTCCGGCGGTAGCGGTTGCCCTGGCCCTCCGGGGCAGCAGGCGGATGAGAGTCTGCATGGCAGGCCTACCGCTCGTAGCGGCGCTGTTGTGGTTTTCGCCGGCGCGCCCGCTTGGTGTCACGGTACAAGGGCGCTGGTATCTTGCACGCGTGACGCTCGACCACTGGCGGCAGGTCCCGGTCTTCGGTTTTGGCCCAGGCTCTTACAGGCTGCAGTTCGCACCTTGGCAAACTGAGTACCTGAGTGGACAAGGTGAGCGAACCAATTCACTGCAGTTTGCCGGGCTGGTGGATCACGCCCACAATGACTACCTGGAACTGTGGGTTGAGTATGGATGGGCTGGGCTGACGGCTTTCCTCATCTTGACTTACTGGCTGATGCGCCGGGCTTGGCGCCTGGGTACTAACCAGTCCCTATCTTGTAGTGGAAGTAGTTGGGCCGGTGTTGCCGTATTGCTGGCTATCGCCGTGATAGACTTTCCATTGCATCGTCCCGCGGAATGGGCCCTGTACTGGATGTTTGTAGGGATGCTTGGTGGAGGGGGGCCGGATCGTCGGCGGAACAACAACTAAAAATATGAACCTGAGAGAAATTATGAACGTGACTACTCACTGGCGCCGAATCGTCGGTTCGGCTGTGTTAGTGCTGCTTGCCATCGCACTCTGCCGCGCTGCGACATTCCAGTTCAATCAAGCGGAGAGAGCGTTTCGCGAGGCCGCTTCCAAGGAATTGGCCAGACTTGGAATCACGCGGAATGCAGCCAAAGCCAAGTATCCGACGCCGTACATAACTTCCGTTTCGCCGACGTGTATCCTACCGGGTGGCACCGGCGAAGATGTGGTGAGAGGCAAGTTTGCACCTGGTTCGAAGTTTTTCTTCGAGAATGACAACCTTCAAGTCGTGAAGGAGAGCCTGGCTGGAGGGGAGTACCGCGCTACGTTAAAAGCGGCTTCGGGGATTGGGCCCCAGACCGCCAACCTGATGGTACTTACGCCGGTGACGGCGATTTCCGCGCAGCATTTCGAAGCCGTCAGCGTGGGCGGAAGGTACGAGTGGGTTATCGATACCGCGAACGGTTGGAGAGTGGTGGCTCGTTCGACGGATGCCCAGCCATGCGCCGCCCATTCCTCGGAGGGTTCGAGGTATGAGATCCAGTTCTACAGGGCCGGTCAAAGCACACCATTTGAGAAAATGTCCGCGAAGCTGGCTTACTCGATGTGGGAACAGCACAACTACCGGTTCACGATCAGCCAGGACGATTCCGCGACCCAAAGCTCCATGCAGGAAATGTCTGGGTTGATGAAGAAGATATCCGATCCCAATCTGTCGGACACAGAGCGGGATAGGCTGATGGCGAAGATCCAGAAGATGCAAGAGCAGGCGATGGCCGTGATGACCAAGGCGGCCGACCCTGCCTACATCAAACAGCAGCAGGCAAAGCGCGAACAGTTCGGTTGTGAAAGCATCGAACTGCAGGTCCCGGCTGGCGGCAGTGGTTTTAGCGGGCGGATGCGATGCGCGCCAAAAGTCGGAACGGATCTCAAGCTGACCGGTAGCATGAAGTTCCTAGCGCGGTAGACTTCAGGCGTTTGACGCAGGGCCGGTAACGAAGCGCAAAGATAGGCCGACGTGTCACATGGACGCGCGGCCTGTGTTACAACGGCGCACGATACGAGCGTCCAAGGAACAACTTCCCGCGCCGACAACGAACAGGAACAAAGAACCCAGAAGCATCGAGAAATCCACACGCGCCTCGTGCGCCATCGCCCAGAATCCCAACTTCAGCAGTATGGGGATCTTCGTTGTTGAGATCGCGACCAGCATGTCGACGATCATCGGAATCGACGCCAGCCTCGTCAGCAGGCCGAGGATGAAAAGTGTGCCACAGGCGATCTCAAAGCACCCCACGAACGGAGCCATCACCTCAGGTGCGGGGATGCCGATCTTTGCGAAACGGCCGACTCCCATCTGTTCGGCAAACAAAAATTTTTGGATCCCCTCGGACAGGAACACGCAGCCGACCATGAGCCGGACCAACAATGTGGCCGAGGGAGCGCGAGTCGCAAGCAGCCTGTTCACGGCGTTCATAGAATCACCCCATCGCCGGCTAGGCTGGCGTGAACTGCGCCAGTTCGTATATCCCCAAAAGCTTCTCGATTCTCGCTACTTCCTCGACGTTCTTTTCGAAACCATCCTCGCCGAAGAGTTCGTGCTCTTTGCTTTCGAAGGCATCCCCGAGCGAATCGTACTCGTTCGGAGACACGATTTTTCGAAATGCGGGAAAGAGCACCGTGTCCTCGCGCGCCTCATGAGGCTCATACATGCGAACGAAGAGGCGTAGCGCGTCGCTCAGCTTCGAGCGGTCCCGGGCGTTCTTCAAGGCGGCAGCAGTGGAAAGTTGAAGGACGACGTCAGTCAGATCGCGCCCTTTCTTGTGTTGCGCTTCCAGGACATTCACGAGTTCGACAAGGGTGCCTGTCTTGCGGAAACGAGGAAAGAGGTGCTCCTCTTCGAGCCGCTCGTGGTAGTCCTCGATAAAGCGCCGAATCAGATTCGACGACGAGGCGAGTGCCTCTGGCGGGAGGTCCTGTCTGGACTCAAGCCTCCGGACACCTTCGCGACAAATCAGCAGGACTCTCTTCAGTACCCCGTGCTCCCGCATGAGGTCCTCTGCCGGAGAGACTTCCTCCTCGCCTTTCTTGACAGCCGTGTCCTCCCGTTTCGCGGGAATCAAGGAACCCTCGGAACAGGCGGACAGAACCAGACTTCCTCCAGCCGCAGCGGCACCTCCAAGAAAATGCCGGCGGCTCTTCGTGAACCACGTGGACATTTCGTTCTCCCCGGAGTGGTTTGTGCTCTCCTTGAGCCAGCGACGAGCTTGCGTCGCCCCAGTCGGCCAATGGGAAAGCGTTACGCTCAGTAAGACATAGCGCAACAAACACCGTCTACGGCCATCTTACTCCGAAGCAGCCCCTTGGCAGACAGAATTACGCTTTCTGCCCGGCTGGTCGAGCGATGCAACTAATCCTGCGACCATGCCTTTCCGGTGGCATCCAAAGAACAAGATCTGTCAGAGGAGGGGATATATGGCAGACAAGAAGATCATTGCAGTTGTGGGCGCCACCGGGACACAGGGAGGCGGCCTGGTCCGGGCAATCACGGGCGACCCGAAGAGCGAATTTGCGGTGCGGGCTTTGACACGGGATGTGAACTCCGAAAAAGCCCAGGCGCTCAAGAAGTTGGGAGCCGAGGTGGTGGAGGCCAACGTGGATGACCTTGAGAGCCTGAAGAAGGCTTTCGCGGGTGCCTACGGTGCATACTGTGTCACTTTCTTCTGGGAACACATGTCGCCCGAAAGAGAACTCGCACAGGCGACGGTCATGGCTCATGCGGCCAAGCACGCCGGGCTCAAACACGTGATCTGGTCGACTCTAGAAGATACCCGTAAATGGGTACCTCTGACCGACAATCGGATGCCTACCCTGAGGGGAAAGTACAAAGTGCCGCACTTCGACGCCAAGGGCGAGGCCGATAAGGTTTTCACCGATCTCGGCCTCCCGGTCACCATTTTGCTGACCTCGTTCTACTGGGACAACTTTATCCACCTGGGCATGGGTCCGAGATCAGGGCCGGACGGGAAGCTGGCGATCACGCTGCCCATGGGGGACAAGAAATTGCCCGGCATCGCCGCCGAGGATATTGGGCGCTGCGCGTACGGGATCTTCAAGCAGGGCAGTCGCTGGATCGGTAAGACCGTCGGGATAGCTGGGGAGCATCTGACGGGAACGCAGATAGCCCAAGCACTTAGCAAGGCCCTGAATCAGGAGGTCCGTTATGATGACGTGCCGCCTGAGGTCTACCGGGGCTTGGGCTTCCCGGGTGCCGATGATCTTGGCAACATGTTTCAGTTCAAGCGCGATTTCGAAGAGTACTTTTGCGGGGCCCGAAACTTGGAAATATCGCGCAGCCTGAACCCGTCGCTTCAAACCTTCGAGCAATGGCTGTCCCGCAATGCCGGCCGGATTCGGCCGAAACACGCCGCAGCGTGAGGGGGTTTGCTCCCTCGGCCGGCTTCAAAGAACTGGAGGGAACTTTGAGGCTGTCACGCCCGGCGCCCACGGCTGGGCCATTGGAGCAATTGCGTCTCAATGTCGCTGGGGCTCAAGAGAGTGTCGTTCGGATAGTAACGGTTGACGTTGTCCCGCGTGATGAGATGGTGCTTAGCAAATACGGCCGGAGGAACGGGTCGCCCCTCTATCATGTCGAGAGCCAGGTAGAGCACTGCTGATCCGTACTTTTCGGCGAAGAAAGCTACCGAGCCGATCAGACGGGAGTTGGGACGGCGTAACTCTGCCCGGGCGGCCGGCGACGCGTCGTGGCCAAGCACGGCGCACCTCTTGGCTCGACCAGCTTCCTCGAACGCACGCAATGCGCCCACCGCGCTCGGGTCGTTGATGGCCCCAATCAGCGTTATCCGTGACGGCGTGACGCGCAGGTACTTGCGAACTGCTTCGAGGCTGGGACCGTAGAGCCCGTCTCCCTCCAACCGGGTCACCCGCGCGGTAGATGCGGTAGGCAGGACTTCCTGAATCCCTTGTAAGACACCCGCGAGCCGGGAACGGGGTAACGCGCCGATGCGTGAGAGGTCCAGTAAAAGGATCTCCTCTACCGGCTCATCGATGTTCTTCCGGGCCCATTCACCCAGATAACGGCCGCCGCATAGCCCTGCGTGGTAGTTGTCAATGCCATAGTAGGTCGCGCCCGGGTGTGGTGTGCCTAATGCGATGAACGGAATGCCAGCTTCGTGGAATTTCGAGGAGATTGTAGGGGCAATACTCTCGTCGATCTGAAAATCGATAGCAAGGTCGACCTTCTGGCTGATAAACACGTCGACATTGCGCAATGCCGTTGCGGCGCTGTACTTGTTGTCAAGCACCAACAACTCGACATTTTCCTTGGCGGCCGCCTGTTCGAGACTTTGCGTCATCTCTCGCGCGAAAAGCGACGCGAAACTGAGAGCAGCATACCCAAACCGATAGCGACCCCGCTTCAGGAACCGCACGCGCGAGCGATACTCTCGGGTTCCGCACCGCTCGATGATGCCACGCTGCTCCAACGTTTGCAGGAGACGAAATGCTGTCGCCTTATTCAGGCCAGTACGAGCGACGAGGTCCCGCAAACGCAGGGTCTCGCCGGGCGCGTGGAACGCCTCCAGGAGGTCGAAGGCGCGGCTGACCGCTTCGACGTTATATGGATGTTTCACGATTAGAGACATGCTATCGTATGCACGTCGAGTTTGCAATTTAATTTCTCTCGAATATTCATATATTTATCAATTGCTTGGCATGATCAATCGAAGGAGGGCATGTTTCATCTGATGAGACATTAGGAAAACAGTAAATTCTAGACGGATGTCCAATTTCTATGCGGTAACATTCTTCGGGGGTTAAAGCTCGGCAATGCGAACAATGATCAGAAATCTATTCCTGATTGGGGCAGTACTCGCGGCCTCATCACTAGCATTTGGGCAGACGGCCCAGATTACCGGCCGTATCGTGGACTCTTCCGACGCAATCGTGACCGGCGGGCGTGTCGTGGTTTTGAACACAGGAACCGGTATTCAGCGTGAAACCGCCAGCAACGAGGCAGGCTACTACACGGTGGCGTTGCTGCCCAAGGGTTCCTATCAGGCAACCGTGCAAAAGGACGGCTTCCGGACCATCGCGCGCTCCGGCATCGAACTTGATGAAGGCCAGGCGCTACGGTTGGACTTTCGCCTCGAGGTTGGGCAGGTTACCGAGGCCATTGAAGTGCATGCGGCCAGTACCCTGCTTGATACGACCACCACGGCGATGAGCACTGTGGTGCCCAACCAGAGG
The DNA here is from genome assembly GCA_039680545.1 of Bryobacteraceae bacterium. Classification (GTDB taxonomy): domain Bacteria; phylum Acidobacteriota; class Terriglobia; order Bryobacterales; family Bryobacteraceae; genus JAEHDI01. The sequence continues at coordinate 6,029 of JBDKSR010000502.1, read as the reverse complement.
ATTGAAGATCTGCCCATGTCGGGACGCAACCCGGTGGCGCTGGCTCAGTTGGTGCCCGGCGTACGGATGATCGGCTCCATGGGGACGCTTCCTGTTTCGTCCTATGCGGCTGGACCGGCGTCTATCGGTGGTGGTTCCCCTGGGAGTAACAGCTACATGATTGACGGCGTGGCTAACGAGTATTTCACTTCCGGAGGCATGTTAGCGTTCCTCTCAGTTGACGCGACCGAGGAATTTCGCATCATTACCCGCAACCCCAGTGCCGAGTACGGTCGAACCGGCGGCGGCGTCATCAACCTGATCAGCAAATCAGGTACAAACACTTTTCATGGGTCGGTTTACGAGTTCCTGCGGAACCGGGACCTGAACGCCAATAGTTACTTTTACAACAAGGCCGGTACCGCCCGCTCCCAACAAGTGTTCAACGAGTACGGCGCCACCGTTGGGGGGCCCATTGTTCGCAACAGGACGTTCTTCTTCTTTAACTGGGAACAGTTCAGGAACCACTTTGAGGCTCGTGGTTTCAGCACTGTGCCGACCGTCAAACAGCTCAGCGGCGACTTCAGCGAAACGCTTACTTCCAGTGGTGCTCCTATCAAGATCTACGATCCCGCTAGCACGACCGGCAGTTCGTCGACGGGTTACACGAGAACCGTCTTCCCTGGGAATGTAATTCCCTCGAGTCAGATCGGTGCCGCAGGTCTGGCGATGGCCAAGTACTATCCGTCACCGAACACCAGGGGCGCCACCTATACCAACGCCAACAACTACCTGGGTCAGGCAGCGGCCTACCAGGACAAGAACGCCATCGGCATCAAGATCGACCACAACTTCACAGAGAATCGTCGCCTTTCCGGCCGCTATACGCATGACAGCACGAATTGGGAACAGGGTAACCTTTACCGCAATATCGCCTCTCCCCATTACACGCTTATGAGATTGCCGCGTAACAGCGTCGTGCTCAGTTACACGGATGTGTTGCGGCCCGACTTTCTGTTGGAGGCTCGCGCCGGACTCAACCGTTACGGCGGCTATCGCAACACCCGCAGTCTGGGTCTGGACGTATCTTCGCTTGGTCTGCCAGCTTCGCTGAATTCACAGCTCCAGATACAACGTTTTCCCTCCCTCTCGGTCACGGATATGTCCTCCCTTGGGGCGCTTTCTGACGACCAGTTGAAACAAGCCGAGGAAGCGTGGACGGCCTCACTGGGGTTTACGAAGTTTCTCGGTGTTCACACGATCAAATTTGGCGCCGAAGAGCGAGTTTACCGGGTCAATACCTTTCAAAGTGGCGGTGATTTCACTTTTGGCTTTAGCCGAAGCTTCACGCAGGGCCCCGATCCGACGAAGGTCAGTTCCACGGCCGGATATGGTCTAGCTACCATGTTGCTGGGCACAGCTACGAGTGGCTCTGTCCGCCGTTGGAGCCCAGTCACAAATCAGCAAACATACACGGCTGCCTTCCTTCAGGATGACTGGAAAGTGACGCCCAATCTGACACTCAACCTGGGTCTGCGCTGGGAGTATGAAGGGCCCCTTACCGATCGCTATAACGCCCTCACTAACTTCGACCCAACCGTGCAGACCGTTACCAATGGGGTCACCTTGCGTGGCGGTGCTATCTTTCCTGGCACAAACGGGCTCCCTCGTGGACTCTGGGACAAGAGCTTCAACGACTTCGGCCCCCGCGCCGGTTTCGCCTGGCAGGTTCTGCCGAAGACCTCGTTACGTGGCGGCTTCGGACTGTTCTATATCCCGTTTTCGTATACCGCACCGGCTACTGGCTTTGACATAACGACGAGTATGGTCACCAGTCTCGACAGTGTCACGCCATACAACACGCTCGCAAATCCCTTCCCGTCCGGCATCAATATGCCGACAGGTAGCAGCCTGGGCGCGCTGACGGCTTTAGGATCGAGCCTGTCGGCTACTGTCCGTAACCAAAGCGGCGGTTACAGCGAGCAGTGGAACCTCAGTCTGCAGCGCGAGTTGCCCGGCAACTGGCTGGTCGAAGCCGGATACATGGGCAACCACGGAGTGAAAATTCAGGCGGGTCGATCTTATCGTTATCTGACGGCTGCCCAGCGTGCTTTGGGATCCTCAGTGCTTCTGGAAATGGTCGACAACCCGTATTACGGGATCATCAAAACCGGAACTCTTGCTGCCGCCAAAGTACAGCGCCAATACCTGATCACGCAGTACCCGCAGTTTACGGGCGTCTCTGGTAGCGATTCCTGGGGCAACTCGAACTATCACGCGGGCACCGTGCGGGTCGAGAAACGTTTCTCGCGCGGCTACTCGGTATTGGTGGCTTACACCTGGTCGAAGCTCATCGATGACACCACTGGCGTGGCGCCAGCCACCGGCGGCGGCTCGGATGGCGTGCAAGACTGGGATAACGTGCGTTGGGCGCGGGCTGTGTCAACCAGTAACCTGCCGCATCGGCTCGTGCTGAACCCGAGCTGGCGCCTGCCCGAAACTAAAGCTGGCCCGCGTGCCTTGCGGAAGATCGTGAACGGCTGGCAACTGAACACGATCCTTACCTTCCAGAGCGGTAACCCGATCTCGGTCACCGCCAGCGCTCCCACCGGAGGCGGCAGTTGGCCGAACGTGATCGGCGATCCCAACGACGTGGACGACCAGTCGATCAACAAGTGGTTCAATACCAGCGCCTTTACGACCATCAGCCCCTGGACCATGGGCAATGCGCCTCGCAACTTGCCCCGCACCCGCACGGATAGTCTATACAACTGGGATTTCTCGACCATCAAGTACATTCCCATCAAAGAACGGGTGACGCTCGAGTTTCGCGCGGAGTTTTTCAACTTCACCAACAGCGTAACGTTTGGCACACCGGGAACAAGCGTTGGGAGTTCCACCTTTGGCATCATCTCCAGCCAGGCCAATAGCCCGCGCGCCATTCAGTTCGGTATAAAACTCAAGTATTGACAGGCGGGTGAAAAGACAATGGAAAAGCGAACAATGCGTATTCTGCTCTTACTTACGTGTATCGCAGAGATCGCCCTGCTGCCGTGCCAAGCCGCGCACCCCGTCGTCGGATCACAAGTCTGGTTCGCTCCCGGCGAGTTTGACCAGCCGGAGGAGATTGACCATGTGTTTCGAACGATGGCCGAACAGCACATCACGCTAGCGCGAATCAGCCTTGTACGGAACTATCTCGAACCGTCCCCGGGGAAGTGGGACTTCACGTTATTCGACCGTGTGTTCGCTTCCGCGGAAAAGTACAACGTGAAGATCGCCGCCACGATCTGGCCCTATGCAAAAGCCCCGAACGTCGGCCAGGCGGCAGAGACGGAAGTCGACCTACAATCCGGGGAGCGCTATCTCGAGAAAGTGATTGCCCGCTACCGTTCGAGCCGCGCGCTTGATACGTGGATCATTCGCAATGAGCCGGGACAGCCGCCGGCTAATAATCCCCTCGCCATGGCGCGTTTTCGTGTCTGGCTGCAGAAGAAATATAAGACCATCGACGCATTGAACCAGGCTTGGCTGGGCGACGCCATGTGGCCGTATCGCGAAGCCTTCCGCTCATTCGATGAGATTACGTACGACGATCGCTGGCAGACAACTTCAACCAGTATGTGGCCGGTCCCACTGCTCGACTGGAAGGAATTTTGGCGGGGACACCTGGCTTGGTTCCTCGATTGGATCTCGAGTCACGTGCGCGCCATCGACAGTCAACACCCACTTCACACGAATGCTGCGGGGGGCGGCAGCAGCATGGGGCGACTCTCTCAGGACCTGCCTGTATGGCGCGGCTTCCTCGATACGCTAGGCGTCTCCGCTTACCCTGGCTTCTATCAGAACTTTGGTCCGGATCGCTACACCTTCGGCTTGTCCTATTCGACCGATCTGTTGCGCGGCGTGATGGAACCAAAGCCGATCTGGATCACTGAGATGCCGGCTAACACGATGTCGCTGCGCAGTTTTGGGGATCGTCCGCCATTCACAGCCGACTCGCGTCAGATGGCGCAATGGGTGTGGATGGGCATTGGCGGCGGCGCTGAACGCATGGTGTTCTGGCTGCTCAACGCCCGTTACAAATCGCGCGAGGTGGGTGAGTTCGGCATGTTGGACCATCTCGGCCAGCCTTCGGAACGGATGAAGGCGGTTTCTTCGGTTGCGCGCACGATCGATTCCAATGCGCCGTTGTTTGATGCCGCTAAGCCGGTTGAGCCCCCCGTGACACTCATCGTCAGCCTGGAAAGCATGTCTCTCCAGGACGCTCGAATCAGTCCCACGGCGCCGGATCGTGAGCGCAATGCTCATATGCACTGCCTGATGGGGGTCTATCGGGCACTCAACGAACTGGGTGTGAACGCCCGCATCAAGCACATACACGATTTTGACTGGCGCGCGAAAACGTCACGCCCGAGACTGGTCATCTTGCCGCATGTTGTCGCCATGTCAGCCGAGGATGCTGCCGACGTGGAAGCGTTCGTGCGAAATGGAAACACTGTTCTGGCTACCGGCTTGACCGGTTTCTATGATCCACTGGGAAGGTTCTGGCCGATGTTCAAAAACTTCCCTCTGGAGAGTGTCTTTGGCGCCCGCCCGCTTGATGTGAGCAGCGTCGGCGAGAAGGCACGCGTGGAGATGATTAAGCCGCGGCTTGTGTTGCCGGCAAACGTATGGGTTACCGAGATATCCAACCGTGGGGCCGAGGTTATCGGCCAGCAACACGGTTGGGTGACGGCAGTACGTCACAAACTCGGCCAAGGCGAATCCATCTGGATTCCCGCGCCGGTCGGCGTGGCAGCGTTGAATGGCGATAACAAGCCGCTGGCGCAGTTCCTGCGGACTGTTCTGACACGGTTCAACTCCCAAATACCTTTTCGCTTTGCCGTCCATGAGCCGGACATGCTGCTCCGGACGATGAAGAGTGGCTCGTCGTACGTGACGATGACGGCCAACACGAGCCATGAAGCGAAACGAGTTCATCTGCAAGTGCCTGCCGGCTTGAAACCGAAGCTGATTTGGGGCGCGGCGGGGAGTCTTGCTGGAGATGGAGTGCTGGTCCCGGCGCGGGACACGGTGGTGCTGCAGTGGCGATGACCTGGCGCCCCAAATTATCGGAGAACTTGCACGAGGTCACGCCTGCTTCCTTGCAGTGGCTCAAGCAGATGGGCTGTGAACATGCGGTCTTCCAGCCGTCAGCCCGTTTGCAGAAGCACGACCTGGTGGGCGGCGGAAAGCCGTACTGGACTCGGGAAGATGTGCTGCCTCTCAAACAGGCCTGCGACGAGGCGGGACTCGCACTCGAATCGATGATGCTGCCCATCGATTTCTATCCGAACGCTCTCCGTGGCCGTGCCTGGCGTGATGCGGAGATCGAGAACGTTTGCCGTACTATCCGTGCCGTCGGAGAAGCCGGTGTCCCGATGATGGAGTGGCGCTTCTGGCCCGACTTCTTCTTCGACGAGCAGGTCGGCTGCTTCACAGCCGCGGGGCGCGGTGGCGCCGGTATGCGCGCCTTTGATTACAGCCGCGTGGCGAATGCCACACCGTTCGACGACATCGGGATTGTCAGAGAAGACGAAATGTGGAGCCGATTTCGGTATTTCGCGCGACCGATTGTGGAGGCGGCGAAGGACGCGGGCCTCCGGCTCTCCATGCATCCAAATGATCCGCCGGTGCCCCTAATGCGCGGAGTGGCGCGCATCTTCTGCCGGCCTGAGGGCTTGCGCCGTTTCCTCGACGAGTTTCCAAGCCCTGGCAATGGGATCACCTTCTGTCAGGGTACGTTTGCAGAGATGGGCGTCGACGTGCTGGCCCAGATCCGCGCCTTCGCCCCTAGAATCAATCTGGTCCATCTGCGCGCGGTGAGTGGATGTGTGCCCAGGTACACCGAGGTGTTCATCGACGAGGGTGACCTCAGTATGCGGGAGGCGTTGCGGACTTACCGTGATTGCGGTTACTCCGGGCCCATAGTCTCCGACCATACTCCCCGACTGGCGGGTGACACGGTCTGGGGGCACGCGGGACGCGCCTATTCGCTCGGTTACATC
>JBDKSR010000501.1:0-4398 GCA_039680545.1 Bryobacteraceae bacterium | reverse complement strand
AGAAACCGAAACGCGGAGCAAAGTGGCCGTGTCCCTTAAGAATCGTGCTCGGATACCCCGCCTTGCTAGCCAGAATGACAGGAATGTCCGTGGACCACGCTCCGGAGACGTTACTCAAGGCATGCTGGTCCGGCACGACGATCGACCGCGTTGCCAGGTCAAAATTGTAATAGAGGCCATTCCTGTCCGTCGGCGCGTTGTAATGATCCCAACGCAGGCCATAGCTGAACTGGAGTGACGGGGAAACGCGGAACGTGTCCTGCGCAAACAAGCCAATCTCCCTGCGCCGTCCAGCCGACCAGACCCTAGGAAACGCTCGCGTCGAAGACGACGGATACCCCAGCAGAAGGTCCGCGAGACCGTCCCCGGTGAATCTCCCATTGAAAGAGTACGCTCCGGCAAACTCTCCACTGGAGGCGTCGTCTTGATGGACAAGTCTTCCGGCAAACCCAAATTTAATGTCGTGACGCCCACGATTGATGTTGACGTTTTCGTCAAGGCTGAAATAACTGTAAATGCCTTTGCCGCCGCCCCATGAGCCCCACAGATCCTGCCAACCGCTCACGCCGATTCTCGGACGTCCCAGCCAGTCGGCCGGTGGGGTTAGTCCCTGCAGCCCAAGACGCTTGACCACTTCAAGCCCGGTTTCCTCTTCCCAGTTCGGCGCGGTATCGTCACTTTTCTCCAAATTACGCGATGCGCCAAGGTGGAACTGGTTCACAATGCTTGGGCTGAAGAGATGAGTATGCCGGATGCTATACAGTTGCCAGTGATTACGTGATGTCCAGTAATACGGATCGACCGCGCGGCCATCAACGTCGGAGAATTGATAGAAAGCGTTCATCGCATCCCCGTTTAAGAAGTTGTGGTCCATCTTGAACACGGCCGTTGTCGCTGGACTCTTGTCCATCGATGTATAGACCCCGTTGGAGACAATCGAGTCAGCGGCTCCCTGATACCTGAATTTGTCATAGAATTCCGACAAAGCCATCCGCGCGGCGCTACTGACTCTGGCTGACGGAATCGTGTTGTTTGCAAACGGAAGCCCCGACAGTGGATCGGTCAGTGGAATCCCCTGCTTGGAATAATCGCCTGTTAACATGCTGGCCGTGGGAATACTGTCGACAATGCTGGCGTATACCGGAGTTCCTCTGCGGTATTCAAGAGTGTGATAAAAGAAGGTCTTATTCCTCCCGTCATACTTCGGAAGGATAACGGGCCCGCCAATAGCATAGCTGTGGTACCACTGGGAAACACCCGGGTCCCTGTCGCCTTGATAGAACGGCGTCTTCACCGCACTTAATACGGGGTTGGTTAAAGTCGCTTTGTAATCGCCGTGAAGTTCGTTTGTGCCGCTCTTGAATGTTACGTTCGCAGTGACGGCCCGTCTGTATTCGGCGGGCGCAGCATATGAGACCAGTTCTTCGCTTCGTACCGCAAGGTCAGGGATCCGCACGTCGACACCCTTTCCGGCGGAACCGTCATATGTATATGCAGTAAAGCTGGGCTTGGCGCCTCGGAACTCCATGAACGATCGGCCTGTTGTGTACGCACCAGTCCACTGAAGCGCCGCGAACGGCTGCGACCACATGTTGCTGCCTATCATCTGGTACTTGCCGTAAGCGCTCTGATCGAGGTCGTAGTTCAGGGCGCCGCCTTCACTTTGGATCACCTCGGCATTCGCAGTGACGGTGATCGATTCCCCGGCTGCGGCCACCACCAAAACCAAGTCGACCGGCATTACTGCGGCCGGCTTCAGTTCGATGCCGCTTGCCATCGCTTTCCGGAAGCCCTGCGCCTGGACTTCGACGCGATACGTCCCAACATAGAAACCACGAGCTTGGTAACGTCCCTGCTCGTTGGTCTTCACGCTTCGCTGCGCATTCGACGCCTCGTTAACAATGGTGACATCTGCATTTGGGACAACCGCGCCTGTCGCATCGCGAATGACTCCTGTGAAGTCTCCCTGCAGTGTCTGAGCATTTGTCTGCACTGGTATTGCCGCTAGAATTAGCGCAATTAGCACAAAGCTCGAGAATTTGAACATGAACTCAACTCGCTGTGTGATCATCACGTTAGCCTCAACTGAATTCGCTTATTCCTGCTCAATGACGCAAGCCATTGCTCTCCAACCAATCGGCCTGGCACAAATTACCGCGGGAAGCATCGACGGCTATCCCTGCGATCTGTTAGTTACTTCGGATTAGTTCCTATCCGCGCGCAAAGGGCATTGCCTCCACGCCCGCATGCCTGTACGAAGTCTCGAAGTGCAGACGGATCGCCTCCTGAATTGCCTCCGGCACGCCGCTTCTCATCGCATCCAATATGGGCTGGTGTTCGCGCACCACATGCGACATCTCTTCCCGGCCACTGCTGCTCCGAATGCTGACATAAGCAAGCATGGGCGTAGCCAACTGATCGAGGATGCGCCAGATCGTTTTGTTACCCGAACACTCCCAGATAAAGCGGTGGAACTCCAGGTCAACTCGGCCAATCTCGTAGTACGTATTCTTCGTGGTCACCGCCTTCACGATCCGGTCAAAGCGTACCTGCAACTGCTCAAAATCCGCCTCGTCCATACGTAAAGCGGCATCCACGGCGGCCATGCATTCCAGCACGATCCGCAACCTCAAGTGCTCTCTTAGCTCGCTGATCGAGAGTTCGGTAACAAAAGTCCCCTGATTGCGAATACGCCGAACGAGCCCGGTGTGCTCCAACTTCACCAAGGCCTCTCGCACCGTGGTCTGACTCACCCCGTGTTGCCGGGCGAGATGCATCTCCAAGAGCGGTTCACCGGGCCTCAGGTCGCCCGAATAGATCGACTTGCGAACCGCCTCGATAATTCGTTCCTGAACGGAAGAGCTTCTTTGCGCCATCGTTATTTGCTCGGTAGCGTATCGATAATAAACCGATACCTTTTGCTAAGTCAATATCTTTTTTGATGTTGACTATACATCATCGTCATATTATCGTTAATACATCGATAAAACAAGCCAGCGAACATCCTCCACCCGGACGCGATCCGCTCCTTCCTTGCAGCCCGGTGCGGTAGTACAACCGGGCTGCCGTATCAACCAGCCGGAGCGAAAATCCCGTTGCCAAGCGGCATTCGCTCGCTTTCCGGTGGACTGGCTACGGAGAAAACACATCCATGTCGAAATTTCGCGGAATTCTTCCCGCCCTCGTGACGCCTTTTGACGCCGAAGAGCGATTTTGTCCGGCGCCATTGGAGGCACTTCTCGAGCGCGTCTACAGCAGTGGGGTTCACGGCGTCTACGTTTGCGGTCAGACTGGCGAGGGACGTTTGCAGCCGGTCGAGCAGCGTAAGCTCGTGGCCGAAGTCGCCGTCCGGAACTCACCTCCGGGCAGAGACGCCATCATCCATGTGGGGTGTTATCGAACGGCGGACGCCTTGGAACTTGCCCGTCACGCTGGCCGGATCGGCGCGGCGGCAATAAGCAGCCTTCCTCCAGATGGATGCTCGTTCACGGAGATTCGGGCTTACTATCAGGCCCTTGCAGCGGTCTCCGAATTGCCCGTCCTCGTATACTACTTCCCTGAAATCTGTTCCGGCATCGCCAGCTTCGATCAAATTCTGGAACTTACGTCCATCCCGAACGTAGTCGGTCTGAAATTTACGGATTACAACCTGTACTTGCTGTCCCTGATTCGGCGAGATGGGTACACGATCTATAACGGCCGGGATGAAGTTCTGGCAGCGGGTCTCTTGATGGGAGCCAACGGCGGAATCGGCACTTTCTACAATCTCGTGCCCGGCTGGTTTGTGCACCTCTTTGAGCTTAGCGAGGCCGGACGCCATAGCGAGGCCCGCAAGGTGCAGGATCGTATCAACGACTTGATCAGGCTCACTGTGCAATTCCCGGTTACGGCAGCGGTAAAACGGATGCTCGACTGGTCCGGAATCCGTTGCGGCGCGCCGCTTGCGCCTCACCGGCGTTTGACCGAGCAAGAGGACAACAGCCTCCGTCAGTGTCTTGAGGCGGCACACCTCGATCCGGCGGGAGCCTTCGTGAACAGCACTCTCGATCTCTCGTGACTCGCCCGATTACAGCCGGTCACATGACATCACGTCTACATCCTTGGCTCCTGGTCGCGCTGCTGTGGGTGGTAGCGCTCCTCAACTACATCGATCGCCAGGTAGCATTCTCAATGTTTCCATTGTTGAGGAGCGACCTGAACGCCAGCGACGTGGAGCTAGGCCTGATCAGTACGGTCTTCCTGTTTGTCTATGGTCTGCTGAGCCCCTTCGCTGGCTACTTGGCGGATCGCTTCGGAAGAGTACGAGTAATTCTCTTCAGCCTTCTGGTCTGGAGTGCAGTAACGTTCCTAACGGGACAGGTCCGCGGTATTGGCGAAATGCTCTGGACGCGTGCGCTC
>JBDKSR010000500.1:0-1719 GCA_039680545.1 Bryobacteraceae bacterium | reverse complement strand
ATCTGGAACTCACACGTCATCTATAGCGACGACCGCGGGCGGACGTGGCGCATCGGCGGAGCCGCTGGTCCTGGAATGGACGAATCGGCTGTTGTGGAGCTTCCCGACGGTTCGCTTTTGCTGAACATGCGCACCACGCTGAAACGCAACCGGCGCGGTGTGTCTCGCAGCCGCGACGCGGGACTTACCTGGTCGGAACCGGTGCTCGACGATGAGCTCATCGAACCGGCCTGCCAGGGCAGTATGATCCGGGCCGGCCTGTCCAAACGCTCCACCGGCATTCTGTTTTCAAATCCCGCGGACAAGAAACGCGTGCGCATGACCGTCCGTCTGAGCCTCGATCAGGGCAACACGTGGCCGGTCGCGAGATTGATCCATGAGGGGCCTTCCGCGTACTCGTCTCTTGCGGGAATGCGTCATGAGTTGATCGGGTTGCTGTACGAACGGGGAGAGTCGAACCCGTACGAACGAATTGCTTTTGCGCGATTCAAGATGAAATGGCTTTTGGAGGCAATAAAAAAGTGAAACTTTCTGGAATTCTGCCAGCCGTTGTGACTCCGTTTGATTCGGACGAGCGGTTCCTGGCGGCCTCGTTTGAGAAACTGCTCGAGCGTGTCTATGCGGCGGGCGTGGATGGCATCTATGTGTGCGGCCAGACCGGTGAAGGCATGCTCCAACCGGTCGAGCAGCGCAAGCGCGTAGCTGAAGTGGCGGTCAAGAACTCTCCGGCCGGAAAACAGGTGATCGTTCACACCGGTGCGCCCCGCACGGTGGACGCGATCGAGTTGACCAGGCATGCGTCGAGCCTTGGTGTCGCCGCCGTGAGCAGTCTGCCGCCCGCCGGCGTGTACTCGTTTGCGGAAGTGAAAGCTTACTACGAGGCCGTCGCTCCCAGCGCGACCGTGCCTTTCCTGATCTATTACTTCCCAAACATTTGTCCGGCTATTGCGTCCGCGGACCAGGTTCTCGAACTTCTGAAGATTCCGAACGTTATCGGATTGAAGTTTACCGACATGGATATGTACAAGCTCGCGACGCTGAAGATGACCGGTTGCACGCTTTTTAACGGCTACGACGAGGTCCTTGTCGCGGGTCTGCTCATGGGCGCCGACGGCGGCATTGGAACGTTCTACAATTTGATCCCCGAACTGTTCCTGCAGATCTATCGTTTGGCTCGCGAACAACGCTGGGCTGAAGCACGCGCCGTGCAGGAGCGGGCCGACGAACTGATCCGTCTGACGTTGCGGTTCCCCGCGCTCTCCGCCGTGAAGCATATGCTGAGCGCTGCCGGGGTTCCCTGCGGGCCTTGCATGGCGCCCAGATCTCAGTTCGACGCGCAGGCCGAAGCCGGATTGCGGGCTGCCCTCGCGAAATCCAGTTTTGCGAATGCCGATTTTGCGGCCTTCTAAACGGCCATGACACGTACACGCTACGCGTGGGCCGTCGTCGCCTTGCTTTGGGTGGTTGCGGCGCTCAACTACGTCGACCGGCAGGTCATCTTCTCTGTACTGCCTCTGCTTCAGACCGACCTGAACCTGTCTCCGGCGCAGTTGGGACTGCTGAGCACGGTCTTTCTGTGGGTGTACGGAATCTTGAGTCCGTTTGCGGGATTCCTGGCGGACCGGTTCGGCCGGGTCAAAGTCATCCTGGTGAGTTTGCTCGTGTGGAGCGCCGTCACCTGGCTGACCGGTCACGCCAGAAACCTCGGTGAATTGCTGA
>JBDKSR010000499.1:0-1669 GCA_039680545.1 Bryobacteraceae bacterium | reverse complement strand
GGTGCAAGTGGCCGTTTTCAGGCGGCGACAGGAACACACTCTGTGGGCGCATGAACCAAGAACTGTCGCAGATATCGGCTACACTCTGACGTTTTCTGCGCCCAGTGCCGCCGTAGCGCCCGTTTCAAGCCACCGATGAACGAAAACGTCGCCCGGAGCCTGCCCTGCAGGGCTCTCGGCGTGCCCACCCCAAACATTTTCCGCATCAGCAAACCGAGATTGGCGGCACCGGCATGCACCACCAGACGTTTCAGAATGTTGGTTCGGCCACGCAGGTGCACCCTTCGCATCCCGCCCCGGTCGTACAGATGCTCGTTCCAGCGCTCCAGTTTCTCGCCTCGCTGCCGCAGGAGTCGCTTGCCGCGCTCGCCTCGTACACGCCGGCGGTTGGCGTACACGGTTTGCTGTTCCCGGCGCTGCCCATTCCAGCGCTGCCGGCCGCGTTGCGGTTCCGAGCAGTACGTCCTCACTCCGGCCTCGGCCAGATCGCTCACCACCTTCTTGCTGTGATAGCCCTTGTCAGTGACAATCTCCCGCGGCCCTTCCGGATTCACCCGCGCGCCAACTTCTTCGCTATTGCTCTCCGCCGCTGTTGCGGAGATCCGCTCGCCCGCTTCGGCGACCGTCTCCACGATGGTTGTGGTGTCGCCCTCGTCGGCCGGTTGCACCGTCACCGCCACGATCGCGCCCGTCTCCATATCCACGGCGTGCTCGGCCTTGTGGGCCAGATGCGTGCGCCCATCCTTCATCTTCGTGATGCGCGCGTCCGGATCATGCGGATGCTGCCATTCGTCGTTGGACCCCTTCTTCTTCCGCTTCCGGTCCAGTTTGGCCAACTGTTCCCGCGTGGGCGTCTGGATTCCGCTCTCCCTTGCCAGACGCGTCAGAAACTCGTTGTACTGTTCTCCCGTGTCGCGCCGCACGATCGAGCGCAACGCGGCGTTGGCTTCCAGCGTGGTCGCATCCACCCCGATGGTGTTGCCCTTCAGCAGATTCCGCTGGGCCAGGACCTCCAGCACCCACTGGAACACCGCCTGATGCGTTTCCACGTCGATGAGCCGCCTGCTGCGTGAGATCGTGGAGTGATCGGGAATGCTCTCGTCCAGCGCGACCCGCACGAACGACCGTATCGACAGGCTATCGCTGGCGCGCCAGGCGATGCCGCGTTCCGAATCGATGCCCTCGAAGTAGCCCACCATCAGCAAACGGAAGTAGATGCCCGGCGCCAGTCCGGGCCGCCCCATCGTCTCGGCATAGAACGGCGCGCAGAGCGCTTCCACAAACTCGTCGAACTTCTTCTCGTCCAACACACGGTTCAGACGCTCGTAGAACGGATGGCTCGCCGAGACCGGCAGTGACGCCGTCGGCGTCCACAACTGCTCTTGTCTCACGCGTGCTCGTCGCCGTCCCATCGCCATGCCTTAATAGACGTTCAAAACATTCCCAAGGTCACATGTTTCAGTACCACTTGCACCACGCGCTGCTAGGGGGCTGAAGTTGCGGCCGATACCGCCGAGTACAATGACCTCTTCGCCGAGCGGATTGATGGTGCGCTCCAGCCCCATCGTAGCGTCACAATGAGCGGGTAAGGCATGGTGGCCGGAGACGTTCTCAATCCACGCGGCCGGGTCGTCCTGTAGCCGCACAATCGCATCGGCTTGCCCAGATG
>JBDKSR010000498.1:0-2606 GCA_039680545.1 Bryobacteraceae bacterium | reverse complement strand
ACCTGCCAGTGCATCCCGGTGGTGCGCTCGTCATAGACCTGCATCCGGTACATCCCGCAATTCCGCTTCCCCGTCTCGGGATTCTTCGTGAAGACGAGCGGTAGTGTGATGTACGGCCCGCCGTCCTGCGGCCAGCAGCGCAGCACGGGATAGTCGGCCAGCGAAAAGTTTTCCCGCCGGATGACCTCCTTACAGGGCCCGCCCGACACCATCTTGGGGAAGAACGCGCCCATCTCGGCAAGCTTCGGCAGCATCTTGAGCTTACCGATCAACCCCTCGGGCATCCTCATTTCGAGGTACTCCGAGATCCGCCCCGCCACCACATCGAGCGACGGCACCTCCAGCGCGATCTCCATCTTCCGCGCGCTGGCAAAGCTGTTGATCAGGACCGGAACCGCCGATCCCTTCGGTTTCTCGAACAAAAGCGCCGGTCCGCCCCGCTTGACCGCGCGGTCCGCGAACTCCGTGATTTCGAGCGCCGGGTCCACTTCCACGTCAATCCGCTTCAGTTCGCCCGCTGCTTCGAGCGCCCGTATAAACTCGCGCAAATCTGCGTAGGCCATATGACGATGTTCCCTTTCTACTATGATTAATGATTTAGAGCCAAATTTGAGGAGATTTCATGTCGAACCGAGTTGCTTTTGTTACCGGAGCCAGTCGCGGGATAGGCCGCGCCATCGCCTTGAGGCTTTGCCAGTCCGGTTATGGAATCGTCGTCGCGTCCCCCGAAGTCGAGAACAACGAGACGGTAGCAGGTGAGATCAGAGCCGCCGGAGGCACGGCGATGACCGTCAATTTCAACCTCACCTCCCCGGAATCGATCAAGGAAGGCGTCGCCGCCGCGATGAAGGAGTTCGGGCGCATCGACGCATTGGTCAACAACGCCGGCATCACGAAGGACGGTCTCGCCGTCCGCATGAAGCTTGAAGACTGGAACCTCGTGCTTCAGATCAACCTCACCGGCGCTTTCCTGACCTCCCAGCAGGTGCTGCCCATCATGATGAAGGCGCGCTGGGGACGCATCGTCAACACCGCCTCGGTCGTCGGCCAGATGGGCAACGCCGGCCAGGCCAACTATGTTTCTTCCAAGGCAGGCATCATCGGACTCACCAAGGCGCTTGCGCGCGAAGTAGCCAGCCGTAACATCACCGTCAACGCCGTCGCTCCCGGTTTCATCGAGACGGACATGACCGCCAAGCTTCCGCAGGAGGTCAAGGATCAGATGGCGTCGACCATCGCGCTCAAGCGTTTTGGCCAGCCCGAGGACGTCGCTGCCGCGGTCAACTTCCTGGCAAGCGAGGAGGCGGGTTACATCACCGGCCACGTAATCGGCGTCAACGGCGGAATGTACATGTAGTAAAGCCTTGACCGGCGGAGTGGCCGAGTTCAGAATGCGGGGTAGGAGGGCCCTATGGGCGCCCTGTCCGAAGCTGAACGTGCAGTTGACTCGGCCATTCTGCGCGGTGGCTCTTGTGTGCTGGAGGTTCGCGGCGGCGAGCGTGAGGTGATCGGCTCCGGCCCTCCGCTGTTCGCCGTCTCTTTTGCCTCCGAACGCGCCCGCCGGAAAGCTCTCGCGGGAGATCTCTACAGCGCCGCGATGGCCTATGTCCGCGGCGGCATCGACGTAACCGGTGATATTTTCGCCGCCATCCGTTTTTTCAGCGCGCGTCCTTCCCACGGCCTCCTCCCGGCGTTCCGCAAGCTGCTCGTTTGGGCCGCTCCCTGGACTCTCGAATCGTTCTGGCAGACTCGTAGCCGCGCCGTCCAAAACATCCAGCGGCACTACGATCGCTCGAACGATTTCTACGGTCAGATGCTCGATCCGGGCATGACTTACTCTTGCGCCTACTTCAAGGACCCGTCGTGGGATATCACCCAGGCACAGCAAGCCAAGCTCGCGCACATTCTGCGGAAGCTCGATTTGCGTCCCGGAGAACGATTCCTCGATATCGGCTGCGGATGGGGATCGCTCGTCGAACTCGCGGCGCGATGGGGAGCCTTAGCCAGCGGCTGCACCCTCAGTACCGCGCAGCATGACTTCGCGCGGCGTCGCCTGGCTGAGTTCGACGGACGCGCAATCATCGTCGAAGAGGACTATCGAAATCTCTCCGGACAGTGGGACAAGATCGCGTCCATCGGGATGTTCGAGCACGTCGGCCACCGGCGCCTGCCCGGCTATTTTCGAAAAATTCACTCGCTGCTCACTCCCGATGGGCTGTTCCTGAACCACGGTCTCGTGCGCCCGCAGACGGTGCGTAGTAGCGTGGAGTCCCTGTTCCTCCGCCGCATGGTATTCCCTGGAACGGAACTTCCCCACCTCGGCGAGTTGATCCGCGCCTCGGAGGATGCCGGTTTCGAAGTGCTGGATGTCGAAAACCTGCGGCCCCATTACGCGCTCACCTGTCGCGCCTGGGTCGACCGGCTGACGCAGAACGCCGAGGCATGCATTCGCTTCGCGGGGCGCGAGACGCACCGCATCTGGACGTTGTATCTTGCGGGCTGTGCATTTCAGTTCGAAGCGGGAAACATGGACGTTTACCAGACCCTGCTCGCCAAGCGCTCAACGCTCTACCCCCGCCGCATGAGCCGCGATTACATCTACGGAG
>JBDKSR010000497.1:0-26184 GCA_039680545.1 Bryobacteraceae bacterium | reverse complement strand
CCCGTGCTTCCTCCGGCTTGAGGTTTGGCAGGCTATCGTAGACATACGCCGCGGGATCAAGTTCAGCCAGTAAATTAGCAATCTCCGGTTCAGACTTCGCATTTCCGGAGAACCCGAAGTTGAGGGTCGGCCAGTCCAGCATGCGACCGATGATGGACGTATACACCATCCCGGGCCGGGAAGCACAGCCGCCCTGCAGAATCGACGTGCCGTAAAACACGATGGGTTTGACACCAGGAGGATAGGCGGGACCCGGAGCGATCGTCGCTTCCGGTGGCACGCCAATCTCGACCGACTCGACGCCGTTGTACAGGGGGAAGTAGAGCATATACTCGCGGCTGCCTCCGGGCCAGTTCTTGACGAGAGTCTGTTCGTTCGTGACTTTGAGGGGACGGCCGTTCGCCACCCAGCGCCAGCCGTTGCCGAGGCGCACGTACAAATCTAGACCGCTCACACCAGTGGCCGGCATGTGGGGGAGAGCCAGGTTCTCATTGCGGAGCGTCCACCGTGCCCGTATGGTCGCGGCATCCGTAACGAATCGGACGCGTATCCCGGCCGAGTTCTGAGAAAGGCTCCAGACGGGCTTCCGAATGATCGCCTCGGCCCGAGCGGGAAAACGATCGAAGGGGTGTTTGGTATCGGTCCAACCCTGCCCTTCGACGCGGAGTTGCCGGGCATCATGCCAGTTGACGGCAACTTCGGGCTTCTGGGCGAGGCAGGGGATGACGACAAGAGCGGACAACAAAGCAGCAGTGCGCATAGGGAACAAATAGTGTATCGCCGAAAGCGCTCGCATGTTGACCGATTATTGGGGTTTAAAACGAATGGCAAGAGACAGAACGCCATCATTCAGTCCAACACTTCGTTTGCACTCTATGGGTTTTCTGAATCACACAGCGCCAGTTCGCCGTCGCAACACCTGGAATTCACGCCAGCTGCACGACTGCGGCTATTGAGGTTGGCTCAGAGCGCAATCCACGCAGAGGCTTTCCACCGGGCGTCCGACGGCTGCGGCAATGTCCTCGATCGTGTTGTACTGAAGGTCCTCGACCCCCAGGTATCGGGCGCGGTCGGCGACGGCCGGAATCCGGTCAGCCAGGAGTTCTCCCTTTTGGGTCGTCTTTCCCCACCGGCAGCCGGAACGCAACTCGGGATAGGAGGCTCTGAAGTGAATTTCCTTGACTCCTGCCCGGCGCAGTTTCGGCACCAGGTCCATCTGCGCCTGCGTGCCCCTCACGATTGAATCATCACAGACAACGACGGTCTTGCCGGAGCAGTCTTCCCCACTCGCCAGCAGCTTGATGCGCGCTTCCTTGTCGCGCTGCTTCTTCTCCTGCGGGATGAAGCTGCGGCCGGCATAAGGGTACTTCACCAGCAGTTCGTCGTAGAGGGGAACCTTGCTGATCTTACCCGCCATCATCTGCCGGCAGAACTCCTGCTGGTAGCCGATGGCGTGGAACCTGCCGGAGTCAGGAACGGGAATAACCACATCCGGCGTGAAACCTCTCGCGATATCCCTCGCCGCGAGGGCCGCACCCAACCTCTTGCGAACCAGCGAATTCGGCACGCCTTCAAAGATGCTGTTTGGAAAGCCCGTGTAGACCCAATAGAAACTGCAAGACTGCGTGCGGGTGGGGCTGCACTTCGCTTTGCTCTCCCACCGGCCATTCTTGAGCAGAACAACCTCTCCCGGTTCTACATCTCTCACGCGCCGGTATCCGAGATTGGCGAACCCAGCCGACTCGGAGCCGACGATCGCCGCACCATCCTTTTCCCCGATCATCAGCGGCCAATGTCCGGCCGGACCGCGGGCGGCATAGATCCCGTGCTCGGTCAGAATCAGAAGCGAGAGCGCACCAGAGACTTCCTGAAACATCTTCTGAATTCCGTCCGGGACATCGTCACCTCGTGCCACAAGCATCGTGAGGATCTCGATATCGTCCCCACGAGTGAGCACGTGACCCTGAGCCTTGAACCGATCGAGCAATTCCGGAAGGTTTGTCACGTTTCCAGAGAAGCACGTGGAGAATTTCCCCAGCCGCGAGTCGGTGAAGTACGGCTCCCTGACCGGACCGCAGTATCCAATCCCCTCGGTTCCCGCCAACCCCGCCATGTCACCCGTAAAAGTGGCGCGAAAACGTCCACGGTGAGTCCGGATCTGGAACGTCCCGGAGTTGCAAGTCGAAAGGCCGGCGTAGGCCTCTCCGAGGTGCTGGTGGTAAAAGGTCCCCCAAAAGAGATCTTCGAGAAATTGGGCATTGCCGAAAGCGTGATCGGCACTGAGTGCAAAGAGTCCTGCCAAGTGCTAGTTCCTCCCGTAAAGCGGCAAAAAGCAGGATAGCGCGACGGCAGGGGACAGCGCCAGTCGCACCTGAGATATACTGGCGGCTTCCATGGAGGCGCCCATCGCCCCCCGAACCGCAAGAGCGAACAGAGGCATTCAGGAGGACAAGATATGCAGATCAAGGAAATTCCCGCTGCGAAACTGAACACTAGAGAATTCGTTCGCAGACAGGCCGAAGAGATTTCGAAGACTGTCGGTGACGCCACGGCTATCACCGCGCTGTCGGGCGGTGTGGACTCATCGGTAGTAACCGTATTGGGCCACAGGGCGCTCGGGAAGAAACTTGCCGCCTACTTCATCGAGAACGGCTTGATGAGGAAGGACGAGGCCCGCTCGGTAGTCCGCATGTTCCGCGAGATGGGTATCCGTGTGCAGGTTCTGGATGCGAAAGAGGCGTTCTTCGATGCGTTGCGGGGACTCCG
This sequence comes from Bryobacteraceae bacterium, assembly GCA_039680545.1. Taxonomy (GTDB): domain Bacteria; phylum Acidobacteriota; class Terriglobia; order Bryobacterales; family Bryobacteraceae; genus JAEHDI01. The sequence continues at coordinate 23,418 of JBDKSR010000497.1, read as the reverse complement.
CGATCCGGAGGAAAAGCGCGAAGCGATCACGCAGACCTTCTACAAAGATGTCTTCGGCGACCTGTTCAGACGCAGCGGCGCCCGCTTCCTTCTGCAGGGAACGATTCTGACGGACGTTGAGGAGACGGTCGCCGGTGTAAAGCGGCAACACAATGTCCTCGCTCAGTTGGGCGTCGATCCGGAAAAGGAGTTCGGGTACGGCGTCATCGAGCCGCTGATCGAGCTCCGCAAAGACGGTGTTAGAAAGCTGGCTAAGTCCCTGGGGATGCCCGTAGAGACCTACAAACGGATGCCCTTCCCAGGACCGGCCCTCGCCGCCAGAGTGGTGGGCGAAGCCACACCGGAGTCGATCGGGCTGGTGAGAGCGGCAACCGCGATCTTGGAGAAAGAACTGGAGAGCGTCAAGAAGTTCCAGTGCATGGCGATCCTGCACGAAGATCGCTTCCCTGGTATGCGGAATGGCAAGCGCGACTACGGCCGGCAGATTGAGATCCGCTGCTGGGATAGCGTTGACGCCAGAACCGCCACGCCTGTGTGGCTCCCGTCCCGGACGCTGCAGAAGTTAGCGACGCGCATGACAAAGGAGATTCCCGGCGTCGTGAGCGTCACCTACAACATCGCTTCGAAGCCTCCATCAACGATGGAAGCCGTGTAACGGGATACTGAACGACATCGGGCCGGGGCGTGTTCTCACGCTGCCGGCCCTTCTTGGTTTCAGAGTCCGCTGAAGGGCAGGGCAACGACTGCGGGGGCAAGGGGCAGGTCGGTAGATGCAATTATGCATTTCAAATGCATAATTGCAAGTGCTCATCATGACAACCGCAGGCGTGTTCTATCCAAAAGAGTGTCGCCGCAAACGCGACCTCTGTTGATGCTAACTTGCTCGATAGGAGGCGCCGAGCGATGTCGAACCTGCCCTTATTCCCTGACCGGCCGACCGAGCTGGCGTCGAGGCTCGCGGAACTTGCCCGGCGAAATGTTTGGATCGGGACCAGTTCCTGGAAATACCCCGGCTGGATCGGCCAGATCTACACAGCGGAAAGGTACGCGACTCGCGGCAGGTTCTCCCAGAAGAAATTTGAAGCAAACTGTCTCGCCGAATACGCCGAGACGTTCCCCATCGTATGCGGCGACTTCTCCTTCTACCAGTTCCCTTCCGTCGAATACTGGCAGAGGTTGATTGGCGGTACGCCGGCGAGCTTCCGGTTCGCGCTGAAGGTCCCGGAGATGGTTACAGTGAAGCGGTTTCCGGCGCACCCTCGTTACGGCCAGCGCGGAGGCCTGACGAATGAGTCGTTCCTTGATGTGGAACTTCTGAGCGAACTGTTCCTCGCGCCTCTCGCCGCGCACGGTGAAAAAGTGGCCTTGCTCATCTTTGAGTTTGGGTCGTTTTCGAGGGCCGATTTTGCGAGTGTCGCCGGATTCGCCGAAGCACTCGACGGTTTTCTCAAGAAGCTGCCGCGTCAATGCCGGTACGCCGTCGAAATACGCAATCGCGAGTATCTCGACCCGGTTTATTTCGAGTGCCTCCGCCACCACCGCGTGGCACACGTATTCAATGCCTGGACCCGTATGCCGCCGATCGATCAGCAGATTCAAATTCCCGAGGCTTTCACGACGGACTTCACGGTGACCCGAGCCTTGCTGCGTGTGGGGCGAACCTACGAAAAGGCCGTGGCGCAGTTTGCACCGTATAGTGCGATACAGGACCCGAACCCGCCTGCACGGGCCGCTATGCGATCCCTCATCGAACAAGTGACCGACCCCGAGCGTGCGGCCTACATCTTTGTGAACAACCGTTTCGAGGGCAACGCTCCGGCGACCATAGCGGGGATCGCCGGCTGTTCGGAAGAGGATGCCGGCTGACACAGTTTGGTCCTGGTACGACCTCACGAAAATCCTGTCAGCTAACCCTCGCTACGCAAGGAAGAGCGTGATAAAACTATGAGGGACTGGAGGCCCTATGGAGATCTCCGGGAGGACCCAGGAAGTTCTTGAACGTCTTGGGATCGGGCACGTTGTTTCCGGGGCGTGCTGGGGTGTCTGGATTCCTAACCCGTCCGGAGGGGAACTCCCTTCGGTAAACCCCGCGGACGGCGGCGTAATCGGACGGGTAAAGATGGCCGGCCCGGACGATTACGAAGAGGTTGTGCGTCACGCCGCGGCTGCATTCCTGGACTGGCGGCTCCTGCCAGCCCCTAAACGCGGGCAAATCGTTCGCGAGATCGGCGATGAATTGCGCGAGGCCAAGGACGACCTCGGCGCTCTCGTGTCGATCGAGATGGGAAAGATCCTGGCCGAGGGGCGAGGCGAAGTCCAGGAGATGATCGATATTGCGGACTTCGCTCAGGGGCTGTCACGCCAACTCTACGGTTTGACGATGGCGAGTGAGCGCCCGTCGCACAGGATGTACGAGCAATGGCACCCGCTGGGCGTCGTGGGCGTGATTACGGCGTTCAATTTCCCGGTCGCTGTATGGGCCTGGAATGCTTTCATTGCAGCGGTGTGTGGTGACACGATCGTATGGAAACCGTCGTCGGACACGCCGCTCACCGCGATTGCCGTGCAGAACATCTGCAACCGGGTGCTGGAGCGCCACGGCTGGAAGGGCGTCTTCAACCTCGTGGTGGGCAGAGGGGATAGCGTAGGTGAACGTTTGCTTGCCGACCGCCGCGTGCCGCTCATCAGCGCCACCGGTTCCTGCCAAATGGGATTCCGCGTGGCCGAAGCCGTTGCCAAACGGCTCGGGCGAACCATCCTGGAACTCGGCGGCAACAATGGCGTCATCGTCATGAACGACGCGAACCCGGACCTGGCCTTACGCGCCATTCTGTTCGGGGCCATCGGCACCGCCGGGCAGCGTTGCACGACAATCCGCAGGCTATTCGTTCAGAAAGGGATCGCACCAGAGATGACACGCCGCCTGATCGCGGCGTACAGCCAGATTCGGGTGGGCGATCCGTTGGATGAATCGGCACTCATGGGGCCGCTCGTGAACCGCCGCGCGGTGGCGGACATGATACGGGGCATCGAGGCCATACGCGCGCAAGGCGGCGAGATTCTCTGCGGCGGCAGAACACTCGATCTTCCTGGCGGGTGCTTCGTCGAGCCCACGCTTGTGCGTGCCCGTCCCAACATGCCCGCGCTGCGCGAGGAACTTTTCGCGCCGGTCCTCTACCTAGTTGAGTTTGACACGCTGGACGAGGCTGTGCGCTGGCACAACGACGTTCCGCAGGGGCTCTCGTCGGCGATGTTCACGAATAACCTGATGTCCGCCGAAACGTTCCTGAGCACGCGCGGCAGCGACTGCGGCATCGCAAACATCAACATCGGCACGAGCGGCGCGGAGATCGGCGGCGCCTTCGGCGGGGAGAAGGAAACCGGCGGAGGCAGGGAAGCGGGCAGCGACGCGTGGAAGCAATACATGCGCCGTCAAACCGTGACCATTAACTGGTCAACCGAACTGCCGCTGGCGCAAGGCATCAAGTTCGAACTCTGAGCGCGGACGAACACCTCTGGTAGCCTATTAAAAGTCCGTCGAAGATGGCGGCATCTCAGCATGCGTTCCCTTACCAGTGTTCTGTTCCTTGCGGTCTCTGCAATTGCAGCCGCGCAGCCCATACAAGTGACGTCTCCTGACGGGCGAGTCGAAGTCACGGTGGAAGCCGGCGCCGAACGGCTTCAGTATCGCGCCAGCTACCACGGAAGACCGGTCCTGCTCGACTCGGGACTGGGACTTAGCCTCTACAGCGGCGTGTTCACCGTGGTGCGGCATTCGGTCACGCAGCATCGCGACCACTGGTCGCCGGAGTTTGGCGAACGCAAGATCATTCCGGATAACTACAATGAGCTTTCCGTCTTCCTGAAGGACAAAACCACGCCGTTCCGCGCAATGGAGTTGCTGGTGCGTGCTTATGACGAAGGTTTCTCACTGCGGTATCGCATCCCAGGGCGGGACCCATTTCTGTTTGCGGAAGAGCACACCGAGTTCCATCTTCCAAAGGGTGCGCAGGCATGGGAAGCGCACCGTTCGGATACGGAATACGCGCGAGTCCCGGTAGAAAACATTCAGCGTAAGTGCGAGCGCCCGTTGACGGTGGAATTTGGTGGCGGGTTGTACGCGGCGATCGGGGAAGCGGCTAATTTCAATTACCCGCGCATGTTGCTCTCGCCGGTCAAGGACAAGCCGGGAGTGATCGCGAGCGATTTGGACGGGCCAATGCGGGGCAAGGCGCCGTATGGGACGCCCTGGCGTTTCGTCCTGATTGGGGAGCGGCCTGGGGATCTGCTCGAACGGAATTACCTGGTCCTGAATCTGAATCCGCCGCCGATGCTGGAATCGACCGGATGGATCAAGCCGGGCAAGGTGATACGCGAAGTCACGCTTTCGACCAAGGGCGGCAAGGCGTGCGTCGATTTCGCCGTCGCGCGAGGCCTGCAATACGTGGAGTACGACGCGGGCTGGTACGGATACGAATACAGCGAAGTCTCGGATGCGACTCACGTGAACCTCGATCCCGAGCGGGTATCGAGCATCCCTGACCATGGTGGGCTGGATTTGCAGGAAGTGATCAAGTACGCGAACGAGCGCGGCATCGGAATCCTGCTGTACGTGAACCGCAGGGCCCTTGAACGGCAGATGGATCAGATCTTTCCGCTATTCGAACAGTGGGGCGTCAAGGGCGTGAAGTTCGGCTTCGTAAGAGTGGGCCTACAGGATTGGACAGCCTGGCTCCACAAGGCCGTGCGGAAGGCAGGCGAGCACCACCTGATCGTCGATATCCACGACGAGTACCGGCCGACCGGCACCTGGCGCACCTACCCGAACCTGCTGACCGTCGAAGGGGTGATGGGCAACGAGAACATGCCGACGGCGGAGCAGAACACCATACAGCCGTTCACGCGATTCATCGCCGGCGCAGCCGATTACACGGTCTGCTATTACTCGCCCCGGATCAAGACCACGCGCGCGCACCAATTGGCGCTGCCGGTGATTTACTATAGCCCGCTGCAGTTCCTTTACTGGTACGACAAACCGTCGGCTTACAAGGGTGAACCCGAGGTCGATTTCTTCGCTCACGTGCCGACAGTGTGGGACGACACGAAGGTTCTCGACGGCGCGATTGGCGAGTTCGTAACGGTGGCGCGGCGCAGCGGGAACGAATGGTACGTGGGCAGCATCACGAACGATCGCGCGCGGGAACTGGACATCGAACTGACGTTCTTGGAGCCCGGCACGCGCTACCGCGCCACGATCTATGAGAACGGCGAAGGAAAGAACGGCGTGCGGATCAGGACAATCGACGTGGACGCCGCGGCACGCATCCACGCCGTACTCCCGCCCGCAAGCGGCCAGGCAATCCGGCTTGTGCCGGCGGGAATGTAAACGGGCAAGGAACGGTACCGCAATGACCGTCCCTTGCCGTCACGTATCGCGATTTTAAGCCGCAGACTAAGCGATCATCTCGTCCCAGGTGACCACGCGCTTCTCATAGATCGCCTTGGTGCCCATGAGAGCCTGTAGCGTGGATTCCATCGCGGAATCAGCACCATTGATGGGCTGCTTGTTGTTCTTCACGGAATCCACGAACGACGCGAGCGCCATGTAAGTGGAGTCGTTGCCCTTGTCGGGGATATCCAACTGGATCTGCTCGCGCTTTTCACGCGGCTGCCAGAAGCCCTTTGCCAAGTCGATCGAGCCCTCGCTGCCGAACACCTTTTCCCAGATGCCGGTGAACGCGGGCGGATCGTAGTAGTGGTGGCTGAAGTCAATGTAGACGCCGTTCGCGTATTCGTAGATGACGCTATAGCCGTCCATGCACGTGCGCCCCGGAGGCTCGTTCTTGAACAGGTTTTGGCCGCCGGTGCCGTAAGCGCGCAGGGGATGGCCGCCGATCGCCCAGCGGAACAGATCGAGGATATGGATGCCCTGGTCGACGAGCATGTCGCCGGACTTTGTACGGTCGTGATACCAGGGAGTGGTGCGGGGAAGTCCCTCGCCGCTGTGCCGGATTCCGTGGCACATTAACACGCGGCCGATTCCTCCACTTTGAATGAATTTCTCGGCGGCGTTCGTCGCGGGATCGTGCCGCAACTGGAACCCGAACTGCACAATCTTACCCGAGCGCTTCACCTCGGCTGCCACAGCCTTGCAATCGGCGGCCGTCAGGGCCATGGGTTTTTCCGCGTAGAGGTGTTTGCCGACCTCCAGGATCGCGATGTCGAAATCCTTGTGGGTCCAGTCGGGCGTGGCGAGCACTACGGCGTCCACGTCCTTGCGCTGGTCGAGCATTTTGCGGAAATCCGCGTATGTTTCGGCGTTTCCGCCGGCATCCGCGACAACTTTCGCCGCGTTCGCAACGCGTTCGGGTAAAATATCGCACACCGCGACAACCTTAACGCCGGGAACCTTCACCATGTTCCTCAGCAGGTGGGTCCCCCGGTTTCCGGTCCCCACGAAGGCAACTCGCAAGGTATCGCTCGGGGCCTGCGCCGATAGAATCGCGGGCGCTCCCACCACAGCCACCGCCGCGGCGGGAACGCTCAGAAAATTACGACGGGTATAACGTTCCATGTTGTTCTCCAAGACACACTTCTCAATGATGTTTCTAAAACGGATTCATCGCATCATAGCCATCCGCCGTCTGAATTCTATAGAGAAACGATAGGTTTGTCAATTGAAAGGTCAATTGTTGCACTTTTTGGGTGGAACTAACCAGCGCCACAACTCGTCCCTTGGGTGGACGGCATTTCCCAGATTTCTTGCGAACAACCTCTATCGGCTAGTGCTAACATCGCAGTTTCAGACTTCAAACCTTGCCTCGCCGATAGAATTCGGACCGATAAATGAAAGAAAGCAGAGCGATCGTTTGGTGCCGCGACCTGACGCGCCGCTTCGGTGATATCACTGCTGTGCATAGGCTCAGCTTCGAGGTAACGCAAGGCCAGATCTGTGCATTGTTCGGCCCCAACGGATCGGGCAAATCAACGACATTGAAGATGTTCACGGGTTTGTTACCGCAGTCCGGTGGTGAGATGGAAGTTTGCGGCTTCGATCCGTCGCGACACCCGGCCGACTTGAAGCGTCGGATAGGAGTGCTTCCCGAGGATCTCGGACTGTTTGACGACTTAACCGTGGAAGAACACCTTCGGCTGGTTGGAGACGTCTACGGTCTGGACAAGCAGGTGGCGCATTCCCGAACCGAACAGTTGCTCAGTGTGTTGGGCCTGGAGGAAGGACGGGACACGTTTGCCACTGCCTGTTCCCAAGGCATGCGAAAAAAAACTTCCTTTGCCATGGCTCTGCTGCATAATCCGCAGGTATTGTTTCTGGACGAGCCTTTCGAGGCGATCGATCCGGTTACATCAAAAGCAATGTGCCACTTACTGCAAATGGCGGCGCAACGCGGCGTCACGGTTCTCCTTACGTCACACGTGTTACCAGCCGTAGAGCAAATCGCGACGCAATGGATCATGATCCGTAAGGGAGAGATCGTTTGGAACGCCCCCGCATCAGATGGGCTGACGACATTACAACAGCACTACTTTGACCTCGTCGAAACCCCGTCTCTGGAGGACGTCAAATGGTTGGGGTCGTCGCGACCTTAAAAGCACTCTCGCGGGTTGAAGCGAGAACCCAGAAATCACTTTGGTCGCTGACCGGGAATAACTTCGTCATCGTGTCAGCGCTGATCATGCAGGATGCCGGAGTCTTTATCTACCTGCTCCTCGGGCTGGTGATCCTTTTTCCGTTAGCAGCCGACCCCCTGCGCAAGATCCCCGCATCGCGGCTGAATGCACTGCCGCTGACTAAACGCGAGCATTGGCTTCTGCGCATTGGGAGTATTTGGCTCAATCCAATGGCTTGGGTAATCGGGTTGCTTGCGATCTGGACAATGAAAGGGAGAGTGACTATCGGGCTGTGGAGCGTGATTGCGGCCTTGGCCCTCGCGGGATTTGCAGTCTCCTGGTTACCGGCCGTCAGCGGCGTGTGCCTGTTTCGTCAGATCCCGGCTCTCCCCGTGCCGCTTAACCAACTCATCCGCAAGAACGCGCGAGAACTGCTCACGACGCTTGATTTCTACTGTGCACTACTGTTGAGCCTTAGCGTATTGGCTTTTCGCCTCACTACAAAGACTTTACCGAACGAGGCGCTAGTGATCCTTAGCGTTCTGATCGTGATTGCACTGTCGACCTATTCGCAGTGTCTCTTCGGACTAGACGGGAATGCCGGGATATCACGATATCGCCTCCTCCCGTTGGGAGGATGGCAAGTTCTGATCGCGAAGGACGTGGTGGTTATTTCCTTTCTGATACTACTAACGTTGCCGACCGATCCTTTGGCTGGATTAGGTGCCGCGCTCATCGCGCTCGCGATAGGTCACCATAAGTCAGCCCGCGATCCGCAACGTCAGATGCGCTGGCGATTTTCGGTGCGGAAGATGAGTCTATCGGGCGCGGTGCTGGCTCTGGTGGAGGCAGCCGTACTGTACCTGTCTGCAACCTCGATTTCCGATCGCAGCATGCTGTTCTTGATTCCGTGCACGGCCGCCTGGCTCGGCTCATTGTGGTGGTATGGAAAGGAAGTCGAGCACCCCCGCGGGTTCGGCAGGTATTGACGGCTGCGGCAGCACTCCCAGCCGTATTCACCTCCACTATGTAAGACGAACTGCTTCAGCCCGAAAGTGTGTGAGGCTTTTCCGCAGGTTTCAGTAAGGGAGCTGATCGTTTCAGCCGCGAACGCGGATTGGATGTGAGATGTGCCTGATGTTTTCCGCCTCCCCGTCCTCACGTCATACTGAAAGAAGAGGTTGATCTCAGCCATGTTCAGAGTCGCACTTCCATTTGGGAGCCGGACACCGGAGAGCAAGCGCGGGGCATACCGCGAGGCGCTTCGCGCTGTGGGCATTCAACCGGTCGAAGATGGCGAAACACTTGATGGTCTTGATGGCCTGATGCTGGCGGGCGGGTCGGATGTCGATCCGGCGTTGTACGGCGCGGAGCGTCAAGCCGAATCGGGACCACCGGACCGCGACCGGGACGACCGGGAGATCAAGCTGGTGCGCGAGGCGCTCGATCGCGACCTGCCGGTTCTCGCGATTTGCCGCGGCCTCCAGTTGCTTAACGTCGCCCTCGGAGGTACTCTCATCCAGCACATCGAGGGACATCGGCAGCCGAAAGAGGCTGTGCTACACACGGTCAGGATCGATCCCGCAAGCCGCCTGGAATCAATCCTGAAAATGGACGACTACACCGTGAACTCGCGCCACCATCAATGCGCGGGCCGCGTGGCGAACGGACTCGTAGTTACCGCGCGAGATCCGGGAGCTGTGATCGAGGCCCTGGAGTTGCCCGGGAAGCGCTTCGTGCTCGCCGTGCAATGGCATCCCGAGGAGCGCATCGACGCGACGGACCTCAAGCTATTCGAAGCGTTCCGCGACGCGATAGCCGCTCGCGCAAAAGGCTGATCCGTCAGTTCTGGATCTCGTCCAGCCAGTCGGGGCGTTTGAGAACTTCACGCGGCTTCGAGCCGTCGGGCGGACCGATGATGCCGTCGCGCTGCATCATGTCCAGGATGCGCGCCGCGCGTCCATAACCGAGGCGCAAACGCCGCTGCAGGGTCGAGGTCGAAGCCTTACCCATTTCGAGCACCACGCGAACAGCGTCGTGGTAAAGCGGGTCCTCCTCGCCGTCGATGTCCTCGACGTTGGTTTCGTCGTCGTCCGAAGGCGGCGCAACGAGGAAGGTCGAGTCATACTCGGGCCGTGCCTGCTGCTTCCAGAAGTCAACCACGCGATTGATCTCAGCCTCGGTAACGAGCGCGCCGTGCACGCGAATCAGACGCGACGAACCGGGCGGCAGGAACAGCATGTCGCCCTTGCCGAGCAGATGCTCGGCGCCCATCACGTCGAGAATGGTGCGCGAATCGACGCGGGTGGCCACGCGGAAGCTGATGCGCGCCGGGAAGTTCGCCTTGATGAGGCCGGTGATCACGTCGACGCTCGGGCGCTGCGTGGCAAGCACCAGGTGCATGCCGACCGCGCGCGCCATCTGCGCGAGGCGCGTCACCGATTCCTCGACGTTTGCGCGCTCGAGCATCATCAGGTCGGCCAACTCGTCGATCAGGATGATGATGTACGGTAGCGGCTGCAATTCCTCGGCGGTGGTCTCGTCTTCATCACCGAAGAGGCTGCGCGGCTCGGCCTGAAGCTGGCGCATCTTCTTGTTGAACTGCTCGATGTTGCGGACGCCTTGGGAGGCGAGCAGGCGCAAGCGGCGGTCCATTTCCAGCACGGCGTTGCGCAGCGCGTTGGTGGCCTTCTTCGGGTCCGTGATGACGGGCGTAAGCAGGTGCGGCACGCCTTCGTACAGCCCCAGTTCGAGGCGCTTCGGGTCCACCATGATCAGGCGCACCTGCTCCGGCGTGGATCGGAACAGGATCGACATGATCATCGAGTTCAACATCACGCTCTTGCCTGATCCTGTCGATCCCGCGATGAGGAGGTGCGGCATGGACTCCAGCGCCGCGACTTTGATGCGCCCGCTAATGTCCTTGCCAAGCGGCATTGTCAGCCGCGATGGAGAATTCTGAGACTCCTGCGATTCGAGGATCTGGCGCAGCCCGATCACTTCCCTTTTGGTGTTCGGCACTTCGATGCCGACAGTGGGCTTGCCCGGAATTCTCTCGATGAGGATCGATTCCGCCTGCAGACCGAGGCAGAGGTCTTCGCTGAGCGTCGTGATGCGGCTGTACTTGATACCGGCCTCGGGCTTGAATTCGAAAGTCGTGACCACCGGGCCCGGGTTGATCTGCACGACGTTGCCAAGGACGTTGAACTCTTCGAACTTGGACTTGATGCGTCCGGCAATCTCTTTCAGTTCCTGCTGGTCGTAAGGACTGCGGCCGCTCGGCTCGTTCAGAAGTTCGGTCGGCGGCAACTGATAGTCAGGCTGCTCGCGGACGGGAGCGGCAGCAGCGGTAGGAACGGGCGCCGGTTCCGGCTCGATTTCGTGGATCTCGATAGGACGCGGTTCTTCACGCACGGGCCGGGGGGCATCGTCCAGCGTTTCAATCGGGATGTCTTGCGGCGGTTCGGGCTCCGATGGCGGTTCCTCCCATGGAGGAGCATCGTAAGGGACCGGCGCTTGTTCGACAGCCGCGGCTGCCACAGGTACCGGAACGGGCGCGCGTTCAGGTGGCGGCTCCAGGCGGACGCGCTTCGGTCTGGCGCGTTCGGCCTCGGCTTTCTCCAGCCTTCGCGCTTCAGCTTTCGCGCGCCAACGCTCCCGGGCGTTAGCCAGTGCGCGCAGAGGACCCGGGAACCACTCGCCCACTTTCGAGACGGTGAATGTGGAAAGCAGATACACCGATACCACGAGACAGGTGCCCGTGAAAACGGCGGCTCCGGTGACGTTCATCAAACGGCGCAGCAGGCCGCCCAGCACGGAACCGAGCAAGCCGCCTGACGAGATCGCGCTGCCAAAGAAACGCCATTCAGGCAGAAGCCCGAGCGCTGCGCAGGAGCTCACCACGAGAAGAACGAAACCCGTGATACGGATGTAGGGCGAGCCGATCTCGTCCGATCGAATCCACTTCCAGGCGAGCAGGCACAGGACAAGCGGGAACAGAAACGCTCCCAACCCGAAACCCTGAAGAACCAGATCGGAAATGTAGGAACCGACGTAGCCGATCAGGTTCTCCGGGCTCGCCTCACCTCCTGCGGTATTCCAGGACGGATCCTGGGCGTGATAGGAGAGAAGGCTCAGCCAGAGAATGACGGCAGCCGAAAGGATAAGAAAACCAGTGACCTCGTTGAGACGAGGCCGTCGTGTAGGAGATAGAATGCTCATCCCGCTCGATAGCGGAAGATTGTGGCCAGAACCATTATTATTATGCCAAAAACAATCCGGTAATAGCCAAAAAACTTCAGCGTGTGCTCGCGAAGATATCGCAGGAGTAAAGCAATAACCAAGCACCCGGTGATCGCGCTGACTACAACTCCGAGGACGAAGGGCAGGCGCATGTCAGGGGCCACGCCGCCCTGCTTCGCCAGTTCATAGACCGCTTTGGCGGCCGCCGCAGCGATGGCGGGAGTCGAGAGAAGGAAGGAGAAGCGCGCCGCGGCAGCCCTGTCGATGTTGCGAAACAGACCCGCGGTGATCGTGACGCCACTGCGGGATGTCCCCGGCACAAGAGCCAGCGCCTGCGACAGGCCTATCAACATCGTGTCCATGAAGGTAATCTCGCCGATGCCCTTACGCCGCTGCCCGAGACGCTCGGCCAAAAGTATCAGCAGGCCGATTCCGATGAGCATTGCTCCGATCAGAATGTGGTTGAACCTCCAAACGTTCTCCGCCTGATCACCGAGCGTCAGTCCGGCTATGCCGACGGGTACAGTCGCCAAGGCGATCAGCCACATGAGTCGGGGGTTCTTACCAAGCTCCGGGTCGTTCGTGTAGCGGACCCCGAAGCCCTGGCAGGCGAGCTGGATCCAATCGCGCCAGAAATACAAGAGGATCGACAGCAGGGTGCCGAGGTGCAGCGCAATGTCGAAGACCAGGGTCTGATCCTTCCAGCCAAACAACCACGGCGTGAGAGCCAGATGAGCCGAGCTGCTGATGGGCAAAAACTCGGTTACACCTTGGAGCACGGCCAGGAAGACCACTTGATAGAGAGGCATGGTAGCGAAAAAGCTATGGTAGCAGAGAGGTACACCGGGACTGCCGGATACAACGTTCGAAGTCGAACGCGGAGGCTGGCTCGCGCGCCCTACCGAAGAACAACCTTCGCGAGGCCGGCGTTTCCAGCCGCATCGTAGACGCGGATCACGAGCAAGTGTTCGCCGGGGGAGACATTATCCAGACGAACGGGAAACCGCTCGCTTCTGGAGTCGGTGATGCCGTCGGCAGCCTCGACCGGAATCCAGCGGCGAGCATCCAAAGAGTACTCAGCCTGCCGCAGGGAGCTTGCCGCGTCAGTCGCCTCGAACTCGATGGAGACACTCGACCCGCTCCGCACAGGGGTACCTGCCGTCACGAGTGGCGGCGTATTGTCGATCAGCACCGGTGCGCTCACGATCTCCGCTTCGCGCGAAGTGTCGCGCGGATTCGAGGGCTGGTCGGATACCGTCACGCGGAAGAAGTAACGGCCATCGGCGAGCACGTCCCCATCGAGCGTGAATGTGGATTCCCGCAGGTCTGCCTTGACAAGCTTCCATTCCCGTTCGTCCTCACCACGGAAATAGAGCGAACTCACGAGCGTATCCCCGTCAGGGTCGTCGGCTTGCCAGGTGACCTGCATCTGACGCGCCGCGGTTCGTGCGAGAGTCTGCGTGGGCGTGCCTGCCGACGTGGAAGCACCCGTATCTGCCGTATCACTCACCGTGATGCTGTACGAACCGGCAGCCGCCGGCTGCGCCGTATCCTGCTTGCGCGAATCCGAAGCCGGAGACTGCGCGGCCACGGTGATACTTCTCAGGGCGGGCGGCGAATTCTGCGGAAGATACGTGACGGTCACGCTGTCGAGCACAGGAGATTCGGCGTCGCCGCCGGTTAATTCAGCCCGCCACTGAATGTAGCGCGCGTTGGGGCTCGACACCTGGCTGCCGCGCAAATCTTCAAGCGGCTCGGACCAGTCGCTCCAGGTCTTGTCCGGGCGCGCCGCGTTTCCTGAACGTGTACGGAACGCGATCCGTCCGCGGCTGCCGGGCGTCTCGGAATGCCAGCTCAGTTTTCCCCACCGGGCAACCGTTCCCGCGTCGTGGACAGGCGCATCGTACGTTCCTTTCGGTTCGAGGACGGACGCGAGACGGAGAATCTTCCCCAGGTTTCCAGTAGCTGCGACAAAACCGTCTGGCTCGCGGAGCAGTCGCGTCGCCTCGCTCTCGTTGGTCTGCGCAAGTAATGTTACTTTACGATCGGCCCCGAGGCGATAGATGCGCCCCTTGCCGTCTGTCGCAAGAATCACCTGGTCACCCTGCGGGAGGACGTCGTAAATGTTCTCCTCTTTCGAACTCCACAGCGTTTCGACGGTGTTGTCGGGATGGATCGCGTACAGCGCCGATTTCTCGACACCGGCCACATCAATGAGCGGAGAGAACTGTGTCGTAATTTGCGGCGTGGCCGCAGCGGGCTTACCCGCCTCGGGCTTCGGTTTGATCTCGACGCCGCCCTGCGCTTCGTCAATGACGGTGATGCTGGTGGTTGTGGCGCTGACGACGGGCTGGCCGGTGGAACCCGGCGAGGTTTGCGCTCCCGTGATTCCCTTGCGAGTGCTGGCTCCGCCCTGCGCCGCGGCGTAGATGACGCCGCCAGGACCGGAGGCGATGGCGCGGATTTCAGGAAGGTCGGCATCGTACAGCACGAAAGCCTTGTCCTTGGCCTCGATGCGGTAAAGAATGCCGTTCGGCTCGGTGCCAGCCAGCAGCCTGCCCTGCGAGTCGAACGCGAGCGACGTCACGTGCGTCTGACCGGTTTCGTAATAAATCTCGCCCTTGCCAGACCGGTCGACGCGATAGATCCTGCCGTCGTCCCCGGTGCCTACGAAGAGGGTCCCGTCCTTGGCGAAGGCAAGCGACCAGATGTAGACCGAACCAGGCGAGAAGAATTCCTCCGCCTTGCGGCCGTCGATGCGATAGACCTTGCCTTTCGGAGAAGACGCCGCATACAAAGTCCCTTTGGAATCCAGGGCGATGGCGAAGACTTCGGGCTGGTCCACGGTCCAGATTACGTCGCCCTTGCCGGACTTATCGATGCGGTAGACGCGGCCGCGATGGCCGGTTGCCGCATACAACGTGCCGTCGGGCGCCTGCGCCAGGCTCCAGATGACGGGCTGGCCGGAGGCGAACAAGGTCTCGGTCTTGGGCGCCAGCATCAAACGGCCCTGGCGGCTCAATGAGATGCCCGTGAACTGGCCGCGCAGAAAGTCCTGATAGCTGCCCATCTCCCATGTGGCTGTTCGCGCCGCGTTAGCGTCTAGGGAGAGCAGCGCGAGCAGGAAAAACGGCAGGCCGTATCTCATTCTGTAATTTTCACCTGGACGGTCTTCGATCCCGTTACAACAACCTCGCCGGCATCGATCTCGATTTCGGCGATCTTTGAATTACGGCTGGGGATGCCGGCGCCGAGGGCCGTCTGCGTATGCGCCAGTACCTGTTCGAGTGAAGCGGGCGGCGAGGGAAAATCGTGTCCCTGGACGTCATAGTTTGCATCCGCACGCCAGACACGGAAGTAAGCTTTCGTGTTGCTCCGCAATGAATTCAATAATGCGACCAGTTGCGACGGCGAACGTGGCGGCGCACCAACAAACCGCCGGTATTCCGTCAGATTCGTGGCGTTACCGTCGGCGATCGTGAAATACAGCGGCCCCTCCGGCATGCCGACAGGGACGTTGTAAGATACCCGCTTCGTGATCTCGCTGCCGTTCGGCTTGACCAAAACAACACTGAGATCCACCGTATCGCCGGGCTGGGCTTCCTGGCGCGACACCCACGCCTGATCGATCTGCGCCTGCCGCTTTTCGTCGAACGCCTCAATCTTCAGTTTCACGTCCTTCAGTTGCAGGGAGTCGAAGCCGCTTTGCAGGGCATAGGCGAGCGGCACCGCGGTAGCGAGCGAGGCCTGCTGCGGAACGCTGAACTCTCCGGAGTATGAGTTACTGAGGCGGATAGGGGCCGTCCCGTCGCGGAACTCAATGATCCCGTTTAGGGTGATGGTCGAACTGCCGACGGTGCGCTCGGTGGCGTCGACGGCTGAGTACAGGGCCATCTGGACGAGGAATGGCGCGAGGAACCGGTCGTTCACCATCTCCATTCGATAGATGGACGACGCCGTCGTGCCCCGGCTGCCCCCGCGGATCACTTCAATTGACAACGGCACCGTACCGGCGTGGCGTCCAAGAAATCCGCTTACTGCCGTGCTGCGGTCCTCGACGATTGTTCCGGCCCACTCTCGCGGAGCTGAGATCTTGAAAGAACTGGAGAGGCTAGGCAGAAGGGCCAGAACTTCAGAGCGCGCGAACGGCAACTCCGTCGTCCCGATGGAGAGGAACCGATGGCCGAAGGCGTACACGTTCTGTCCCTCCACGCACGTCACTGTGCCATCCGCCCCCATGTTCATGTCGCCCGAAAGGAGCTCGACGCTGATCATCGACCCGGGCTGTATCGCGGCAGGCGTCGCGGCATTCCGAAGGGCTTTCCCTCCACCGGACATGCCCTGCGCCGGTTCCAGCCCGAGGGCACGCAATTGGGGGGCGAAATGCTCAATCGTGCCGCTTGTGAAACCTCCGAACGAGATCGGCGTGGCGATATCGACCAACCTCGATTGGCCGGCGAGGACCTCTTCGGGCGGCACAAATGCCCCGGTGACGTTACGATCCAGTAGCGACACCCGTGTGCGAGCCGGGCGGGACGAACCGGCTCGCGCACGGAGCAGCATGTCCCGAATGGGACGGATGGCCGCGATCGGCTCTTTCGAATACGGGAATGCCATCGCGACCGCACCAAGCAGTTTGCCCTCGACGTACACGGGACTCCCGCTCATGCCTTGCAGGACGCCGGTAGTCGCGAGCGGACCTCCGGCCAGGCGCGCGAGAACCAGGGATTGCTTGGGGCCGACGTTTTCGATGACGCCGAGGATCTCGACGCTGAAGTCTTCTATGCGGCTTCCGGAAAAGACCGTTTTCCCGGTGCCGCGCATGCCCGGCCGGACCATCTCCAATGGGAAGAACTCAGTCTGCCCAAAGAGCGCGAACGCGACGAAGAGGCCCGCGAGGCAACGTCGTACCACCACACCTACATTCTACCGCCCGGTTAGCCCCGCTTGGCCGCTGTAAGTTTCTGAAGCGCCTTCCATTTGGCGTCGTTCATCCCGCCGTCGGCGAAGATCGAAACCCCGGATGCACCAGCCGCCCGGGCAATCTCCACGGTTTTCGTGAACGTAGCCTCATCCATGGGACCGGCAAACAGGCCGCTATACAGGGGCTTCTTTACGGCGCGGACGCCTTCTTTGGTCTGTGCGCCGACCCATTCCGGACCGGCCTCATAGAAGCTGTTGTACAGCATCGGCAGGAACGCATCGAGTTTCCAGCGCCCCCAGTCCTGCATCACGTGCGTCCGGGCCATGCCGGGCCCCGGAAATACCGCCGCCGTAATCATCTTCTTCTTGGCCTTCGCGGCGGGCACAAGGTATAGGTTCACCAGGTCGGTCACCATATCGAGGCGGAACTTAAACCACTTCTCCTGGAGTTTGGAAGACTTCAGTGAGATCGGGTCCGCCGCGTACTTCTCCTTGAAGAGAGAACGCTCGTAGCTTGAATAACCGTAGTCATACTCGGGGTAAACGCGATCCTGCACGATTTTGTACTTCTTCCACAGGCCCTTGGGCAGGATGGCGTCGGGATGCCGTATGTAGTCGAGATGGACCCCTGTAAGTTCGGGGATGCTCGCCAGATCGTCCACAATTCCCTGCACCCATTTCCGGACTTCGGGGCGCCCCGGATCGAGGAACCGGTAGTAAGGCACATAGGCGGGCTTATCGACCGCCGACTCGCCCATGGCGTTGACGTTGTACCAGTCGGGATGCTCTTTCATGATGTCCGGATTCATGCAGGGCATACACCACATCCACGCATGCACCTCGAGACCCTCGGCTTTCGCAAGCGGCAAGATCATCCCGAGCCAATCCGTCTTGATCGGCAACATCTTACTGGCGTAAAAAGCTTCCCTCCCTGCGTACACCTCGGGAAGGATTGCCTGGACGCCGGATTCCTTCATGAGGGCGAAGCGGCGCTTCCAGTCGTCGGCTGACCGTTTCGTATTCGTGGGGATCCAAACCCAGTTCTTCATGGTTCCCCCGCGGGCTTCAGCCACGACGGAGGATAGCGAAGAACCTACCGTGAGGGCAGCCGCCGTTGAGCACGCCGTCCTGAGAAACTCCCGTCTATCTGTCCGCATGCGCCCATCTTACCGCCGGTCCTGATTCCTCTGACCGGGTTTCTGACCCCAGTGATCGGGCAGATAGACCGGCTCAGGCCGTAACCGAAAAGGCAGCGTGATGGGCCACCTTGCCCTGTGGAATCGTCTCATCCATCGGCAGGCACACGAAAAACTGCGGCGGAACGCCATCGAGGACCAATTCGGAACTTCGGCGGAACCCGAAACGGACGTAGAACGCAGGATTGCCGGCCAGAACGCACCCCTTCGCACCCAGGTCACGGATGGCTTTCAGTCCCGTCCCGACTAATTGCTGCCCGATGCCCTGCCTTTGAAAATCGGGCAGAACCGCTAATGGCCCGGCCAGGAACCACCCGCACTCCATTCCATTGATCGTGGCCGGCGAGAAGGCGATGTGCCCGACGACCTCTCCATCTATGTCGGCGACCAGGGAAACTGTAAGTGCCCTGGCGGCCCTCAGGGCCTCGACAATCAGGTGCTCGGTCTGATGGCTATAGGGATGATCGGCAAAAGCCGCAATATTTATCTCTCGGATGGATTCGTAATCGTTTGGGGTCTCAGGACGGATAACCATGTGGGCGCCCTATCCAGTGTGGCACCGAACACGGCTCGATCACGATGGCTGCCTGCGTGGGCGCCTCCAGCCCGCATTCTTCCAGCTTGGCGGGCATGTTTGCCGGACCGGCTTTGGTGTAGCATATAGATCGCGTACGCGAAGTATTAAAAGAAGGTCATCTGTTATGGCACAAGAGACATTTTCAAGACGGCATTTCTTCTATGGCGCGCTGCTGGCCGGAGCGGTCCCGGCAGGCGGATTCGGAAGCGTCAGTTCGCTCAGGAGGCTCGGTTACAAGTCTCCGAACGAAAAGCTCAACATCGCAGCAATTGGCGCTGGCGGCAAGGGCCACGCCGACATCAACTACTGCCTGCCCGAGAATTTCGTCGCCTTCGCCGATCCGGACGACAAACGGGCCGAGAAGACGTTTAAACAGTTCCCGAATGTGCCGAAGTACAAAGACTTCCGGCAGATGCTCGATAGACACGAAAGAGAGATCGACGCTGTCACGATCTCCTGCCCGGACCATATGCATGGCACAGCCGCAATGTGGGCCATGGCTCGCGGTAAGCACGTCTACTGCCAGAAGCCGCTGGTACGCACGGTTTGGGAAGCGCTCGAGCTGAAGAAAGCTGCCGAGAAATACAAAGTTGCCACCCAAATGGGCAATCAGGGCTACTCGAACGAGGGGGCCCGGCAGTGCTGTGAAATGATTTGGGATGGGGCGATCGGGCAGGTAACCGAAGTTCACGCCTGGACCAACCGGCCGCTCGCCTACTGGCCGCAGGGGCCGAATGTCGTTCCGGCGGAAGCCCCGATTCCTCCGACCCTGGATTGGGAAGCCTGGCTCGGGTGTGCGACTAACAGGCCATATAGTCCGGCGTATTTGCCGCTCAACTGGCGCGGGTTCCCCGATTTCGGATGCGGAGCGGTCGGCGACATGGCGTGCCACATCCTCGGGACGCCAAACATGGCGCTCTGGCTGGCGGATCCGGTCAGCGTGGAGTGCCTCTTGATGGAGGGCGAGGGCAAGTACACGTTCCCACGGAAGACACTGATCCGGTATGACTTCCCCGCGCGGGGGACAATGCCACCGGTCAAGGTCTTCTGGCATGACGACATGAAGGCGCAACCGGACATCCCGGGAGTTCCAGCAGGGGAGTTGCTCGGCGACGACGACACCAACGGCAGCGTGTTCATCGGCGACAAGGGCCTGATCACCACAGGCTGCTACGGAATTGGTACCCGTCTTGTGCCGGCCGCGAAGATGAAGGAATACAAGATGCCGCAGCAGTTGTTGACGCGGTCGCCGGGACACTACCGTGACTGGATCCGCGCATGCAAAGGCGGCGCCCCGTCTTGCTCGAACTTCAGCGTGGCCGGGCCGTTCGTCGAGTGGATGTTGCTCGGCGTAGTCGCCATGCGGCTCGGAGTGGGCGCGGGCAAGTTGGAGTGGGACGCCAAGAAGAAGCGTTTCACGAACAACAGCAAGGCGAACGAATTACTCAAGCCAAATTTCCGGAAGGGCTGGAAGTTCCTCGGCTAACCGGACATCAGTTCACATTGGAAGGCGGCGCGGGGCATGACTCCGCGCCGTTTTTGTTTTCAGTGGACTTCGTAACTGAAAGATTGCGGCGGCCGTCTCTTCATCTCCGCATTCTTTACGGACGCTCACCTGAAAGCCGGGCCGGCTATGGTGTAGCATGTTAGTTTCATAACGAGAGAATTAAAGGAAGGTCATCAGTTATGGTACATGAGCCTTTTTCCAGACGGCATTTTTTCTATGGCGCGCTGCTAGCCGGGGCGGTACCGGCGGGCGGGTTTGGTAGCGTCAGTTCGCTCAAGAGGCTTGGCTACAAGTCTCCAAACGAAAAACTCAACGTCGCCGCGATCGGTGCGGGTGGTAAGGGCCGCTCCGACATCATGGGCTGCTTGCCCGAGAACATCATTGCCTTCGCGGACCCGGACGATAAGCGGGCCGAGAAGACCTTCAAAGAATTCCCGAACGTGCCGAAGTACAAAGACTTCCGGCGGATGTTCGACAAGCACGAGAAAGAGATTGACGCCGTCACGGTCTCCTGCCCGGACCATATGCACGGTACGGCCTCCATGTGGGCCATGGCGCGCGGCAAACACGTTTATTGCCAGAAGCCGCTGGTGCGCACGGTTTGGGAAGCGCAGGAACTGGCGAAGGCCGCCGCGAAATATAAGGTTGCGACGCAGATGGGCAACCAAGGCTACTCGAATGAAGGCGCCCGGCAGTGCTGCGAGATGATCTGGGACGGAGCTATCGGGCAAGTAGCCGAAGTTCACGCCTGGACCAACCGGCCGCTGGTCTATTGGCCGCAAGGTCCGGACGTAGTTCCGACGGAAGCCCCGATTCCCTCTACCTTGGATTGGGAAGCCTGGCTTGGAGGATCCACTCCGAGGCCGTTCAGCCCGGCGTATGTGCCGCACAACTGGCGTGGATTCCCCGATTTCGGTTGCGGAGCGGTCGGCGACATGGCTTGCCACATCCTCGGCACACCGAACATGGCGCTCTGGCTGGCAGATCCGGTGAGTGTGGAATGCGTTTCGATCGAGGGTGAGAGCAAGTATACGTTCCCGCGGAAGACCCTGATCCGGTACGACTTCCCGGCACGGGGAACGATGCCCGCTGTCAAGGTTTTCTGGCATGACGATATGAAGGGTCAGCCGGACATCCAGGGCGTTCCCGCCGGCGAATTGCTTGGAGATAAGGGCGACAGCGCCAACGGCAGCCTGTTTATCGGCGACAAAGGCATGATCACGACCGGGTGCTACGGGTCGGATACGCGCCTGATCCCGGTCGCAAAGATGAAGGACTACAAGATGCCTGCGCAGTTGCTCACTCGGTCGCCGGGACACTACCGCGACTGGATCCGCGCATGCAAGGGCGGCGAACCGTCTTGCTCGAACTTCAGTGTGGCCGGGCCATTCGTCGAGTGGATGCTACTCGGCGTGATCGCCATGCGGGTCGCACCTGGCAAAGGCAAACTCGACTGGGACGCCAAGAAGAAGCGCTTCACGAATAACGAAGCGGCGAACGCGTTGCTCAAACCGAATTTCCGTAAGGGCTGGAAATTCCTCGGCTAGCGCGGTTTTGGATCATATTGAGGGCGGCGCGGGGCATGACTCCGCGCCGTTTTTGTTTTCAGCGGATCTTGTAGCTGACCGACATGCCGTCGCCCTTATCCATCGAGGCCCGGACAATGACGGTGTCGTAGTTGGGGCTGGTCTGAAGGTAATCGAGAAAGTCCTTCATGGACGATTCGTAGGCGATAACATTGTCGGCAACGATGACGGCTCCCGGCTTCAACTTCGGCTCGATGAGCTTGAGGTACTTAAAGTAATCGCGCTTCACAGCGTCGATAAATACGAAGTCGAACTCACCGGTGAGCGCCGGGAGAGTCTGCAAGGCGTCACCCTCAATGACGGTAACCGTCCTATCGAGCGCAACTTTCCGGAGATTCTGGCGCGTGGTCTGCACTCGCTGAGGATCGATTTCGAGTGAATAAAGATGGCCACCGGTTCGTTCGAAGGCGATCCCCATGTTGATGGCTCCGAAACCGGCCGCGGCGCCAATTTCCACGCCGCGTTTGGCCCCCCGGCTTTCGATCAGAATTCGAAGCATCATTCCGTCGCCCGGCGTGGTGCTCAACCCGGTCCGTCGAAACTTCTCGAGGAACGCCTTACGGTATTCGTCGCTTGCCGGGACCGGCTCCCCCGCGACCAGCGTGGTCGCGCAACACGCGATCGCAGTGATGACAGATGTCCTCAAAATCCACTCGAAATGGGCTCCAAACATACGCTTTTCCGCCTCACTTTCGACTATAGCGTTCTTGCCGCGGCGGTTCCGGCGCCGGCCGGCAGACGCCAGACAGACAAGAAATATGTGATTGTGCCCACTTGCGGGTCGTGGTACCATTCGGGTAGCGCTACGAGTGGTAGCGTGTTTGCTTGCTACGTTCGCCTGCCTATAAATGTCCGGCCGAGACTAGCTCGCCATTGAAAACAGAGTGCTTTTGGGCAACTCAGAGGAGTATGGAATGACCAACATCTTCGTAGGAAACCTTTCCTACCAGACCACACAGGAAGAACTGGAGGCAGCGTTTGCTGCTTACGGCACGGTCGAACGCGTTAGTCTTGTTCGTGACCGTGACACTGGACAATCCAGGGGATTTGCGTTCGTCGAAATGGCCAACAGCGATGAAGCGACCAGAGCGATCGCTGCGTTGAATGGCACCGAGCTAAACGGTCGCGCACTGAACGTTAACGAAGCACGTCCGCGCGAAGCGCGTACGGGTGGCGGCGGCGGTGGAAACCGGTTCGGCGGCGGTGGTGGTGGCGGCAGGGGCGGAAACCGCGGTGGTGGCGGTGGCTTCGGCCGGCGCCGAGAGCCTCGCTGGTAAAGATTCCCCTGTAAGTTATTGAAAATAGGCGAAGCCGCGTCTACTGGCGTGACTTCGCCTTCGATATGTGACCGGCGTTGACCGGGACCAGTGTGGGTGTGTCGAGAAGCCGGTACATGTGAAGATTCTTCTCTATAATCCGGACAACGGCGTGACTCGCAATTTCATGCCGCACCTGTGGATGTTCCTCCTTCAGGCTTTAACCCCTCCTGGCCATGAAGTCCTCCTGATCGACGGCAATGCGCAGCCGATGAGCGATGCAGATCTTGTGAACTTCGTTCAGAAGAACGGCGTCGGGCTCGTGGGAATCGGCGCGATGACCCGGATGATCGCCAAAGCGTACCGGGTGGCTGATGCGCTTCGCGCGGCCGGGATCAAGGTGGTGATGGGCGGGCCGCACGTGACCGAACTGCCTGATGAGGCGCTCGGACGTGACGGTGGACCACGCCACGCAGACGCGCTCGCGCTTGGTGAAGCCGAC
>JBDKSR010000496.1:0-2104 GCA_039680545.1 Bryobacteraceae bacterium | reverse complement strand
GGAATACTCGAGAACACACTCGTCTACTACATTATCGGTGACAACGGAGCGTCGGCCGAGGGGTCGATCAACGGTTGCTACAATGAGATGAGCTATTTCAACATGCTGCAGTCGCTCGAGACGCCCGGGTACCTGATGGAACGGATCGACAAGCTCGGAGGGCCCGATTCATACAACCACTACGCCGTTGGCTGGGCGCACGCGATGAACACGCCTTACCAGTGGACCAAGCAGGTCGCTTCGCACTGGGGCGGCACGCGCAACGGAACCATTGTGCACTGGCCGAAGGGAATCCAGGCCAAAGGCGAGATCCGCTCCCAGTTCTCCCACATCATCGACGTCGCACCGACGGTCCTCGAGGCGGCGGGGCTCCCCGAGCCGGTCTCGGTCAACGGCATCCCGCAGGACCCGATCGAGGGGGTTAGCATGCTCTACTCCTTTAACGACGCCGGCGCGGCCGAGCGGCACGAAACCCAGTACTTCGAGATGTTCGGGAATCGCGGCATCTATCACAAGGGCTGGACCGCGGTAACGAAACACCGGACGCCCTGGGCCGAAATTGCGGCAAAGGTACCGCCCTTCGACGACGACATCTGGGAACTCTACAACACGAATACAGACTGGAGCCAGGCGAAGGACGTTTCCAGGCAGAACCCGCAGAAGCTCCACGAGCTGCAGCGCCTGTGGCTCATCGAGGCGACCCGCTACAAGGTGCTGCCCCTCGACGACCGGTTGATGGAAAAGATGAACCCGGACACGGCCGGCCGGCCGGTGCTGATCAAGGGCAAAATGCAGCTCCTCTTCGGCGGGATGGGGCGCCTCCCGGAGAACTGCGTCCTGAACCTCAAGAACAAGTCTCACTCCGTCACGGCCGAGATCGTCGTGCCGGACGAAGGCGCCGAGGGCGTGATCATTTCCCAGGGCGCGAACATCGGCGGCTGGAGCCTCTACGCCAGGGACGGCAAGCTCAAGTACTGCTACAACTGGGGCGGCTTTAAGCACTTCTTTGTCGAGGCCGCGAGCCAGCTCCCCGCGGGACAGCACCAGGTGCGCATGGAGTTCGCCTATGCAGGCGGCGGGATGGGCAAAGGCGGTAAGGTGACCCTGTACACCGACGGCAAGAAGGTCGGTGAGGGGGACATTGAGGCAACCCTGGCGACGGTCTTCTCGGCCGACGACGGCTGCGACGTGGGCGAGGACAGCGGTGCCCCGGTTTCCCCGGACTACGGCGCCCGAGACAACCGCTTCAACGGCACCGTCAAGGGCGTTCAGCTCGCAATCGCCGAAGGCGCACAGGCCGCGGATCATATGGTCAACCCGGAGGATGCCATCCGGCTTGCCCTGGCGCGGCAATAAAAAATAGGCCGTATAGCGCCCGGACGGCCCGGGCAAGGGGGAAAAATGAGAGTTTTGAAGAGAATTATAATGTGCGTGACTGCGGTGGCGATCGCTTTACCGCTTGCGGCGCAGAACGGCCCCTCTGGCAACATGCAGATCGTCCTTGAAAAGATCAAAGCGGACAAGAAGTTCCTCGTCGCCGAGAACATGCAGCTTACGGACGCTGAAGCAAAAGCCTTCTGGCCGGTCTATGAACAGTATCAGAATGAACTGTTCCTTCTTCGGACCCGTCTGGCGAAACTGATCAGGGACTATTCCGATGCCTACGCAAAAATGGACAACAACACGGCCAGGAGACTTCTTGATGAGTATCTGGCGATCGAGGGGTTGCAGCTGAAACTTCGCACTGCATACCTTCCCAGGTTCCGCAAGGCCCTGACTGACGTAAAGGTAGCGCGATACTATCAGATCGAGAACAAGATCAGCGCAGCGGTCAACTACGAACTTGCCGGGACGATACCCCTCGCTACGACCAATGAGCCGTCAGAAAAAAGGAGGGTGCCATGATGGGATACAGGTCTTTCATGACAGGTTTTTGTGTAGCTGTGCTGTTTGCACTGGCGCTCGTGGCTGCTCGTCCTTCACAAGCTGCGTCAGCCGCAGAGTTGAACCGTGACGCAAAGGTGGCCCTTCAGAAGTTGTACACTAAATCGCCGCACGCAAAAGCACTGGCTGAAAAGGCAACGGCAATCCTTGTTTTCCCGGC
>JBDKSR010000495.1:0-3593 GCA_039680545.1 Bryobacteraceae bacterium | reverse complement strand
ATGCCCATACAATGACCGGCGGCGCGAGCACCGCTCCAATGGCCGAACCGCCCGCGGTCGCAAAGCCCATCGCCATCGCGCGTTCTTTTTTCGGGAACCATTCCAGAACCGCCTTTGCCGCTCCGGGGAAGCAGCCGCCTTCGCCGACTCCCAGGAGGAAACGGAATGCACCGAGGCCGAACGCGCTGTTGGCCACTGCATGAAGCAGGCTGGCCAGACTCCAGATCCCGACCGACAACGCCATCCCGAGCCGTGTCCCCAACCGGTCGATCATCCATCCACCCACTGTGAACATCACGCTGTAGCTCAGGAGGAATGCAAACACCACCCAGGAGTATGAGACGTCGTTCATCCTGAGGTCGGCGATGATCGGCGGCGCAAGCACCGAGAGGACCTGCCGGTCGAAAAAGCTGAGCGCGGTCGCCAGGAACAGCGCTGCCGCCACCAACCACCGGAAATGGGGAATCCTGGTCATCCGTTATTCTTTCTCAGCATCCGTCGGTACCTCAATGTTCATTGTTCAAAAATTGAACACGCATAATTCGCCGTACACAGCCTTTTATAGCAAGTGACCGGCTCGTGTCAAGCAAATTGCGCCGAAAATTAAGGCGATTAACAAAATCAATACCGCCCCGCGAGGGGCTTGACACGGCGGACCGCAGCGTTCATATATTGAAAACTACAGATATGCCAAAGGCACGAGACAAGCGGACCGAGAGTCCGGATAGAGATCAGTACCGTGTGGGGACGCTCGAGAAGGGATTGAAGGTGATGGAGTTGCTCGAACGCGGCCCATTGCCTATGAACATTCAGGAGATTGCGGCGGCGAGCGGGATCCAACGGAACGCTGTGTTCCGCCTGCTGTGCACGCTTGAAGAGCGCGGCTACGTCGAGCGCCTCGACAACAAGAAGTACCGGCTCACTACGAGGCGGCGGCGCGTGATGGTTGGCTACTGCGCTCCCCTGAAAGGCACCTCGTTTCGAGTCGACGTTGCGAATAGCATCCACCTGGCGGCCGAGCAAGCCGGCGTAGATGTGCTTGTTGTTGACAACCGTGAAGAGGATCTGGAAACGAGTTTGACGAACGTGCAGTTGCTGATCGACGCCAAAGTCGATATCGCGATGAGCTTTCAACCGATTGAGTCCATCGTGCATGCTGCTGCGGACGTCTTTGCCCACGCGCGGATTCCATTCATAAGCATTGAGCAGCCGGTTCCCGGCGCCGTCTATTTCGGGGCCAATAACTTCCGCGCCGGCAAGCTGGCCGGAGAGGTGCTCGGCAAGTTTGCACTGGAAAATTGGGCGGGACAGTTCGATCGCATAGTGCTCGTGGAATCGTCGACGGCAAGCTCGGCGGTCCAGGCGCGGCTGGCGGGAGTGCTCCTCGGAGTCAGGGAAACCGTCGGGCGCATGGATGAGTCTCGCGTAATTCATCTGGACGGGCGCAGCCACACGGATCCGAGCCGCGAGGTGATGGCGGGGTTCCTGCGCGGACTGAAACGCGGCACACGATTGCTGATATCAGGTTTCAATGATGTGACTTCTCTTGGAGTGCTCCAGGCTCTGCGTGCGGACGACCGTGAGCAGGACACTGCCATCGTGGGACACAACGCGACCGAGAGCAGGGGAGAGATCAGGAACCCGGCCAGCCGGCTCATTGCCTCGATTGCATACTTCCCGGAGCGTTATGGGGAAAAGCTGATTCGTCTCGCGTTATCACTGCTGAGCGGCGAGCAGGTACCTCCCGCCGTGTACACGGAGCACGTGATTCTCGACCGGCACAACATCGACAAGTATTACAGCGGAGAACCGCGCCTCGTTGCGGAATAGCGTCCGTGCGCCGCTCGCGCGCCGGTTCGCGGTAACCTTTCTGTCATGCGCTTTCGACGGGTTACCCTTAGCGTTCTCTGCATCCTTCTGATGGTTTGCGCGAACCTTCCGGCGCAATCCCCGCTGCCTGACGCGAAGCCTGTGCCGCATGTGCAGGCTGTTCCGCAGCCATACGACCAGGTGTCGTTTGAGCGTGACGGTCAGGAGATCGCCTGCTTTCACTTTGGCCCGGGGTTGAACCGGCCTTTCGTGTTCCCGATCATTGGTCCCTCCGGCCGCACGCTGACCCGTATGGGACATCCCGGCGATCCGTATGGGCACAGCCACCACAACTCGGTCTGGATCTCCTTGATTGATGTAAACGGTGTCGATTTCTGGTCGGATCACAGCCCGAACCAGGGACGCATCGTTCACGACCGTGTTGTGAAACTCGAGGACGGTGACGATGCCGCGTCGGTAGAGACCATCTCTCACTGGATCGCGCACACCGGTGAAGTGCTGCTCAACGAACGCAGAGTTGTGCGAGTGGAGATTCTCCCGGACAAAGAATGGATTCTGACGATCGACCTTCAACTAGAGCCGGCTTCCTCGGATGTCAGGCTGAAGCAGCAGAAACAGTTTGGACCCATCGGCGTTCGTGTCGCCAAGACCATCAGCGCGCAGTACGGCGGCGGACTTCTTAGGAACTCTGAGGGAGTCACGGGCGAGAAGGCGATGTTCCGCAAGCGTGCGAAATGGGTGGATTACTCCGGTCCGGTCATGCCGGGCGTGATCGAAGGTCTCACCTTAATGGACCATCCTGCGAATCCCAGCTACCCGTCGCATTTTCACGTCCGGCAAGATGGCTGGATGGGCGCTCTGATTACGGAAGCGGGCGACGTGGTTCTCACGCGCGGCAAGCCGCTTCATCTCCGTTATGGGCTCTACGTGCATCGCGGCATGCCTCCCGCCGCGCGGATCGAACAGCGTTGGGAACAGTTTGCGAAGGAGCCCGCCGCACCGCGGTAGCAGGGCTCGCGAGCCCCTGTGGTATCTTGTTGCCTTAGGCGCCCGGACCTCTAGGGAGCCCAATCCTATGCTGCGCACAACACTGCACGCTGCAATCATTCTCGGCCTGTTGGCCGGCTTCTCGTGCGGCCCGGCCGGTCAGAAGAAGACTCAGGAAGGAACTAAGGTGAGGAAAGAACCATTCGGGAAGACGGCCGATGGCACGGCCGTGGACCTTTACACTCTGCAAAACAAGAACGGAGCCGAAGTCAAGATCACGACTTTCGGCGGAATTGTCGTGTCTCTGAAGGTTCCGGATCGCGCGGGCAAGTTGGACGACATCGTGCTCGGCTTCGATTCTCTCGATGGCTATCTCGGCACGCATCCCTACTTCGGCGCTCTCGTCGGACGGTACGGGAACCGTATCGCGAAGGGACGGTTCACTTTGAATGGTGTCGAGTACAAGCTCGCGTGCAACGACGGGGCGAATACGCTGCATGGCGGCATCAAAGGGTTCGACAAGGCCGTCTGGGCAGCTAGGGAAATCACCGTTGGCGGCAGACCGGCTCTTGAACTGACCTACGTCAGCAAGGATGGTGAAGAGGGCTACCCCGGCAATCTCACCACCACGGTAACGTACTCGTTGAGCGACAAGAATGAACTCCGAATCGAGTATCGCGCGACCACCGATAAAGATACGGTTCTCAACCTGACCAATCACACCTACTTCAATCTTGCCGGGCAGGGCCAAGGCGACATTCTGAGCCACGTCATGA
>JBDKSR010000494.1:0-2376 GCA_039680545.1 Bryobacteraceae bacterium | reverse complement strand
TCGTACTTCTTCCAGAGTCGATAGACAGAGAGAGCGGCAAGAACTGCGAATCGAACCTGTTGTTCAGTGGTGACTTCTGGAAGTGCGCAAATCTTCAACGTCGTCAGGCTGGTGCATCCGAGTTTGTCGGCATGGTCAAGTCCCACCTTCGCGTCGCATTCCCACAACACGGGATTTCGGATGTTCGCATGCGCTGGGTTCATGAACACGGCTAGCAGTGGGTCTGCATAGGCGTGGATCCAATGAGAATTACATAGCGAATCCGATTGCCCATCCGCCGTGAACGTGCAACCCAGTCCCCACTGAGTTTCATTCATCTCACCAACTCGCGTCTTGTTGTCCTGAGTCGTCAGTTTGTAAACCGTCTTCTTCATTCCGACCTCCCTTTGCCAGAAATTCTTCCAGCCTCCATCCCATTTGGTTGACCGGCCCCCATGCACACGCGCGCGCCCCCGCCCCCCCCTTATGCTCGTGAACGCGCCTACCCTGACACGCCTACAACCATTCCGTTCCATCACGCCAGGCGGATCGTCCCGCCCAGCGCCAGCCTCAGTGCCCACTCAGGTGACCGCCTGTTTACCCTCCTGATTCCCAGCATCCTGCACATCACGAGTAACATCATTCTCACGTTCACCCCCTGTTTGTTGGTCAATACTGCCCTTCACATCTGATTCACAATCTGACTTTGCCACCGGTGCCGCGCCTTCAGCCGGTCCCACCTGCACCTGGTCCGTCACGTCGATCACCGCGGGTGTCGTTCCGGGCTCTGTCTCGCCATGCCCATCCACCTCGCCCTTTTGCTCGCCGCTCTTCCCGCCCGAACCCATTGGCCCGCGGGTACGAAGGGCTTCCAAGTATGCGATCAACTCGGAATGTCCCGGCACGGCTTCCTCATGAAGTACCCGGGCCGTCGCGCCGCCGCTCAGAAGCTCTGACTTATCCACAAGGATGCCGTGCAGGATGCCTAGGTCGCGCGGACTGATCTCCTCAACGCGCTTCGGATCGCGGAACAAATCCACGATGGCTTCCACGCACAAGCGGGCCGCGCCTCTGGCGAGTCGTGACAATCTCCCTTTCTCTATTTCTACGGCGTGGCCTTCGCGCTCTCGGATGGCAATGACACTCGACGGGCTGATATGCAGGAGTCCTGCTATTCGCAGAATTCCGATGCCTTCTGACAAAAAAGAAACGGCGGCAAGATACTTATCGCGGTGGCGCTCAAACAGGATCTCAGCCGTGTATTCTCCATGTGACTCTGATTCTGAAAAAAGAGCCGCGTCCATTTGGCTCGATGGAATCAATTGCAACTGCTGGTCGTCGCGCTCAATGAGACTGGACGTGTCGGGTGTCATGGTGTACGGCCCAAAAACCGTTGTACGGATGATGCTGGTATCAGAGTGAGTCGGCTCGATAGATGTCGTACAGGATAGAGGCCACGGCGGCCCTGTGAGGCTTGACCTTGGGCTATCCAGCGCAACACAGTGGTGACGTGTACATGTAGACGTGATGCCAGATCGGCGGGCCTCAGATGTTCTTCAATACGTTCAAGCGACATGGAGTTCCCCCCGTTCTCGTCTCGCCTTGACCGGCCCGAACAACACGCCCCAGCTTCGCCGGACAGTTCCGGCCCATACCACCCAGCGGCCGCCAGGCACCAGATATGCGCGTTCTGAATCCGACCAGACAAGGCGTTGGCCGGTTCTGGCGTCTTGGACGGTTGCTGGTAACGCGCCGCGGGCAAACATCTCCCAGATGGTGTGCGAAATATGAGTCATGATTACGATTATGACGCTTGGCGTTTCGCCGATCGTATCAAGGTGTTAAAACCCGCAACCAAAAAAATATTCGCCATCGCACTCATGCTTCTGCGTTCCTTTCTCGCGGCGTTAACTATTTCTCGTTTTGCGGCCTTGGGTAGTAGTATGGACAATCGTTCCGTCTTCATGCGTTTGCTTTCCCCGCGCCTTGAGTCCCTCTGTAATGAGTAGCCTCGCCGCATCGGATTTGTTGAGTCGGTATTCAGACATGATTTCGCGCACCATCGCGGCGGCGTCGGAATCAAGCCAAGCGTTGAACTGCTCGTTACCCCGTTTGTGAACATTCGGACTCATATTGTTATCGTAGGTTTTAACACCCATGGCGATAAACGTCAATGAAATAAATTAACTTTTTCGTGACCTTGATACGCCGCTATGCGACGCTGGTCAAATGAAATGGTTACCGGTCATTGGCCTGTTAGGTCTCGTCTGGTCAACTTCCGATTCGGCCGCCCAAGAATATCCGGGGTCCAACTCTTATCGGTTAATGCTCGAAACAAACGACATTGCTCAGGCCGATTTATACTAGAGGATCGCCTCAAAGAGTCCCAGGCAGCAA
>JBDKSR010000493.1:0-8573 GCA_039680545.1 Bryobacteraceae bacterium | reverse complement strand
GCGTCGGTACGCAATCCCCGCGGAAGGTCTCCCGCAGCCAGCGGCGATGCAGGCGAGTACTGAATGCGGGCGCAGAGCACGAGGTAACCGCGCTCCTCGCAGGTTCTGAGGACGCCGTTGAGAATCCAGGAATTGAAAGGCTGCAAAAGAGGACGGTTGGCGACCAGAAATCCGATGCAGTTAGACGACTTGCGCGCGAGGTTTCGGGCCCGCATGTTGGGCCGGAAGCCGGTCTCCCGGATGGCTTGCTCAACGCGCCGGCGCAAGTCCGCATCGACGCTCGGGTGCTGGTTGAGAACACGCGACACTGTGCCAACCGATACTCCAGTAATTCTGGCAAGATCGCGAACCGTGGTGGGCAAGGTCACTTCCCTTTCAATGAGCCGGCGTCATACATACATAAAGTTATCATAAGTTCATTTGGGAGAAGATGCAATAAATAAATTGTAAGTTGAAACAAATTTGTCAGAGTAGGATTACATCACAATCGCGATGACAAAACGAGAAAGAGTGGAGGCTGTCTACGCGCTTAACAAAGCGGATCGCATACCGTTTGTTCCCGCGATCTATGAGCACAAAGGCGCGCTTGTCGGTAAGTCTCCCTCCGAGATCTGCCGTAACTCCGACTATCTCTATGCGGGGTTGATGAAGGAACTGGAGATATACGACGCCGATATGCTTGTAGTCGGCATCGATGTGTATAACGTCGAAGCCGAAGCAATTGGTTGTAAGGTCGTGTATTTCGAGGACAGCAACGATGTGCCCGGCATCACCGAGCCGATCATCGAGAGCCGGGGAGATCTGGCGAAGCTCGGAATACCCGATCCCGATAGAGACGGCCGGATGCCGGTTTATCTGGATGCAGCGGGGCGGCTGGGCAAAGAGATCGGGGACAATGTGATCGTGCGGGGCGCCGTGACGGGCCCGTACTCCATGGCGGCTGAGTTGGTGGGCGCCGAAAAGTTTGTTTTGTTGACGGTCGAAGATCCGGAATTCGCCTCCGAAGTGATTCGGTTCTGTGCGCGGGCCACGGTCGAGTTCGGCAAGG
Organism: Bryobacteraceae bacterium; assembly: GCA_039680545.1. Taxonomy (GTDB): domain Bacteria; phylum Acidobacteriota; class Terriglobia; order Bryobacterales; family Bryobacteraceae; genus JAEHDI01. Next base: position 7,525 of record JBDKSR010000493.1, on the reverse strand, counting down.
CATTTCTGAAACGCGGCGTGGAGCCGATCATCTTTGATTCGCGTGCGACGCCGACGCTTGCTTCTCCGCGGGTGGTCCGGTCGCTGCTGATGCCCGTTTACAGGGATTATGTGCTGCCGGAGTTGAAGGCGGCCGGCGGGCGTTTCCTGCCATTGATCATCGGCGGAAACACAACGTCGATTATTGACGATCTGATCGCCACGGGCGCGACACAATTTCTGTCTGACCGGCCGGCCAACTTGAAGAAGTGGTGCGAGAAGGCACTGGCTGCCCGTTTGCCGGTGCGCGCCAACGTAGACGCCATTCTGGTGAATCGCGGGCCGGCATCCGAGATCCGGCGACAGGCAGTCGAGATTCTAAGCGAGTTTCACGATCACCCAGGGTTTTTGTTGGGCTGCGGCGTCGTCGCGTATGACGGTAAGCCGGAGTGGGTAAAGACGATACACGAAGCGATTAAGGAAGTGGCGGCGGGAGCCCTGGATTTCGAAAAGGAATTAGCGACGAGTTAGTAAGGAACGCAGGATGACAGAAATCGTCATTCGACTGTCGGCAGTGCTGTTAGTGACGTTAGTCTATGCTGCTCCGCTGTGCCAGGGCGCGAAGGACGAAGAGGGGTTTGTCTCGCTCTTCGACGGCAAGACGTTACAGGGCTGGACGCTGGATGGCGCGGAGGGCAATGGCTTCGTGGTCGAGGAAGGAACGCTGGTTTGCCCGCAAGGCAGCGTGGGCAATCTGTACACGACACACGAGTACGCGAATTTTGTGCTGCGTTTACAGTATCGGATGTCGGCGGGAGGCAACAACGGCGTGGCGATTCGTGCGCCGGGGCACGGCAGGGCGTCGTCGGTGGGGATGGAGATTCAGATTATCGACAACGACCATCCGATGTGGAAGCGGCTGCGGCCTGAGCAACTGGATGGGTCGATTTACGACGTGGTTGCGGCGCAGCCCGGGCACAACAGAGGCCCTGGGCAGTGGAACGACCTGGAAATTGCAGCCGACAAACGTCAAGTAACCGTGCGGTTGAACGGGGCGGTTATTTTGGATTCGGATCTGAATTCGATTACAGATCCAAAAGTTCTGGAGAAGCATCCCGGATTGCGCAGGCCGTCGGGCCTGATCGGGCTGCTTGGGCATGAAACCAGAGTTGAGTTTCGCGCAGTACGCGTGAAACGGCTGCCGTGAGGTGAAATTCGGGAAGGCACGAATGAAACAACGGTTTGCCGTAAGAATGCCGGGGGAAGCCGGGGGGCCGGTGATGTTGGCTGGGCACCTGGGAATCGACCGGCGAGTTGAAGTGCAGCTAAAAACAACGTTCCCAGGACGAAACGCTCATGCAGGTAGAGCTCCACGTTCCTTTTCAGGGTGCGCGGGCCGGGTATTTGTCCAGGCTTGGAGCAGAATGTCTCGCGGGAGCGTGGGAGTATCGCAACGAAGTTAGTCATGTATAGGCAAAGAAAGGGAGCATACCTAGAATGAGGTTAGCCAAAACTTTCGTTTTGCTGCTGTCGTTGCTGTGCCTCATCGCTACGGCGGTGTTCGCACAGACAACGTCAGGTTCTATGTCCGGTACGGTGACCGATCCCAACGGCGCCGTGGTGCCGGGTGCAAAAGTTGTCGCCACGCACATCCCGACTGGACGCGACTACGAAACAGTCACGACCGAGGCCGGTTTGTACGTGTTTCCGACGCTGCCTGTCGGCCCGTATTCGTTGACCGTCACGCAGCCGGGGTTCAAGAAGAAAGTTCAGACGGGCATCGAAATTCGTGTTGCTCTCCGGAACACGATCGATGCGAAGCTGGAACTCGGCGACGTGGCCGAGAGCGTGGAAGTCACGGCGGAAGTCCCGCTGCTCGAAACCACGACGGCCATGCGCGGACAGAACATCAGCCCGCAGTTGGTAGCAACGCTGCCGATCTTCGCAGGCGGACTGCGCAGTGCTGAGTCGTTTGTGGGCTATATGCCGGGCGTCAACAGTTGGGGCGAACTGAGTATCAATGGTTCGAATGGCCGTTCGAAAGAAGTCATGATCGACGGCGCCAGCTTGACGATTCCGGAATCGGGCGGCACGGTGTTCTACTTCCCAGGGTTCGAAGCGTACCAGGAATTCAGGCTGGTCACATCGGATTTTAAGGCTGAGCACGGCCGTCTGGGCGGTGGTCTCGAACTGATGGTCACCAAGTCCGGAACCAACGAAGTGCATGGTTCGGCGTTTCTGAACCTCCGGCGCGACGTTCTGAATGCTGCCGGTTGGGCGACGAACCACGTGGCAGGCCGTAAGGCTGGCTTCCGCGCGAAGGAACGTTACAACGAAGAAGGCGGCACGGCAGGCGGTCCGGTTTGGCTACCGAAGATTTACGATGGCCGCAACAAGACCTTCTTCTACTTCACGTACGCAAAAGACATCCGGCCGGCTTCGATTGCTCCAGTTACGAATGAGACGGTGCCGACGGCTCTGATGAAGACCGGCGATTTTAGCCAAACGGCTACCATCTATGATCCGGCCACGACTTCCGGCCAGACGCGTACGCCGTTCGCCAATAACAAGATCCCCAGCAGCCAGTGGAGCTCGATTAGTAGCAAGATCCTGCCGTATATTCCGGATCCCACTGGTTCCGGCATCAGCGCCAACTACTCGTACATTACCAGGACTGCGCTGACTGATTGGGTCATGACGATCAAAGCGGACCACTCGATCACGCCGAACAATCGTATAGCGTACTTCATGACCAAGCGTGAGCAGGTAAGCAGCAGCGATCAGTACATGCCCGGCCCGTTGAGTAACGGGTTGGATAGCACGCAGAAGCCCGACCTGTACCGCGTGAACCACGATTACATTCTGTCTCCGACGGTGCTGTTGCATACGACTTTCGGTTTCACGCGCGACCGGAACATCTGGTACAACCCACTACAGAACGGCTTCGGTACGAAGTTTGGTTTCGACCTGGTGCCTGAAGCGGATGCGATGCCGTATGTGAGCTTCCTCACCGACGACCTGACCTCCTGGGGCATGAACCAGGGCAAAATCAACGCCGGCCGGCAGGACAACTGGACCACGCACGTCAACCAGCAGTTGACCTGGACGCGCGGCAAGCACGAGTTCAAGATGGGCTGGGACGTCCGCCGGCTGCGGACGTACGGCAATGACCGTGCCGGGCAGAACGGACAGTATCAGTTCAGCCGCGTGCAGACGGCTTTCCCAACTTTGCTCACCACCAGCGGACACTCATTCGCCAGTTTCCTCTTGGGTGAAACCTATTACGGGAAAGTCAACGACCCGAATTACACTCCGGGCAACATTCGTTACGGCTACCATGCGGGATTCTTCCAGGATACCTGGAGGATCACCCCCCGCTTTACCCTCGACTATGGCGTCCGGTACGAAGTGCCGATCGGATGGCACATGGTGGATGGCAACTATTCGAACCTCGACATCACCAAACCGAACCCTGCTGCCGACGGCATACCTGGCGCCATGGTGTTTGCGGGTATCGGCGCCGGGCGTAGTGGTGAAAAGCGGCTCTATCCGACCGACTTTTCGAACATCGGACCGCGAGCCGGCTTTGCCTATCGTGTGACCGACAAGACCGTGCTCCGAGGCGGTTTTGGTATCTTCTACCAGACGCTCGGTAATGGCGGCTGCGGTTGCACCGACGGTTTCACCAACAGTTGGTCGAAGTCTTGTGACGGACTGAACCCGGCGTTCAACTGGGATGACGGAATACCACAACCGACTGGATACCGGAGTCCGCCCTATATCGATGCGAGCGTCGACAACTTCAACAGCGGCATCTACCGTCAAGGCCCGAACTATGGGCATGCACCGCGCATTTACAACTGGAGCTTCACGATCCAGCACGAGTTCAAGAACTGGCTGTTTGAGGCGGCTTATGTCGGCAACCGCGGCCACGGCTTGAATTCGACCGTGTACCTGAACCAGCTCCCGACCAGCTACCTGTCGCTCGGCTCGACGCTGACCAAGAAGATCACGGACTCGAGCCTCAACGGCGCGTACTCGGCTCCGTTCTCGAAGTTCACGACGGGGTGGGGCAGCAGCGCGACAGTGGCCCAGTCCCTTCGCAATTTCCCGCAGTACGGGACAGTGGTCGACGTCAACGCGGGCGTGGGCAAGACCTGGTATGACTCGTTGCAGACCAAGATCGAACGCCGGTTCGGCAACCTGAACGTGATGGGAAGCTGGGTATGGTCGAAGAGCTTAGCTCTGATGACCTACCGGCAGATCTTCAGCCAGGGCTCCCAAGTCCAGGCACAGGACGCTTACAACATCAAGGACGCAAAGAGTCATAGCTACATGGATATTCCGAACTTTGTGAATATCATCGCAAGCTACAACCTGCCGTTCGGCAAGGGCAAGAGGTTCTTCAGTGGATCCGGCCGCGCCATGAATCTGATCGTGGGCGGATGGACCATTTCCAGCACGCAGCAGTATCGCAGCGGCGGTCTGCTCCAGGTTGCTTCGGCGACGAACCAGCTTGCCTCGATCTTCTCGCCGATCCAAAAGGCCACACCGACGGGCAAGCCGATTCGTACGGGTGTCTCTTCGGGTGACTTGGATCCTGACAATACCAGCATCCGGTGGTTCAACTACGGCGCCAACGCTCCGTTCGTGAGCACGGGGCAGTATACGCTTGGAACGGCTGCTTTGTACAATACGGAGCACCGTAACCCCTGGTACCGCTCGGAGAACGTCAGCATCGGAAAGAGCTTCGAGATATGGGAGTCGGTGCGTCTGAACTACCGTGCGGATGCGTTCAACATCTTCAACCGTACGGCGTTCGGCGGCATCACCAACACTCTTGGCGCTGCCAAGTATGGTGTTCCATCGGGTGTTCAGGTGGGTGCCCGCGTGATCACCATGGGTCTCCGCCTGGAGTTCTAAGCGGGATTCTGCGAAGTTAACCTTCTAACCAGCGGGGCCGGATGAAAGTCCGGTCCCGTTGCTTTTTGTGGGCATAAATGGAAACGGGCCAGCCGAAGCTGACCCGTGCTGTATGATTCCGGTTGGTGGAGGCGGCGGGAGTTGAACCCGCGTCCGAGAAAGCCTGCCGTGAAGAGACTACGTGCGTAGCCGTTTCATAATTTTCGATGGCCGCATCAGGAACGGCAAGAACGACGACCACCTAGCCCGATTGATGTCGGCCTACGACTCCGGACAGAAGTCCTCAGCCTATCCCGCAAAATGACGCTCACTGACTCCCGCGCGGGCTCAGCAGCCGGAGCGGCTACCTAAGCTAGTTAGGCAGCGTATGCAAACTGCGTATTGGCAGTTATGGTTTTCCGATCGTTTAACGGGAGCTCGGAACCCGGCACGCCTCCGCACAACAATTCAATCCCGTCGAATCCGTTACGCCCCCTTCCTGACTTTATGGTAGCACCGGGCGAAGGATTCGAGTACGCTTGATAGGAACGCCACAAGCCCATGCCGCGGAATGCAGTCTCCCCGAGTACAGAAACAACGGAGCGGGAGCAGTTGACTCCCCAGTTCCATGTCGTCCTGCTCGATGACGATGAACACACTTACCCGTATGTAATTGAGATGCTCCAGAAGCTGTTTCTTTTCTCCAAGAGCGAGGCCTTCCGTCATGCGTTGACTGTGGACACGACGGGACGCACTGTTGTCATCACCTGCGAGCTACCCCAAGCCGAGTTTGCTCGTGACCAGATCCAAGCCTACGGCCCCGACCCACGCCTTGAGAGATCGAAAGGGTCCATGTCGGCTGTTCTTGAACCGGCGGGACGGCCCCAGGCCCGCGCGGATTGAAGCCGGCATAGACTCAGCAGATGCGGGGCAACTGTTCTCCGCTCAACATGTCAAGCACACGGTGGCCACCGGCGCGGCTGCGCAGCATGACAGTCCTGGCATCTTCCGCAGTGACTTCGCCGATGAGCGTGGCTCCAGCTGAGGGTTCGATGGCCCGAAGGGCCGCTATCGCGCGATCCGCCTGGGAACGGGGAACAAAGGCGACGAATCGGCCTTCGTTGGCGACGTAAAGGGGATCGAGGCCCAGGATTTCGCAGGCGCCCTTGACGGCTTCCTGAACGGGAATCGCGGATTCCTCGACACGGATTCCAACACCGCGTCCACCGGCGATTTCGTTCAGCCCGGAAGCCAGCCCGCCGCGCGTGAGATCGCGAAGACAGTGCACATCAATTCCGCCAGCGTAGAGGGCTTCGACAGACGGCCACAGCGGAGCCGCGTCGCTTTCGATGGGCGCTTCAAACTCCAGTCCTTCGCGGACGGAAAGCACAGCAATACCGTGGCGTCCCAGGTCGCCGCTCACGATGACGGCATCGCCGGGCTCGACGTAGGCGGGTCCGACGCGGACGCCGGGAGGCACCGCGCCAATACCGGCCGTGGTGATGAACATCTGGTCGCCCTTTCCCTTGTCGACGACCTTCGTATCGCCCGTTACAAGCATCACGCCCGCGCGCGCTGCCGCATCGTGCATCGTGCGGACCACAGCCTGGAGCGTTTCGAGCGAAAGACCTTCCTCCAAAATGAAACCGGCACTGAGATAGAGGGGACGGGCGCCGCACATGGCGAGGTCGTTGGCTGTACCGAAGATGGCCAGGTCGCCAATGTTCCCGCCGGGAAAGAAGAGCGGGCGGACAACGTAAGAATCGGTGGTGAAAGCCAGGCGCGCACCGTCGATGCTGACCACTGCGCCGTCATGGAGCGCTTCGAGCGCGGGGTTACGGAACGCGGGGAGAAACACGTTCTCGATGAGGCGTTGCATGAGGCGGCCTCCGCCCCCGTGAGCCAGCAGTATGCGGTCACCGGAATAGTTAGGCGCCGGGCAGGTGAGTTCAAACGGCGTCATTGCGATGTCTCCCATAAAGATAGTAAGCGGCGCAGGCTCCTTCGGACGAAACCATCGGCGCGCCAAGCGGTGTTTCGGGTGTGCAGCGAGTTCCGAAAGCGGGGCACTCGTATGGCTTCTTGAGCCCTTGCAGGACAATGCCGGCGATGCACTCGGGGGACTCGGCAACACGGCCGACGCCTGCGTCGAAGCGCGTCAGGGCGTCGAACTTACCGTACGGCGCTTTCAAACGAAGGCCGCTCGACGGGATATCTCCGATGCCACGCCAACGGCGCGGGCCGATCTCGAACACTTCGGCGATGCGGTCCTTGGCGGGCCGATTGCCCTCGCGCTGCACTGCGCGGCTGTACTGGTTCTCGACCTCCGCACGGCCTTCTTCAAGCTGGCAGACCGTCATGTAAATGCCTTCCAGCAGATCGAGCGGTTCGAACCCGGTGACTACAATAGGTACTTTGTAGCGGTGTGCGATGGGCTCGTACTCCTCGAATCCCATCACCGCGCACACGTGACCGGCGGCCAGAAAGCCCTGCACACGGCAACTCGGCGAACCGAGAATTGCCTCGATTGCCGGTGGTACCAGGACGTGCGCCACCAGGATCGAGAAATTCTCAATACCTTCCCTGGCTGCTTGCCACACCGCCATCGCATTCGCCGGAGCCGTCGTCTCAAAGCCCACCGCGAA
>JBDKSR010000492.1:0-11969 GCA_039680545.1 Bryobacteraceae bacterium | reverse complement strand
GTAGATCTAATGGAACCAAAATGTACTCGTGAGATGACGGTTATTCTGCTCGCTGCACTGCTCATCCCGGCGGCCGCCGTCGCTGAAAGCCTGCCCGGAACGGCCAGGATCGAGGAAGAAACTGATTTTGCGGAGCGCATGGTCGAAGGCATTCACCGCTACCTGGATCGGGCGGCGGCAATTGCGGCTGAAAAGCGCCATACGCTTGTGAGACAGACGCTTACCACAGATGCCGCATATGAGAATTCGGTGGCTGCGAATCGAACACGGTTCTCTCGGATCATAGGCCTCGCGGACCAGCGCGTTCCTTTCGACTCTCCTGAAATTGATGCGCGAGCGGGCGGACGGTCGCACATTTTTGTATCCCCGAGTTACAAGGTGAGCGCCGTTCGCTGGCCGGTACTCCGGGGGGTCGAAGGGCAAGGGTTACTACTAGAACCCTCGCATAGACCTGTGGCACACGTGATCGCACTTCCAGACGCCGATTGGACGCCGGAGATGATCACGGGACTCGCGCCCGGCCTGCCGGCCGAGGCTCAGTACGCGCGCAGACTGGCGGAACAGGGCTGCCTGGTGCTCGTGCCGGTTCTCATCAACCGCGATGACGCGTGGTCGGCCAATCCGGCGATCGGGCGTTTTACCAATCAGCCCCACCGCGAATTCATCTATCGCATGGCGTATGAGGTGGGACGGCACATCATCGGGTACGAAGTGCAGAAGGTGCTCGCCGCCGTCGACTGGTTCGCGAAACTCCAGCCGGCGAAGCCGGTCGGCGTCGTCGGATACGGCGAGGGCGGACTGATCGCCCTTTACAGCGCTGCCGTGGACACACGTATCGGCGCGGCCGCTGTCAGCGGCTACTTTGGCCCGCGCGAGAGTCTCTGGCGGGAGCCCATTTACAGAAATGTGTGGGGCTTGCTGCGTGACTTTGGTGATGCAGAGATTGCGGGCCTGGTGGCGCCTCGCGCTCTCATCATCGAAAGTGCGCCGGGGCCTGTGGTTGACGGACCGCCTGCTGCTCGTGACCGGCGCCGTGGCGCCGCTCCGGGAGTGCTTGTGCCATTTCGCGAGAGCGATGTGGCGACGGAATTCCATAGGGCGCTGCGGCAGTATGAGCGCATTGCAACTGGCAAGCCTCCACTTTTATCACTCGTTCCGGGTGCTTCAGGAAAGATCGGGAACGACGCGACGCTCGCGAAGTTTCTCGAATCGCTCGGCGGAAGATTCAGCCCGAGCCGGAACGGCGTTCCGCCTTCGTCCGTCCGCACCGGCATCGATCCGGCAGTGCGTATGCATCGCCAATTCGACCAACTTGTCGAATACACGCAGTCGGTTGTGCGGGATTCCGAGTCCGTTCGCCGGAAGTTCTGGGAAAAGGCGGATTCGACCTCGCCCGAAAGCTGGCAACGCAGCACCGAGTGGTACCGGCGCTATTTCTGGGAGGAGTTCATTGGAAGACTGCCCGACCCGCCGGAACCGCTTGCGGCACGCACGCGGCTCATCTATGAGAGACCGGGGTGGAAGGGTTACGAGGTTGTGCTACCCGTCTGGCCGGACGTGATCTCGTACGGGATTCTTCTTGTTCCGAAAAACCTCAAGCCCGGCGAAAAGCGCCCTGTGATCGTGTGCCAGCACGGTCTCGAAGGACGTCCCCAGGACCTCATCGAGCCGAAGACCGCCAATGCCGGGAACGCCTACCAACGCTACGCCGCGAGGCTCGCCGATCTCGGCTACGTGGTCTATGCGCCGCAGAATCCATACCTTTTCGAACACCGTTTCCGCGAAATTCAACGAAAAGCCAACCCTTTGAAGCTGAGCCTCTTCTCTTTTATCGCCGGTCAGCACCAGCGGGCGACCGAGTGGCTCTCTTCACTGCCGTTTGTCGATGCCCGCCGGATTGGTTTTTACGGACTCAGCTACGGCGGGAAGACCGCGATGCGCGTTCCGGCGCTGCTGGGCGCCTATACCTTCTCCATCTGTTCGGGAGACTTCAACGAGTGGATCCGCAAAAACACAAGCGTGGACGAGCCGTTCAGCTACATGTACACGGGTGAGTACGAAATGCCTGAGTTTGACCTCGGCAGCACATTCAACTATGCCGAGATGGCGAATCTCATCGCTCCGCGCCCGTTCATGGTCGAACGCGGGCACCGCGATGGGGTCGGCGTCGACGAATGGGTAGCCTACGAGTACGCAAAAGTGCGGCGCCTCTATGCCGACCTTGGCATTCCGGAACGCACGGAGATCGAGTTCTTCAACGGCCCGCACCAGATTCACGGCATGGGCACGTTCCGTTTCCTTGAGAAGTACCTTCGCGGACAGAACTAGCCCGAAAGTGAGAGCGCCATGCCGGTGACAGGCTTGGTGCGACTGTAATCTGTTGAAAAAATGAAAGATATTGCGCACGGGGAGACTCTTGACCAGAATTTTGAATAATGATAGACTCAGAATAGTTGACAAGGACGCGCTAAAGTATGGACATTAACCGTTTCACCGAAAAGGTCCAGGAGGCTCTACAGGCGGCTCAGACGAAGGCCGTGCGCTATTCGCATCAGCAGATCGATGTGGAGCACTTGTTGGCCGCGCTCCTCGAACAGGAAGGTGGTCTGACGCCCGCGATTCTGAACAAGGCCGATGTCCCGAGCGATCGAATTGTCCAGCGTTTGGAGCAGGAACTGGACCGTATGCCCAAAGTATCGGGTCCGTCCGGGTCCCCGGATCAACTCTATGTGACCGGGCGTCTGAACCGGGTGCTGGCACAGGCCGAGGATGAAGCAAAGCGGCTGAAGGACGACTACATCTCAGTTGAGCATCTGCTGCTGGCCATCACGGATGACGGCGGGATCAGCGGAAGGCTGTTCAAGGAATTCGGTCTGACGCGCGACCGGTTGATGCGTGCGTTGCAGGAGGTTCGAGGGAATCAGCGGGTCAGTTCACCGACGCCGGAGTCAACCTATCAGGCATTGGAGCGCTACGGACGGGACCTGACGCAAGCTGCCTCGCAGGGCAAGCTTGACCCGGTGATCGGTCGTGACGACGAGATACGGCGTGTCATTCAGGTCCTATCGCGCCGCACGAAGAACAACCCTGTGTTGATTGGCGAGCCGGGTGTCGGTAAAACAGCCATCGTGGAGGGGCTCGCGCAGCGTATCGTTCGTGGGGACGTCCCTGAAGGGCTGAAAAAGAAACGTGTGGTCGCGCTCGACATGGGCGCCCTGATCGCCGGCGCAAAGTTCCGCGGTGAGTTCGAGGAGAGGCTGAAGGCTGTTCTGAAGGAGGTGCAGTCCTCCGAGGGCGAGATCATTCTGTTCATTGATGAACTGCACACCGTGGTCGGAGCGGGGAAGGCGGAAGGCGCGATGGACGCCGGCAATCTGCTGAAGCCAATGCTGGCTCGCGGCGAGTTGCACTGCATCGGCGCCACCACGCTTGATGAGTATCGGAAGCACGTCGAAAAGGATGCTGCGCTCGAACGGCGATTCCAGCCGGTGGTGGTGGATCAGCCTTCGGTCGAGGACACGATCTCGATCCTGCGTGGCCTGAAAGAACGCTACGAAGTGCACCACGGCGTGCACATCAAGGATGGCGCGCTCGTTTCGGCGGCTGTGCTGTCGAACCGTTACATCTCTGATCGTTTTCTGCCCGACAAAGCTATCGACCTTGTGGATGAAGCGGCGGCGCGGCTGCGCACCGAGATCGACTCAATGCCCTCCGAACTTGACGAAAAGTTGCGGCGGATCATGCAGCTCGAAATTGAACGCGAGGCGATGAAGAAGGAGACCGACGCCGCGTCCCGGGAGCGCCTGGCGAAGATCGAGAAGGAATTGGCGGATCTGAAGACGGAAGCAGGCGCGCTCAAAGCACAGTGGCAGGCCGAAAAGGAGGGGGTACAGCGCCTGCGCTCTTTGCGTCAGGAAGTCGAGCAGGTGCGGCATGAGATCGAACTGGCCGAGCGTCAGTACGATCTGAACCGTGCGGCCGAGTTGAAGTACGGGAAGCTGACCGGGCTCGAAAAGAAGATAGCCGAGGAACAGAAAGCACTGGCCTCGAAGCAGGGGCAGATAAGGCTGATTAAGGAAGAAGTCGACGAAGAGGACATTGCGGAGGTTGTGAACCGCTGGACTCACATACCTGTCTCGAAGCTGATCGAAGGTGAAGTCCAGAAGTTGCTGCATCTTGAAGAGGAACTGCACAAGCGGGTGGTGGGACAGGACGAGGCGGTGAGCGCGGTTTCCGAGGCCGTGCTGCGGGCTCGTTCCGGTCTAAAGGACCCGAACCGGCCCATCGGAAGTTTCATCTTCCTTGGACCCACCGGTGTAGGAAAAACGGAGCTGGCGCGGGCGCTCGCGCAATTTCTTTTTGACGACGAACGGGCCATGATCCGCATCGATATGTCTGAGTACCAGGAAAAGCACACTGTGGCCCGGCTGATCGGGGCGCCTCCTGGATATGTCGGATACGAGGAAGGCGGCCAATTGACCGAGGCGGTCCGGCGGCGGCCGTATTCGGTGATCCTTTTCGACGAAATCGAAAAGGCGCACCAAGACGTCTTCAATGTGCTGCTGCAAATTCTGGACGATGGCCGCCTGACCGACGGCCAGGGCCGCACGGTGGACTTCAAACACACGATTGTGACCATGACTTCCAACGTCGGCAGCCAGCGTATTCTGGGTTACCGCGGCGCCTTCGAGGGGGCCGGCTACGATCGCATGAAGGACGCTGTGCTCGACGAGATGCGCAACTCGTTCCGGCCGGAGTTTCTGAACCGTGTGGACGAGGTTATCGTGTTCCACGCCCTGTCGGAAGAGCATTTGCGGCGGATTCTGGATATACAGCTTGGGCGTTTGCGCGAACGGCTGGCTGAGCGCCACATACAGCTTGAGCTGACTGACGCGGCGAGCAGTCACCTTGTGAAGGCCGGTTACGACCCGAATTACGGCGCCCGTCCGTTGAAGCGAGCAATTCAGAGGGAAATCGAAACGCCGCTGGCGCGTCTAATACTAGCAGGAGAGGTGCGCGACGGTCAGGATGTGGCCGTCGATCTGGACGCGGAGCAGGGTGCGTTGAAGTTTACTCCGCGGAAAGGAGTTGAGGTATGAGCGAACACACGAAGATGCTGCCTTTGCTTCCGCTGAAGAATAGCGTACTGTTTCCTCACCTGCTGATGCCTTTATCGGTCGGCAGGCCCACTTCGCTTGCGGCGGTGGACGCCGCGATGGCGACCGAAGAGAAGGAGATCATCATCGCCGCTCAGCGCGACGCCGCGGTCGAACAGCCGGAAATGGCTGACGTGTATGGCTTCGGCACCAAGGCCGTTGTAAAGCGCGTGACGCGGTCAAGCGAAGGCGCGATGGAGTTGATCGTGCTGGGCGTGGAGCGTGTCATGCTGCTCCGCGTGGAGACCGGTGGACCGTACCTGAAGGTGGAAGTACAGCCCGCTCCGTTGCCCACCGATATGGACCCGGAAGTCGAGGCTCTGCACCATGAGGTCATCGAACTGGCGGGGAAGGCCATCGTACTGGCGCAGCCGCAAGCTCCGCCGGAGATGAGCCGGCTCATGATGAGCAGCGAGGATCCTCTGCGGTTGTGTTACATGCTGGCCTCGATGTTCAGCTTCGACATTGACAAGGACCAGGCGCTGCTGGAAGCCGCGACTCGTGCCGATGCGCTCCGGCTCACGCACTCGTACCTTGCCCACGAGATCCAGGTCCTTGAGATACGCAGCAAAATCGCGAGCAGCGCTCAGACCGAGATGGGTAAGGAGCAGCGCGAGTATTTCCTGCGCCAGCAACTCCGCGCGATTCAGCAGGAACTGGGCGAGAAAAATCCGGAGCAGGCGGATGTTGACCTGCTCAGGGAACGGCTCGAAAAAGCGGACGTGCCGGACGAAGTACGTAAGGAAGCCGGGCGCGAACTAACGCGGCTGGAGAAGCTTCCCTCAGCATCGCCCGAGTACCACGTGATCCGCACGTACCTGGAGTTCGTGCTCGAACTGCCGTGGCGGGTGCGCACCGAAGATCAACTCGATATCGCGCGGGCCCGCCAGGTGCTCGACGAGGACCACTACAACCTGAAGGAAGTGAAGGAACGCATCCTCGAACAACTCGGCGTGCTGAAGCTCAATCCGCAGGCCAAGGCGCCTATCCTCTGCTTCGTGGGTCCCCCGGGAACGGGCAAGACCTCGCTCGGGCAGTCGATTGCGCGCGCGCTCGGCCGCAAGTTTGAAAGGATGAGCCTGGGCGGCATGCACGACGAAGCCGAACTGCGCGGACATCGCCGCACGTACATCGGTGCCCTGCCGGGACGGATCATCCAGGCCATCCGTCGCGCTGGGGCGAACAACCCGGTGATGATGATGGACGAAGTGGACAAGCTGGGGCGGGATTTCCGTGGCGACCCGGCGTCGGCCCTGCTGGAAGTGCTCGATCCGGAACAGAACAAGACGTTCCGCGATAACTACCTCGATTTGCCGTTCGACATTTCGAAAGTCTTCTTCATCACGACGGCCAACTCGCTGGATACGATACCAAGGCCGCTGCTCGACCGTATGGAGTTGCTGCGGCTGCCGGGCTACAGCGAAGAGGAGAAGCTGATTATCGCGCGGAAGTACCTGATCCCGCGGCAACTCAAGGAAGCCGGTCTCACGGCGGAGCAGTGCGCGGTCACTGACGACTTGGTTCGGGCGATCGTCTCCGGCTATACGCGTGAGGCGGGACTGCGGCAGCTCGAACGGGGCATTGGACGTGTGGCACGAAAGGTCGCGCTGCGATTCGCCGAGGGCCGAACGGAGCCAGTGGCCGTGCAGCCCGATGAACTTCCCGACATGCTCGGGCCGGAGCGATTCTTCCCGGAGAAACAGCGCAAGGAGCTGTCGCCGGGGGTGGCGACCGGCCTCGCGTGGACCGAAACCGGCGGCGACGTGCTCTATATTGAGGCGACGCTGCTGCCCGAGGGCAACGGACTGACCTTGACGGGCCAACTGGGCGACGTGATGCAGGAGTCGGCCAAGACGGCGCGCAGTTACATCTGGTCGCACGCAAGTGGCCTGGGAATCGACACCGCGCTCTTCAAAGAGGCAGGCGTGCACGTGCACGTCCCGGCTGGAGCGGTCCCGAAGGATGGGCCGTCGGCGGGGATCACCCTTGCCGTGGCGCTGACGTCGCTCTACACGAACCAACCCGTGCGCTCGGATACCGCAATGACCGGTGAGATCACGCTGACCGGCCTTGTACTCCCTATTGGCGGCCTCAAGGAGAAGGTGCTCGCGGCGCGGCGGGCCGGAATCCACCGCGTGATTCTGCCTCGCCCGAATCAGACCGATTTGCGGGAGCTTTCCGATGAGGTCCGGTCCGAGATGGAGTTCGTCTTCGTGGAGAACGTTGAGGAAGTCATGGCTGCCGCGATTCCCGGTCTTGCCGACCGGATGCAAGTAGCGCACTCACAACAGGCGGGCTGAAACACAACAAACGGGATGGCTCCATCGGAGACCATCCCGTTCTTCTGAATTAACCCCTACTTTTCCGTCAGTGCGGCAACGCCGGGAAGCTCGAGTCCTGAGAGGAATTCGAGCGAAGCCCCGCCACCCGTTGAGATGTGGCTGATTTTGTCGGCCACGCCCGCGGATTTGATCGCCTTTTCCGAATCACCACCACCGACAACCGATATAGCCGTCGAATTCGCGACAGCTTTCGCGAGCGCCACCGTGCCTTTATCGAACGGCGGCTTCTCGAACACGCCCATCGGCCCATTCCAAATGATCGTCTTCGCGGCGTTGATTTCAACGGTGTATGCCGCGATGGTCTTCGGCCCGATGTCGAGTCCCATCTTGCCTTCGGGGATTGTCTCGACGACCTCGTTCTCCGCGCCTTCCTTCAGTTCGGCCGCTACAACGTGATCGACCGGAAGCAGCAGCTTGCCGCCCGCTGTCGCGAGGAGTTCTTTGGCCAGGTCGACCTTGTCAGCTTCGACGAGCGACTTGCCGGTCGGCTTGCCCTGCGACTTCATGAACGTGTAAGCCATCGCGCCGCCGATCAGGATCTTGTCGACGGACTTCATGAGGTTCTTGATGACCTCAATCTTGTCCGATACCTTCGCGCCGCCTAGAATGGCGATGCAGGGATGCTCGGGGTTCTTGGTGGCCTTGGTCAGGTATTCGAGTTCCTTGTCCATCAGGAATCCGCCCGCGCACTTGGATACGAACTTGGTCATGCCTTCAGTGGAGGCGTGGGCGCGGTGCGCCGAACCAAACGCATCGTTTACGTACACATCGCACAGCGATGCCAGTTTCTTGGAGAACTCGGGATCGTTCTTCTCTTCCTCGGGATGGAAACGCAGGTTCTCGAGCAGAAGAACCTCTCCGGGTGCGGGCTTCATCGCCTCGACCTCGGGCCCGATGCAATCCGGCGCCATCTTGACCGGACGGCCAAGCAGTTCCTCAAGGCGCTTGGCCACGGGCTTCATGCTCATCTCGGGATTTACCTTGCCCTTGGGCCGTCCGAGGTGGCTGGCCAGCACCAGACCGGCGCCCTGTTCGAGGGCGTACTTAATCGTCGGCAGAGATGCCTTGATGCGCTTATCGCTGGTGATCTCCTGCCCGCCGGCGGCGAGAGGTACGTTGAAATCCACGCGAATGAAGACGCGCTTGTTCTTGATATCCAGATCGCGGATGGAGAGTTTTGCCATATCGACCTCTTAGAAATTTGATCGTAACACGTCGGGCGGCAGCGCCTTCAGAGAACCCTTTTCACGCCTGGAATCCACCGCAGCATGGCCGTCAACAAGTAGCAGGCGGCGAGCGTCGCGATGCCTGATATCACAGTCAGCGTGACCGGACCGTATGCCGTCTGCTCGAGCGCGAACTGGATCGCCACGAGCATGGGCAGGTGAAAGAGATAGACGCCGTATGCGTTGGCGGCGAGAAAGCGCTGAAACCCGCCCTGCCAGTTACAACGGGCTCGGAACAGGTACACGAGACCGAGGCACATTCCTACACAGAGCAACGCCTCCCACAAGTTCCAGATGAAATCGAGCGTGGTCTCCGGCCCTCTCAGGAAACGCCAGCGAGCAGCGGAGTATGTGAAGCGAAAAACCACCGTTGTCACGCCGATGGCAAGCCACAACTGTCCCGTGCGGCGGGGAATGTCCTGCAACCAGCCGAAGCGGTAGGCCAGGATGCCGATCACGAAGAACGAAAGGTAATGCGGCAGATGCGCCAACTCCGTGGGGACGCCGATGAATACCCAGCGGTCGATCGGGAACCAGTGACGGACCACCATGCTGACCATGGCCAGACCGGCGGCGTAAGCCCCAATGGCCAGATTGGAAGGGAATCGGCGCGGAGTGACCCCTCGCTCTCCCAACCACCCGAGCCTCCCAAGAATTACGTAAATGATCGCGTAAGCGAGCAGGTGCGAGAGGAACCAAAGGTGCGCGAACTCGAACTTGTGCTCCACGATGACGCTCTGGAACCAGAACGCAGGGAGACTCGCAGCCTTCGGATCGAACAGGTAAAACAGGACAGGGAAGACGATCAATCCAAAGAAGAGAATCGGCACGCCGAAGCGCAAAAAACGGTCCTTGAGGAATTTCCCGGCGCCCTTTCGTTCATACGCGCGTGGCAGAAAATAGGCCGAAATCAGAAAGAAAAGGGCCATGAAAAACGAGGCATTGACATGAAAGAACGGGCCCAGCATTCGCTCGTGCTCGGCGTGCGTGAGTGGCCAACGTCCCCCGGTCGGGCCGTAAGGCTGGCCGGCGTGGTGCATGACGACAAGGATCGTCAGCAGGATCTTAATGTTATCGATGTACGGTAGCCTGGCCGGCTTTGCCGCTGTGTCGGTTCGTGCCTGTGCGGTCGCTGTGTCCACGTGTCGTTCCTACTTCTCGGATTTCGGGAGGCCGGATAGCGGTGGATTGAGCCCCGCGGCCCGATATGCGTCGATGAGTGCTCCGGCGGCGGGTCCGAGAACCGGCGGTCCGCACTGATTGCCGCGTTCACTCTCAATAAGCATCTTGAATCGATCCAGCAGAATCTTGCTGCGATAGACGCCTCCAATGTACGCGACCCGAGCCGGTTCGCCCTTTTCGAAAAGCTGTTTGCGCACTGCGGATGCGAACGACGCGAGTTGCTGTGCGGAGTTTTCGAGGAGCCCGCGCGCCACGGCATCACCGTCGATGGCCGCCTGATCGACGAGACGGGCATAGGTGGCGATCTTTGGTCTCGGGAAGTCGGTCGTATAGAACCGGTGCAGCAAATCGTTGGCGTCGGAAGCGCCCGTGGCTTCGAGCAGCAGGCCATGGAGCGCCGTCTTTGGCCCCCATCCTTCCTCGAAGCGCAGGGCGGCACGCAGCGCCTGCCGTGTCAGATCGAATGCCGCGCCTTCGTCTCCGAAGACGTAGCCCCAACCGCCTGCCCGTGCGGTCTTGCCTGCCGCGTTACGGCCGAATGTGATCGATCCGGTGCCTGCGATCGTAATGATGCCGGGTTCACCCGCCGTCGCGCCTGTCAGCGCGATGAGGGCGTCGGTCGTCACGATCGTCCGGTCAGCCGGCAGAATTTCATCGAGGATCGCCCGTTTATCGGCAGGGCCGCCGCTGAAGCCGAGACACGCCGAAGCGAAACGTACCTTTGCCGGATCGAGTTCCGCCTGGGCGCACGCAAGGCCGACGCACTCACGTATCGCTCGCGTAAACTTCTCGCGCCCTTCCGACGCCTTGACGTGGTTGCAGGGACCGCCTCGGCCAAAGCCAAGCACCCGCCCGCTCTCATCGCCGAGCATGGCGGTTGTGCTCGATTGACCGCCATCTACTCCGAGGTAATAGGAAGCCACCCCCATATCGTACCGGAGGTCGCCCGTCGCGTGAAGAATGCACGACTCTTCAGTCCGCCATTCTGCTCAGCGCTTCCACATGCGCTCGATCTGTTCGAGCGTCTTGCCCTTGGTCTCCGGGGTCCACATCCAGATAAACAGGAAGGTGAAGAAACAAATCCCCGCGTACAGCCAGAACGTGCCCGTCGGACTGATCGCCGAAACGAGCGAGAGGAACGTGGAGGTCAGCAGCAGGCACGCCAGCCACAAGCAAACCGTGGCGATGGCCATGGCACGGCCCCGTATGCGTGTCGGGAACAGTTCGGACATCAGCACCCACACCGCCGGTCCTAACCCGATCGCGAAGCAGAACACGTAGCAAAGCATCACCGCTTGAACCACGGCGGCGGGCGGTGGCGTCTGGCGGAAGGCGAGTCCCAAAAACACGAGCGCGACTCCCATGCCTCCGGATGATACGAGCAGCAGCGGCTTCCGTCCGACCTTATCGATGATCCAAAGCGCAATGATCGTAGCAAAGACGTTGACTACGCCGACGATCACGTTCACGCCGATAGCCGCTGTCCGGCTCTGTTCACCGACCTGTTCCTTGAAGATCAACGCGCCGTAATACAAGACCGTGTTCACTCCGGTGATCTGCTGGAGGATGGCCAGCGTCACGGCAATAATAAGCGGCCACCGGAATCCAGGCTGCAGAAGCACCCGAAGCGAGTTTTCTTCTTCCGATACTGTCTGGCGAATGTCCTCGAATTCCGCCTTCGCCTCCACCGGACCGAGCAGCCGGGAGAGAATCACCATCGATTCTTCGTGCCGCCCCTGTTTAATCAACCAGCGTGGGCTTTCCGGCACAAACATCATCGCGACCCAGAACAGGAGCGCCGGAATCGCGGCCACCGCGAACATCCACCGCCAGGCGTTCGCGCCGATGCCCGCCAGCAGCCAGTTCACAAGATAGGCCAGCAGAATCCCGCTCACAATCGCCATCTGGTTGAATGCGACGAGCCTCCCCCGGATACGCGGTGGGGAGTTTTCGGCGATATACAGCGGAGCGAGCATCGATGCGACCCCAACGGCCACGCCGCCCAGCAACCGGGCCGCGATGAACTCGTCCATCCCGCGCGGCAACCCGGCGGCAATCGACGA
>JBDKSR010000491.1:0-2646 GCA_039680545.1 Bryobacteraceae bacterium | reverse complement strand
GAATACTTGGACGGCGCGAAATGGATTGACATCGCGCCGGAGGGAATGGAGATCACCGCGTTCCATTACCTCGAAAAGACGGTCAAGGACGATACCGGCAAGGTTATCGGAACAGAGCTGAACGAGTTCCAGTTCAAGGCGTTCAAGGAATCGTTGGAGTGGGACGGCCGCGATCTCGCGTTCCTTCAAACAGGTCCGTTCCCCGTCGTTCAGATCACATGCGAGAACGAGGAATACCAGGGAAAGACGCGGCTCAAGGTGAAATGGCTCAACCACCGCGACAGCGATGGCGGCGGGCTGGAAGTCCAGAAATCCGAACCGGCCGGCCTCAAGTCGCTCCAGAACAGGCTGGGTAGCAAGCTTCGCGCGATGGCCGGGCCTCAGAAGGCGACACCGCCAAAGCCGCGTCCGCCGGTTGCCGCGGCGAAGACGCCCGAAGACGCGTGGACAGCGATCTGCGAGGCGGGAAGCGCGGCGGGACTCGACGAGGCCGCATGTGCCGAAGCTTGGTCAGCGGCCTGCACCGCTATCTGCGCCGACCCGACCGCTCCTACGGCCGCGGAATGCAGCCGGATCATCGCGGAGGCTGCGGATTACTGCAAACCGGCGGCCGCCGTTCCCGCCGGCAAGACCACCGACGATCTCCCGTTCTAACGTCACCACGGGGGGCAGCGATGCCCCCCAAGGATTTACATCATGCTCCGCCCCTGCCAAACCAAATCAATGACCGATGTTATCGCGCACCTCGCCGAAAGCCCGATTTTAGTGCTTCCGACCGGCGGCGGGAAAACATACACAGCCGCCGAGACCGTTCATTATCTAAACGTGCCAACACTCTGGCTTGCGCACCGCGCGGAACTGATCAATCAGGCGGCAGACACTCTAGAATCTCTGGACCTGGCGTGCGAGACGATCTGCGCCAGCGTGGATCGCGAACCAAGGATCTTTGGGCCGTACGGCCCGGCAACGTATGTCGCGAGCCCGCAGACACTCACGCGCCGCTCCGAATCTACTTGGCCGGTTGTGCGTCTGATCGTCGCCGATGAGTGCCACCATTTTTCGTCGGCAATGTTCCAACAAATCCGGGCGCATTACCCAAGTGTGCCGATCATCGGGCTTACCGCTACCCCGTTCCGGCTTGACGGACGCGGGCTGGGCGACGCCGGTTTCGGACATATCGTCGTCGGCGCGTATGCCGACGAACTCTGCGCCAATGGGACGCTCCACGCGCCGCGGGTGTTCGCCGGCCACATGCCCGACATGCGCAAGGTCGGCATTCGAGCAGGAGACTACGAAGTCGCCGGTTCCGCTGCCGCGATGAGCAAGCCCGAGATCATCGGAGATGCTGTCGAGATGTGGAAGAAGCACGCGGCTGGGAGGCGCACGGTTGGGTTTACCGTGAACATCGCTCACAGCATGGAACAGACGCAAGCGTTTCGTGACGCCGGGATCGCGGCCGCGCACCTTGACGGGAAAACGCCGACGGATGAACGGCGGGCGATCCTGGCGGCGCTTCGGGCTGGGGAAATTAAAGTCGTTATGAACTGCATGGTTTTAACCGAAGGCTGGGATCTTCCATCGCTCGAATGCGCGGTGATTTTGCGTCCTACCGCATCATTGAATCTGCACCTCCAGATGATCGGCCGCATCATGCGGTCGTGCCCCGACAAATCGGGCGCGATCGTTCTCGACCATGCTGGCAACCATCACGTCCACGGCCGCGTCACGCGCCGACTGGAATATTCACTGGGCGGGAAAATTACAGGCGAATCCGAACCGCTTGGACTGCGCCGGTGCCGAGCGTGCCAGTTCCTATTCGATCCATCCGCCGAAGCATGCCCCGAATGCGGATGGATGCCTGAGAACACCGACGCCAAGCTCCAGTCGATCCACTACGTTCCCGGCGAACTTGAAGATTTCATGGAGGATTTCCGGTATCGCCGCGAATTTTGGAACCTGATCGAAGCGCAACGCGAAGCGGCTGACTTTCAGCCTGGCTGGTCTCGTTACCGTTATTTCGAGAGGTTCAACGAGTGGCCGCTTGTCGCCTTTGGTGAACTGATCGACCCCGTAACGGCTGGGATGGATGAGAAGCGAGAGATTTACCGGGGGCTGATCGAAACAGCGCGCACGAAAGGGTTCAAAGACGGATGGGCGAGTTGGCAGTACCGAAAGATTTTCGGTGTCTGGCCGTCGGGATTCGTTACGTCGGTTCGCGGGAACTCTGCGATCCAGCGGTGGGCGCAGCGATACCCGGAGGCCGCCGAATGACCCGCAACAACCGCCAGCAGTCGCCCGCCGTGTTCAACGGCCGCGAGTATTCCCACCATCAGTTGTGGCAGTTGATCGATGATTTAACCCGCGCGGGGCGTGAAGTCGAGATTATCTCTTGCGACAGCAAGCGCGGCTGGACGGTGAAAATCCGGAAGTATAACAACGACGGATGCATCACAAACTACTGGCAGGCCAGCACGCCGCGCCTGGGCCGCACCCCGATGGCCGCGATGCGGATAGCGCTTGAGCGCATGGAGGCCGCGCGAAGAATCGCCGAATCGAAGCCGCGCGGGCGGCGGTCGAGCAGCCGGATATGATGGAGGGAATGAAAGGACAGTCAAATGAAGCATAAGCAACTTTGGGAGAGCGATA
>JBDKSR010000490.1:0-3342 GCA_039680545.1 Bryobacteraceae bacterium | reverse complement strand
GGCGAGCGAAGCACCCTTCAGAACCTGTAAATTAGGAATTTCGGTGAGACGCTCCAGCGTCTCCTCCGTCATGGGCATCCACCCAATTATAGAGGAGTGAGCATGGTGAAGGCCGGTTTCGCGGGTTTTCCGCCCGAAGCCTATAGTTTCTTCAAGAGTCTCAAACGGAACAACAACCGTGAGTGGTTTAAGGCACGAAAGGAACTCTACGAGCGGCACGTTCGCGTGCCGGCCGTACAGCTTGTGGAGACGGTGAACGCGGCGCTCGCGCGGTTCGCACCGGCGTACGTCACCGAACCGGGTCAGGCCATCTATCGGGTTTACCGAGACACGCGATTCAGCCACGACAAGACGCCTTACAAGACGCACGTGGCTGCATTGTTCAGGAGGCGCGAACTCGAGAAACATATGAGCGCGAGCCTCTACGTCAGCGTCGCCCCCGACGAGGTCGAAGTCGCGGGCGGCATCTATATGCCGGGGCCCGAGCAACTTCTCGACGTCCGTAAGCACTTGGCGGAGCACCACACCGAATTCCGCCGTATCCTGGCCCGTAAGAAGTTGCGTACGCTAATGGGCGAACTCTGGGGAGAACAAATGTCGAGGGTCCCGAAGGGGTTCCCATCCACGCATCCGGCTGCCGACCTGCTGCGTTACCGCCAGTGGCTTGTCTATGTGATGCTCGATCCCGCAGTGGCCCTGACACCGCAATTTGCCTCCGAGATCATCGACCGTTTCCGCGTGATGCTCCCCTTTGTGGAGTTTCTGAACAAACCTCTCCTTGCCGGGAAGCGGGCACGTCCCGAGCCAGTCTACTTCGAATGATCAAGGGAATGGCGGCCCATGATGAACCCGGGCCGCCTGGAATAATTCGCTCTAGTGAGCTCTTAAGACGCCGACGACAGCGTTCACGAGAATCGCTCCCATGCCGGTGGGAATCATGTACTTCCAGCTCAGATTCATGAGTTGGTCGTAGCGGAAGCGTGGGAAGGTGCCGCGGATCCAAATCATTGCGTAGACGAACGAGCCCATCTTCAGGAGGAACCAGAACGGGCCGATCACAATCTGATTCACCGCCGGAATGAGGAACAGCGCTGCACAGAGAAGAACCAGCAGCCCAACACCTGCCAGGACAACTTGCTGGATTCTGCTTATCAAGCGTCTTGCGAGGAAAATACAGCCAATCCCCGTGCCCAGGAGAGCTGCGAACGGGAACCCAAAGTTCAGCGGATACTCAAGCCATCCGACATTCGGGAATGGTCTCAGCCAGCCACCCATGAACAACGTTACCGCCACCGACGAAACCACCATCACATTCGCGTACTCACCGAGGAAATAGAGGGCGAATCGAAAACCGGTGTACTCCGTGTGGAACCCGCCCACGAGTTCGGATTCGGCCTCGGGCAGGTCGAATGGCGAGCGGTTCGTCTCTGCGATCGCAGCGACGACGTATATGAAGAACGGTACGATCATCAGCCCGTAGTTGTCGAACGCGAACCAGACGTGACGCGCCTGTTGTGCCTTCACGATTCCCACCATGCTCAACGTGCCGGCCATCATGACGCCGGATATCAGCGCGAGGGAAAGGGCGACTTCGTAACTCACAAGCTGTGCCGCGCTCCGAAGCGAGCCAAGCAGCGGGTAATGGCTGTTGGAAGCCCAACCGCCGAGGATGATTCCTAGGACGCCCATCGCCGACATCGCCAGCACAATGAGCAGGCCGACATTGACATCTGCTCCGTAAATGGCGCCGCTTATCGGGATGACCGAAAAGGAGGTCAGAGCTGCGAAGGTCGGGAATACGGGCGCCAGCCAGAAAAGCTTCTGATCGGCCTGCGCGGGGATCACGTCCTCTTTGATGATCAGCTTGAACGCGTCCGCGACCGGTTGGTACAAGCCGTGCGGTCCAACGCGCATCGGCCCAAGGCGGACCTGAAGGTCGCCGAGGACTTTGCGCTCAAGCAGCGACACGTAGCCCGCCGCCAGCGGGAGCACGGCCCACGTGAGCGCGATAACGATCAGTAACTTAAAGAGCGGATGTTGAAAAACAATCTCCATACGATACTCACCGCAGCAAGGAAATCTGGGCCATCGCAATGATTGGTTGCGGGTAGAGGCCAACGCCGAGCGTCATCGCCCCGGAAATGCCCAATGCCAGGCGAAGCCCGAAGCTGCTGGCCAGTGGAACCCGGTCCGGCACCTCGCCAAGGAACATGCTGCGCACGATCCGGAAGTAATAGAAAATCGCTATGGCCACATAGAGCGTCGCAACCACGGCGAGCACGTAGTGTCCCGTCTCGATCAGCGACAGGAAAATCCAGTACTTGCCGATGAAACCAGCCGTCGGCGGGATGCCCGCAAGGGACAACAGGAAGATCAACATCAGAACCGCGTACCCTGGACTCCTGTGCATCAGACCGGCCATGTCGTCGATGTCTTCTCCGATCATGTCTTTCCGCCGCAGAGCGACGACCACCAGGAACGCGCCCAGGTTCATGAAGGTGTAGACGACGACATAGACCAGCACGCCCTTGATACCCGTATCGTTCCCCGCAACGACACCGAGCAGAATGTAGCCGGCGTGGGAGATCGAACTGTAAGCGAGCAACCGCTTGACGTTCGACTGCGTGATCGCGGCGACGTTGCCCACCGTCATGCTCAAAATCGCCACGACAGCGAGCAGCGGCTCCCAAAGTTCGCGCGCTGAAGCGAAGGGGCCGAAGAACATGCGTACCAGGAAGGCGAACGAGGCGGCTTTCGACGCTACCGAAAGGTACGCCGTCACGGTCGTCGGCGCGCCCTCGTAAGCGTCCGGCGCCCACATGTGAAATGGAACGGCAGAAATCTTGAACAACAAGCCGACGCTCGTGGTTACCAGCGCCAGGACCACCATCGGATCCCACGGTTCACGTGCGCTCACCGCGTCGGCGATTGCCCGGAGTTTCGTCGAGCCGGAGATCCCGTACAGAACAGAAAAGCCGTAAACCAGGAATCCGCTCGAAAACGAGCCGAGCAACAGGTACTTCATGGACGCTTCATTGGAGCGCCTCTGCGTCCGCAGGAACCCCACCATCACGTAGAAGGACAGAGCCATCAGCTCAAGTCCGATGAACAGCGTGATCAGGTCGGTTCCTGTAGCCAGGAAAAACATCCCGCAGTTGGCCAGCAGGATCAGCCCGTAGTACTCGCCGTGGTGTTCGCCTTCGATCTCGAGGTAACGGTATGAGACCAGCGCGACGATCAACGATGCCGCGAGAAACACCCAGTTGAAGAACAGCGAGAACCCGTCCACCGTCAGCGTGCCGTTAAATGCGGTTAGTTCTTCGATGCCTTGCGAAGCCAGGT
>JBDKSR010000489.1:0-6602 GCA_039680545.1 Bryobacteraceae bacterium | reverse complement strand
AGGACGTCAATTTCTGCAAAGTGGGAAGTCCTTTGGGCCCCTGGACCGCAACCTGTGCGTATCGAGCCGAGGCGAACTCCACGTTGGCATCAAACCGGTTGACACTTCGAATGTGTTCGAAGTCCTTTTCCTGGTTGGATGCGTTCAAGCAGAGGAAATACTCGTTGTTGGCTACCTTGTGAACAAGGATATCGTCGACGAAACCGCCATGAGGATAGAGCAGCCCGGCGTATTGCACCTGCCCGTCGTCCAGACGCGAGGCGGCGTTCGTCGTCACATGCTCAACCAGACGGAGCGCCTCGGGCCCACGAATCTCGATCTCGCCCATATGGCTGACGTCGAACACGCCAACAGCCTGGCGGACCGCGTGATGTTCATCGAGGATGCCCGAGTATTGGACCGGCATGTCCCAGCCGCCGAAGTCGACCATCCGGGCGGCGAACCGACGATGTACGGAATTGAGCGGTGTTCGCTTTAAAGTGGAGGCGTCGGACATGAAACCGTCAATCTAGCAGGGAGCGCCTTGGGTGTCAAACGTTTCAGGGGCTTTTGAGAGTCCTGCGCCGTTTGAATTCAAGCCGGTGAAGATAAGCCGCTACGTCAGCCATCTCGGCGTCCCGGAAATGCGGCCAACTGGTGTTCGACTGCCGTATTCGCCTCACCATTTCCGGTCCGTGCCTCCACAGGGCCGCGACCACGTCATAGGAGGTCATCCTTCCTGCCATGGATGATCTGGGCGGCGCTCCGGAGGACGGTGAGTCGTGACAACGGGAACAGCCCTTGCCGGCGAAGACCTTTTCGCCCCGATCCGGATTGCCACTTTCTTTCGTGAACTGTATGGAGACGAGGTAATTCACCAAGCTGCGCATCTCATCAGAGCCCAATCGAGTCCCGTCGCGCCGGGTCCGGAACGGGTGATTCCACATGGCGGCAGCGAACTCATTTACGTTGAAGCGAGTCGGGCGGCCTTCCTGATTGAGCGCCCCCCGGTGACAACGCGCACAGCCTTTTTGCGCGTATAGGGAACCGCCACTTTTCGAGGGTTCGGGCGTCGGTGCAACGCGTCCAGGCTGCGGTGGGCCGGCTACAGTCCTGAGGAAAGCGGCGAGGTCGGCAAATTCGATTGCCGTTAGCTGTGGATACGCAATGGAAGCCTTTTCGAGCGCCGCCCGCATCTCCCCGGATCGGTTCCAGGACCTTTGCGCAAGTTCGGCTCGGTCCTGCACGGCAAGACGCCCACGCGCAGGTGTCGAGTTTGCCAGTAGCGCAGAACCGGAGTTGTGACAAGCTCCGCACTTCTTTGCCTGGTAGACTTCACGGCCGCGTCCATCGTCCGGAGGAGACTCGAGCGCGCCAGCCGAAAAGAGGTACACGAACAGATCGGCCGCGTCCTGCGCACTTAGCTCGGGCTTTGGCATACGGGCCCGTTCCAGGGCAGCCCACATTGACGGAGCATGGTTCCACATCAAACCCGCCAGAACATATGGGTTGAATGCGCGGTCCACCTGACGCGCCAGATCGGGCGCGGTCTTCCCGCCTTCACCCGCGATACTGTGGCACGCTATGCATTTGCGATTCTGGAAAAGATCGTAGCCGCGCTCGGGATCGCCGATGGGCAACGCTCTTGTGGCGCCGAATCCGGCTAAGGCTCCGGCGAAAAGGCAGGCGACGCAGGAGATTCTCATCATCCACACTCCGCGACTACGGCGACCTGCAAGAGAATGGCAACCCGAAGCCAATCCAGAACCTCGGGTTGCCATACCAGCGGTTGAGCCGCGGTCAACCTGATCTCACTAGAACATTAACGCCGCGCCAGAATGGTTACAACCTCCTGCTCGGACGGTGGCGATACTCGCATCGCCGTCCTCGCTGCTTCCCGTTCAAGGCGCGACTGGGGAACTCGCCATCCGAGTTCATTCGCGAATCCCCAGATCTCAGCCAGGAAATACTTGTCGCCGTACTTGTTGAAGACAAGCCTCGAGTTTTGAGCAGAGTTCATTGGTTGCGCTCTTTGTGTGAGGAACACCACGTTTTCACGGGTTCCCTGGACCCAGCCTGAGATCACCACGCATGGTATATTCGCGAAATCGCCCACGGAGTATTCACCTGCAGGCATTGTTTGTCCACCTGCGATGAACTCGAACGGGATGTCGGCGGTTAGCCGGGGTGTTTGCGCCGCCGCAGGAATGGCCAAGATGGCTACCAAGCCCGCCAGCAGCAGAAATTTGCATGTCCTATCTTTCTTCATCATCCACCTCACTCTGAGAAGGTTTATCCAGACCCGTCGTTAAGTATGACGTGTGAACAATGGGAGGGTAAGGTAACGCCAGGAGGCGCACATGTAATAGAAGAGTAACAACTCCCTATTCGCAGACTGTATTCTGATATCAGATAAACCAGAGGCGCGGCCTGGGACGTGTCGCACCGTCCCCCTGGAGGCAAAGTGGAACAGTTCTCTGACGTCATTCTGCTGGAACTCGCGAGAATCCTGACCAGCCCCAGTTTCCGTAATGCTCAAAGCCTGTCCCGCCTACTCCGGTTTCTCGTTGAGCGCACACTTATTGGTGATGTGGACCAGCTAAAGGAATCGGTTTTGGGAGTTGAGGTGTTCGGGCGAGCCCCCAGCTACGACGTGCAGTCGGATCCAATCGTACGCGTTACCGTTCGCAGGTTGCGTTTGAAGCTCAGCGAGTACTATGCGACAGAAGGAGCACGTTCCGCGGTGCGCATCGATTTGCCCGCGGGTGGCTATGTCCCGCGTTTCTCCGGAAGCGGCGTAGCGTACGGTGGCCCACTTCAGCAACAGGAAGCTTTGCATCGTAGCGGGGGCACGATCCTCGTGCTTGCCCCTGCGGGGCAGAACGTTTTCGATCAATTCCGGCAGGCGAACACGTATGCGGCTGGGACACGTGGCGGCAGCGAACAATCATACGCGCACGCACATCCCGCTTTCTCCCCGGATGGAAATGCGATCGCCTTCGATTGGAAGGGGCCGGATGATGCCGTTGACGGAATCTACGTGCAGTCCCTGGACGCGGAAGGGCCTGCCTGCCTGAGCCGATCTGGGGTCAGGGAGGTTCGTCCTGCTTGGCGTCCTGACGGATCAAGGGTCGCGTATCTCAGGGAAACCGCGGAGGGCCGGTTCGAGGTGCGGTGTACGCCGGTACTGGGTGTAGGAGATAGGCTGATCGCGGAAACCTGGGTCGGAGCGGCAGATCCGCCCCGCGTTGACTGGTACCCGGACGGACGGCTCCTCGTGACTGCCGAGCGCCAGACTCAGGGACACCCATTGCGACTCGCTTTGATCGCTGTCGGCGACGGCGACCGGCAGCCCATCACGACGCCACCCACAGAGATTGTGGGAGACGACGAAGCTGTGTTTTCGCCGAGGGGGGATTTGCTGGCGTTCCGGCGATCGGTCTCAATTGGCGTGGAGGACGTCTATGTCCTATCGCTCAGGAGTCGCTACGAAATCTGCCGGGTAACTCATGATAACTGCCGGATCTATGGATTTAGCTGGGACTCGAACGGCGAAAGCATTGTCATCTCGTCGCTGCGAGATGGGAAATATCCCGGAGTGTGGCGTGTCCCATTGGCGGGAGGGTCGACAACACGCCTGACGGAGGCTTCAGAGTGTGCAGTATGGCCGTCGCTCTGCGCCCGCGGCGGTCGCCTGGCCTATGTAAGACAGACTCCCTCAGCGCCCAACTCGCCCGGTGGCCAGATCGTGATTATGGCAGGTGTCTGAGTCCTGCCTGGGGGATCTTCAATCCAGCCAAGCCGATTTCCAGGCTTCGTCGTACATCGCGACGATGTTCTCGACCGGAATGTCCTCCAGCAGATGCTGTGATGGCGAAATCGTAAATCCGCCGAAGGGACGGAACGTTTCGACGCGTTCACGGACTTCACGCCGCACATCGTCCGGAGTTCCGAAGACCAAGGTGCCCTGCGTATCGATGGAGCCGTGGAAGCAGAGTTTCCCACCGTACTTTTCGGCGAGCTTCTTGGGATCCATTCCGGCGGCGCGCACTTGAATGGGCTCCAGAATGTTGAGTCCCATCTCGACGAAACGCGGGATAAACGCGGCCACGCTTCCACAGGAATGATGCATGACCAGTTTCCCATTGCGGCGGCCGACGTCGTACATGCGCCGAAGATAGGGACGGGCGAACTCATCGAACATCCGCATACTCATCATCGGGCCGTTCTGAAACCCGTAGTCATCGCCCGTGAAGCAGATGTCGATATACTTGCCGGCTTTCTCGAACATGCGCTCGGAGGTGCCCTCCATGAATCCCACGATCTTCCCCAGAACGGCGTGGGCGACCTCGGGAGCGTCGGCCATCAGGAAGAAAAAGCGCTCCATGCCGACAAGCTCGCATGCGGCCTCAAAAAACCACCCCCACGCGCCGCCGAGCACAGCGTATTCCTCGAAGCTCGCGCAGTCTTTCGCGTATTGGTCGTAATCCCACATGTCGGCGGTAGGCCAGTACGGATACGCCTCGACATCAGCCACAGAAGCGACATGAGCCAGGGGGTGCAGAATCGCGTAACCGAAATCTCCGACGCCGCGCCGCGGGATGCCGAAATAATCGGTCGGCCGGCCTTCACCGTCGACAAGTGGGAACCCGATCCATTTCGGCTTCGGATAGCGGAAGTCCACATGCAGAATCTTCATCAATTCGAGGTCGTCCGCAACGCCGAAATGATTGCGCAACTTCGCGTAAACGTCCGACGATGCACAGAAATCGATGGTGAACCTGTCGATTTTCTGAAATGTGTAATTCCGCAGTGCACGTTCCTTGGAGGTCATGGTCATTTCTCAGCTTCCTTTAGTCCGATACCAGTGTACTTTTCGAGCCACGCAAACAGTTCACGGAAGAAGTAGCGGTTATTCTCTCCTTTGAGTATCCAATGATTCTCTTCGGGAAACAGGATCAGCTTGCTCTGGACGCCGCGCCGTTGCAGGAGCTTGAAGATTTCAAAACCTTGCGTGACAGGTACCCTGTAATCCCCTTCACCGTGAGTCACCAGCATCGGAGTTTTGAATTGAGCTGCGTACCGCAACGGGTTCTGGCTCTGCCAAAATCCACCGCCCTCCCAAACGGGGCTTCCGTTCTTGCGCTCCCAGTAATAAGCGCCGTCGGTGGTTCCCCACATGGACTCGTTGTTGGTCAGCCCGGCGTGGTTGAAGAGCGCGAGATAGCGGCTCGTCGTGGCTTCCATCCAATTCGCAAGGTAGCCGCCGTAGCTTGCGCCTCCCGCTATCTGCCGCTTTGCATCAATGAACGGAAATCTGCGAATCGCCTCGTCGGCGGCTTCGTTTATCTCGTTTGCCGGTGTCCGCAGCGGGTCGCGATTGATACCGTCAGCGAACTCCTCGCCGAATCCGCTCGATCCCGTGTAGTTCGTCATCAGGACCACGTAGCCGGGCGAGGCAAGATACTGGAAATTCCAGCGCAGAAAGAACTGATCCTTCCAGCCGTTGTGCGGCCCGCCGTGCATGAAGACCATGAGCGGATATTTCTTGTTCTCGTCGAACGCAGGGGGAAGCACGATCATGTTGTGAATTCGCGCGCCCGCCTTGGACGTGAACCAGAAGTGATGCGCCGGCTGCCAGTCGATCTCCGCGATACGTTCATCGCAGAAGTGCGTGAGAGCCGTCCGCTTGCCGTCCGATGCGGCGATACGAACAACTTCCGGCGGGTTCGTTGTGGAAAACCAGTTTGCGAGGATGACGGTCGAGTCGGCCTTTGCCGGGATCGAGAGCCCACTGTATCCGCCGGCCTCAACCTCGTGACTGAGCTTCACGTTTCCACCGGCCGCCGGCATGACGAACAGTTTGTCGTGCCCATACTCCTCGGCAATAATGTAGATGGATTTGCTGTCGGGCGCTATCTGAAAGTCGCCCACCGCCCGGTCCCAGTTCGACGTAAGAATTCGAGGCCGCGCATCGGCCGGGACCGGCCAGGGAAGCATCGCCAGACGCGTCAAGCTGTACAACTTCATCCCGCCCCTGTCGGCCGGCTCGTACGTCATGTAGAGCGTCTTTCCATCGGGACTAAAAGCGGGGCCACTGTACGAGGCATCTCCCGAGCTCAGGGGAACCGGCTCCCCACCCTTCACGGGGAGGCGAAACAGATGCGTCGTGGTGAAGTGGTTGATCGCCCTATCGAGATCGGTCGAGCAATCAAAAACAATGGAGTCACCGTCCGGTGCCCAAATCGGGTCGAGTGATTCATCCATCGAAACTTTCCCGAACCCCGGCTGTGCAACAAACTTGGTCGGGGCCAGCAGGTCGCGCGGCTGGGACCCGCTTCGTAGTTCCTGCACGAAAATGTGGGTCTGCCGGTCGTCCAGCCAGCGGTCCCAATGGCGGAATGGAACGCGCTCATAAACCCGCGCATTGTACTTGCGTTCCTTCCGGGCCTCGGCGATCTTCTTGTTTGCGACATCGTCCAGCGCGCCGAGGTAAACTTTGCTCTCAAACAGGAGCGCCTGACCATCCGGTCTCCAGCGGGGCCGCGTAGCTCCCGTAGATAGGGCCGTAAAGCGTTCGGCTTCGCCGCCGGTGACCGGAAGGATATAGACTTGCGGATCGT
>JBDKSR010000488.1:0-7773 GCA_039680545.1 Bryobacteraceae bacterium | reverse complement strand
CGGTGGGAACGTATCAAAATCGCGCGGATCGCAAATGGCCGGTCGAGTTCTACGCCGATAGCGCCGTGATCGCCTATCGTTCCGCGAAGGCCGAACCTGTGTCCGCCACGGTCACAGCAACTGGCGGTACCTTCACGCAGTCCGCCCTGTCGGACGGCGATTGCTGGAACGCCACGCTGCTCCCGGCTGCCGCTGTGAATGAAAAGGCGTGGATCCAGTTTGATTTCGGTAAGCCTCACACCATTTACGGCGCCACTCTCGCCACCGCTGGTCCCGGACGCCACTATGCGCACGACCCCAATCCCGCGCAGAGCATTGAAGCCAGTGATGACGGGATCCACTTCCACAGCGTCGCCACCATCCCAACGGCCACGGACCGTGCCGGCGTGTTCACCGTTGCTTTCCCCGCCGCGACGGCACGCTATTTCCGCCTCACCGTTCTGAACACCCCCGCGCCGCCGAGAGATCCGTCACCGGCCGTGCGCGCCCCGATCCCGTTCCCTGGGACGCTGGTCGCCGAACTGGTTTTGCACCCCGAACCCGTCATCAACCGGTTTCAGGACAAAGCGGGCTTTTCGGCCGCCATGGGGATTTACGAGCTTGCCACGCCAGCGGTGACCGGCGCCATCCGCAAAGTAGACATCGTGGACCTGACTTCCAAACTCCGGCCTGACGGGTCGCTGGATTGGACGCCGCCCGAAGGCCATTGGGTGGTATTGCGCTTCGGCTACTCGATGACCGGCGCGCGCAACGGCACGGCCTCGCCCGAAGCCACGGGACTCGAGGTGGACAATCTCAGTTCCCGCCATGTGAAAGCGTATTTCGACAATTATCTCGATCAGTACAAGAACACGCTGGGCCCGCTGATGGGCAAACGCGGGCTGCAATACGTGATCACCGACAGTTGGGAGGCCGGCACGCTGAACTGGACGGACGACCTGCTGGCGGAGTTCTCCCGGCGCCGTGGGTACGACCTGCGCTCCTGGATGCCCGTGCTGGCGGGCCGCGTGGTAGAAAGCGCCGAGACCAGCGACCGCGTGCTCTGGGACTTCCGGCAGACCATCGGTGAACTGACAAGCGAAAACCACTACGATCAACTCACTACGCTCCTGCACGCGCGCGGTATGGGCCGCTACAGCGAATCGCATGAATACCGGCGTGCCTTCGTCGGGGACGGCATGGAGCCCAAGCGCAATGCCGACATTCCGATGGGAGCGATGTGGGTCCCCGCGCCGGGCAAGTCCTCAAGCCGCAACGACCCGGATATTCGCGAGTCCGCTTCCGTGGCGCACATCTATGGACAGAACCTCGTTGCCGCTGAATCGCTCACGGCGGCGACCCACGCGTGGTGTTACTCGCCTGAAACGCTGAAACCCACGGCGGACCGTCTGCTGGCCATGGGCCTGAACCGCTTCGTCATCCACACCTCGGTGCATCAGCCGGTGAATGACAAGAAGCCGGGTCTTGGCCTTGGCCCTTACGGCCAGTGGTTCACGCGGCACGAAACCTGGGCTGAGTTGGCCAAACCCTGGACCACATATCTGGCTCGCAGTTCCTACCTGCTGCAGCAGGGACGTTTCGTGGCTGACATCCTCTACTATTACGGCGACGATTCCAACGTTGTCGCGTTGTTCACTCAAAACCCGCCTCGGATTCCGGCCGGTTTCAGCTTCGATTACGTGAACAGCGACGCGCTGAAGACGCAGTTCTCGGTGGTAAACGGCCGCCTGAGGGCGCAATCCGGCATGAGTTATCGCGTTCTGGCGCTCGATCCGAACAGCCAGCACATGACTCTGGCGGTGTTGCGCAAACTGCGCGACCTGGTAGCGGCAGGGGCCGTTGTAGTGGGCCCCAAGCCCATCGAGTCGCCCAGCGAGGCCGATAACCAGGCGGAATTCCGCACCCTCGCGGATTCGCTATGGGGGAAGGGCAAAGGCAAGATACAGGAAGGCCGGACACTGGAACAGGCGCTCGCCGGTGTGGCCCGGGACTACGACTACAGCAAGCCCCAGGCCGATACGGAGTTGCTCTTCGTGCACCGCAAGCTGGCCGTTGGCGACATCTATTGGGTCAATAACCGTCAGGCGCGTGTGGAAACGCTCGACGCGACCTTCCGCGTTACCGGCAAGGCTCCCGAAATCTGGCGCCCCGACACCGGTGTCGTTGAGCCTGCGTCTTACCGCACAGCCAACGGCCGTACCACGGTGCCTCTGCGACTGGAGCCGAACGACGCTGTCTTCGTTGTCTTCCGCAAGCCTGCCGGGGCGCCCGAGCGCAAGATCAAGACACCGGTGGAGACGATGCTGGCAACCGTGAGCGGTCCCTGGGAAGTCGCTTTCCAACCCGATCGCGGCGCACCGGAGAAGATCACTATGGATTCGCTCCGCTCGTGGCACACCGATGCCGATACCGGAGTGAAGTATTTCTCTGGTACGGCCGCTTACACGAAGACGATCGAGGCCCCGGCGTCCTGGTTCAAGTCCGGCGCGAAGCTATGGCTCGATCTCGGTGACGTGAAGAATCTGGCTGAGGTCACAGTCAACGGAAAGCCATAGGGGATCGTGTGGAAGGCGCCTTTTCGCGTCAATCTGACCGGCGCGCTAAAGCCGGGCGCGAATACGCTACTGGTTCGCGTGACCAACTTGTGGGTCAACCGCGTAATTGGCGACATGCAGCCGGGTGTGACGAAGAAATACACCTACACGGCACGGCAACTCCATCAGCCGGACTCTCCGCTGTACCCGTCAGGCCTGTTGGGCCCGGTGCAGGTATTGAGCGTAAGGTAAGGCCGTAGGGGCACGGTTGGCACAAGTGAGCCAACCATATTCGGATGATGGCTGCGACAAGAAATTAGCCGACGCGGGAATTGAGCGTCCGTGAATTCGGTCGAACTGGGGTCTGCTCCCATTGACGGTGCGGAGTCTCTACCCATCACTGCCGCCAGCTCCTTCGTCGCCAAGACAGTCGAGGTCATCGAGAACCGCGCGAGCATCCAGTTCGCGGTCCGGTGGCACCAAAAACCTGCAAAGTGGAAATACCACTCCCACAATAATCCTTGCGCTGGTATCCTCGGTGTTGTCCAGGAATGGGATACCTGCGTCGTCGAGCGCAGCTTTTGCCAGACCTATCATCAAAGGATCACTAGATTCGAAGACTTGAATCCACTCAGAAGGTGGTTGCGGTTCAGGTGGTAATTCTGGGACCAACGCCACTCGGCAGTCGAAGCATTCTGTGAACCCCGCTCGGTACTCCACGCGACACAGCGGACAATACATGCAATCCCCCGAATCGATCGGATATTGTCATTTTGGGGCTGGTTTGTCAAGGCGGCGAAGTTGGCCCTCGATCTGCGCGAACGGCGGTATCTCTCTACGTGACTGCAGAGGTGCCGGGAGCAATACGACTCGAATCCGTGAAGTTCTGAATGTGGGGGACGGTAATCGGCGGCTGGGACTCCGGCGTTTCTCGGCTATTTATGACAATTACAGCAAGCTGGAGTCGCCGCAGTTGTTCTCGGCGTGTACAACTCTCGACTACGGCGCGGAAGAGGACCTCTTCACAGACACTGCGATTCCGCCGCTGAGTGTCGGAAGAATTCTGGTCTCCATATCTGCTTTGTTGCAGACCGTCGCCAGATAGTCATCGCCGGTGAAACGAAGTAAATAGGCGTTGTGGGAGACAATCGCGCCACCACGAGTCAAGCGGGGGGATAACAGGTCCAGCAGTTCCCTGTGATGGGGGCCGCCCAAATCCAAGAAAACGAAATCGAAGTCGCCGCGAGTTGCCGGGACTTCGATGAGGGCATCATTGATTCGTGATTCGATGACGTTTTCCAGCCCGGCTTGGCGGATATTCTCACGCGCCCGTTGCGCCACTGCTGGATCGATCTCGATCGTAATTACCTTGCCTCCGGTCTCCCTCATCGCCATCCCGAACCACAGCGCCGCATAGCCGCGTGCGGTCCCCACATCCAGCACCCGGCGGTAGCCTCGCTTGACCAGGAGATCATAGAGCATTCGTCCATCGGAAGCGCTTACCCCGTGCCCGAAGCCTCTGCGGAGAACGGAGGTGGCGGCTATATTGGGTAGCCCGCGAAAGCTGTTCTCCTTGGGCGCGAACAAGTCAGCGGCGAGCTTCGGCACTGCTTTCACGCCCGCCAAAAGGGATGCCTGGCTGAAACCGGAGCACAGGGCCATTGCCAGGGCCACGCCGGCCCAGGCGAGCAACACGAGCGCCGCCAGGACAGCGGTAATTCGGAGCGCTTTAGGAAACGCGGTTAGGTCCATTCATCCGTCCAATCTGTAGTACGCATCCGCGACCCAAAGAGTTCCGAACGCCACGGCACGATAGCTCCACCAGCCAGACTCTGCGCTTTACCCCTCGGGCCTGCTCGGCCCGGTAGAGGTATGGAGCGTGAGGTAAGTTTTTAAGGCCCCGGTTGGCAACAACTGCACGACCGGGGCTTCGCAGTAACTTTTGTGCCGAGGATCGAAACCTATCGCGGACATTCTCCGTCTAATGCTGTGCCAAACGGCGAGAGGGATCAAAGGCGAAAGGGTCGGGCTGCGACCAGCTCTTCGGCACTACCGGCCTTGACTTGGCGGTTCCCGAAGACTACACTTCCAGCTTCGACCCAGTAAAGTGTGTGCGTGTCTGTATCCTTTGTACTGTAACCTGATTTAGGTCCGCTTACGAATGTAAGCGAAGGAAAGGACTACTGACTGTGACTCATGGACACGGCGGGCTTGTCCGAGTAGCTTTGCTGTACACGCTCATCCAGTACACCGGCCTATGCTGTAGCAACCCCTCTGGTGCCGATCAGACCGGAAGTCCCGAAGGTCGCAGTTCACAGCAATCGTCGCAGACTGTCCAGGTAAAGGTATTGGTTGAAGGACTCCCAGAGGGGCAGACCGGGGTCTTGCAACCGGATGAGTTCTCGGTTGTCGATAATGGCAACCCACAACGAGTAATATCCGTTACTTCTGCTCAAAATAACGTGCCATGCGAGGCACACGCGGCTCCCCCTTCCGGTAGTCGCGGTACTTTCACAAACTGCGTCGGCCGGGACGGCAGGGCACCGGGCGGTGCGATTGCCATCGTTGTCGATTGGAGTTCAATGCGGTCAGTGAAAGATATGCGGCGGGCCAGCCGCGGAATACTCAACATGGTCCAGGAAGTATCGCCCGATGTTCCGATTTGCCTCTACTCGCTCTGGCGCCGTTCGCTGCGGGTGTTGCATGACTGTTCTCAGGACGTGTCCGGATTGCGGATGCGGGCGGCAGAGGCTCAAAGATCCAAAAAGGAGTTGCTCGAAGTGGTCGAGACTCCTGGGCGGCCCGGGACTTCAGGTTATAGCGCCGGAAGCTCTGCAGGCCCCTCTGGATTTAGCCGAGGAGGTACGATCCTGAGGTACGACTTCGAGAAATTCGCTGCCTTTGAAAGAGCTCTTGGAGGAGGGGATGGATCACTGGTCCGGTTGGGGTGGGACGCCTCGGGAATAGGTCCGTTGCGATTACTGGGGATGGTTGCCGATCACATGGCGCAATTCCGTGGGCGCAAGAGCGTGATCTGGGTAGCGGGCAAGTTTCCTGTGGCCGAGTTAGTGGATAATGCGGTGAAGAGCAGCGGAGTTCCTCTTTCTAAGGGAAGGTTCGGGTCTCTGGTGTGCCGCTTCTTTCACGCAATCAACGCCGGAGACTTGGCTATCTATCCGGTGGACGCTGCTGGAGCGGTGGATAGACGCAACATTATAGATCAGGTGCAGGTAACGACGGATCCGCTCCAAGGACCCCACGCTCCCGAGTTCAATTACAGTACCCGACTTGGAGCGCCGTTGAAGGATCTGAAGACACTGGCTGAGTTTACGGGTGGGCGCGCCTATCGCGACACGGAGACATTCAAAGGCGTCGTGCGCCATGTCGTTGAGGATACGAACCGTACCTACACACTGAGTTTTCGACCGGAGAATCAACACATGGACGGGAAGCTGCATAGCCTGAAGGTGAGTTCTACCCGGCGTGGACTGAAGATAAGTTGTGCGGATGGATACTTCGCCCTGCCGGCTCATTCCCGCGACGAAGAATCACGCAAAATGGAGTTGGGGGAGGCGATCGTCAATCCAGCCGATACCAGCGAACTGCGCCTCTTTGCTCAAGCAAAGCCAAACGCTGAGGTGGCGGGTTCGAATGACGTCCGCGTTGAAGTGCAGTTGCCTGAAGACGTCAGTCGGGAGTCAGGCAGGCTCGGTCATCCGGAGCCTGAGGTCAACTTTGTGGAGGATGTGCGCGGGCTGCGTGTGACATTCTGTGAGCAGACCGCCATAGCCGAACCCGCTGAGGGTAAACCGGAGAATTTGGGGGCCGGCAGCCGCGTTGTTGTCCTTCATCGAAGGGTTCAATGCTCTCCGAGTGCGCGTCAGGTTCGGGTGGTGGTTCGAGAACTGCGATCGGGAGACATCGGTTCAGTCACAATACCTCTGAGATCGAACTGACGGTTAGAGTATTGGCGGCTTGGAACCAGCTAGTGCGGCATAGGCATGTTGTGATGAATGCCAAGACCGCCACCGTAACGTGGAACGCACTATCACTTAGCCAACCGTTTGAAGACGAACTCTCTTGACGTACGGATGCCCGTATCCTTTTGGATCATCACCCGGTCCTTGGAAAGCGATGGCGTGAGCGCGAGCGGATTCTCCACATCGGCCAGCATCAGCACATCCCTCCGCCCATCGGCGAGCGTCACCTCTACTGCCACGTTCGCATCGCCATAAGCCATACCCTGTGTGTTTTCGAGCTTCAAGCGGCGAATTCCTCGTATGCGCGATTGCTTGCCGGATGGTTCGAGCACCGCGACAAACGTCGATGCCAGCGGCTGGTCCTTGGATTGCCGGCGCGTCACCAGCGTCGGAATCCAGAACTGGTCGGTGGACGTGAGGTTGCGCACCGTCCAACTCTCGGCCGTGTAGGCATCGGCCTTCGACGTCAGGTCGGTGTAGTGCAGATGCACTTCCGCGTCCGGCGCGAGGTATTTGTAACGATCCTCGATCTTGAAATCCGCAGTCCATCCGGCGGACGCGTCGCGTTGCACCCGGAAGTTGCGTGTCAACGTATTGTTGCCGTACTCGGGAGCAGGTTCAAGACGCAAGCCACCAGTCGTGAGCTGGGAGAAGTTGCTGCGTGTGAACTT
Organism: Bryobacteraceae bacterium; assembly: GCA_039680545.1. GTDB lineage: Bacteria > Acidobacteriota > Terriglobia > Bryobacterales > Bryobacteraceae > JAEHDI01. Next base: position 588 of record JBDKSR010000488.1, on the reverse strand, counting down.
CGCATGATCGTTGCCGCCTACCACGCGGAACACATCTAAGACATAGAAATCATCGTCAGCTATGTCGACCATCACCGCCGTGCGCTCGTACTGTTGAATGTTGTACTGGTTGGCGGAAGACATGCGCATCGCACGATAGTTCTTGCCCTCTACCCACAACGTGGTCTTCCCCTCGCCGCCGATCTGGTCTTTGCCGTCCACTACCACGGTATTATGCGCGGCGGTCATGAGGTGCCAGCGTGCTTGCGGTGTGTGCCAGTCGCCGAACTGCACTGCCGGATAGCCGAATTCGGGCAGCAGGTCCAACCCCTTGGCCACCAGTCCCAAGTTCATGGCGTCGCGATGGATGTGCCCCTTGATGCCGAAACTGGGAACCGAATCGTAATCCAGCCACACGGCGCTTGATTCCGCCGGGTCCTTAGAGCGAAGGATGGCGATGTGCCATTCTTTTTTGTCCACGTTGCCCACTCGCGGCGGGGTCTCGTGATGCGCTGTCGCCCGTTGCACATCGCGCACTAGTTGGTCGGGGTCTTCCGCGTATAGGTCGTAGGGCATCCCATCGAGCTTGCCTCCGTTCGACCGCAGCAG
>JBDKSR010000487.1:0-8553 GCA_039680545.1 Bryobacteraceae bacterium | reverse complement strand
ATCCGAACCGGATCACCGCATCGTAGGTCTTGTCGCCGTGCATGTAGAACTGCGCCAGGCGAGTCGCCTTCCCGATAACGAGCGGCAGCACGCCGGTCGCCATGGGATCGAGCGTACCCAGATGGCCGATTTTCCGCGTGTTCGCCAGCCTGCGCATCTTGGCAACCACGTCGTGCGAGGTCCAGCCTTCGGGTTTATCCGCGACGATGACTCCGTCCATCAGACCCACTGTAACATTCCACCCCCGCCGGAGACGCCGCGGACCATGCTGTAAACTGTTCAGAGTGGAAGAGGAGGTTCTGGGTAAAGTCTATGACAGACGCCTGACGAGGCGTCTGATCACCTATATGCGTCCGTACAAGGGCGCGGTTCTGCTTTCGCTGGTTTTTCTTCTTGTCCACTCCGTCCTCCAGATCGTTGGCCCGTTACTAACGAAAATCGCGGTGGACCGCTACCTCGCTCCGGTGCGCGGCGGTGCACCCACGCGCCTGGATGCCTACCTTTCCACTGATCCCTGGACCGGTCTCGCCCAAATCTCTGTTCTCTACCTGCTGATCGTCATCGGCACTCTGGTCGCGCAGTTCTTCGAAGCCGTGCTGATGCAATGGACCGGCCAGCACGCCATGTTCGACCTTCGCCGCGATTTGATGACCCGGCTGCAACAGCTCGACATAGCCTATTTCGACCGGAACCCGGTAGGCCGCATCGTCACCCGCGTGACGACCGACGTGGATGTACTCAACGATCTGTTTGCCTCAGGAATTGTGACCATCGTCGGCGACATTCTAATGCTGAGTTTCGTCGTTGCCGCCATGTGCAAGCTGAGCCTCGCCCTCACGCTCCTGCTCTTGGCCGTGATGCCGGCAGTGGTCTTCTTCACGATCCTGTTTCGCCGCAGTGTGACGCTGAGCTACAAGAGGATTCGCATCGCCATCGCGAAAATCAACGCCTATCTGCAAGAGCACGTCAACGGAATCGCGGTCCTGCAGCTTTTCAATCGGGAGGAAAAGAGCGCCGCACGCTTTGATGAAATCAATCGTGTCCACATGGACGCGTACAAGGACGCAATCTTTGCATATGGGTGGTTCTACCCTGTGGTCGAATTCCTCGGGATGCTGGCGTTGGCTCTGTTGCTCGGCTACTCCGGGATCAAGGTCGAGTCGGGCGAATTGACGCTCGGCATCATGGTGGCTTTTTTTCAGTACGGGATGAGATTTTTCCGGCCGATCCAGGACCTCAGCGAGAAGTACAACATCCTGCAATCATCGATGGCCGCCGCCGAGCGCGTTTTCAAACTTCTTGACACGCCGGCCGGGATCAGCGCCCCGCCCGAGCCGAAGCCCTTCCCCTCCTCGCCCGCACGCATCGAATTCGAAGGCGTCTGGTTCGCTTACAAGGACGAGGATTGGGTTCTACGCGACGTGAGCTTTACCGTCGAGCCCGGCGAGACGATCGCCATCGTCGGACATACCGGCTCCGGTAAGACGACCCTGATCAACCTGCTGCTGCGCTTCTACGACGTCCAGCGAGGAGTGATTCGCGTGGGCGGCATCGACATTCGGGAGTTCGATCCGGCGAGCCTGCGCCGCAACTTCGGCTTCGTCCTCCAGGACCCCTATCTATTCAGCGGAACTATCGAGGACAACATAAGGCTGGGCACGGACGGCATCACGCAAGACGATCTTGAAGACGCCGCCGAGCAGGTCAATCTGCTCGAGTTCATTCAGTCGCTCCCCGAGGGATTCACGCAGCCCGTCCACGAGCGAGGCTCCAGCCTTTCCACGGGCCAGAAGCAACTCATTTCATTTGCCCGTGCGCTCGCCCACAACCCGCGTTTTCTGATCCTGGACGAGGCCACATCAAGCGTCGATACCGAGACCGAATTCCGCGTCCGGGAGGCACTCTCCCGGATGGTCGAAGGACGCACCTCGATTGTCGTCGCGCACCGGCTCTCCACGATCCAACGCGCCGACCGCATTCTGGTCATGCACAAGGGACGGCTCCGTGAAGTGGGAACGCACCAGCAACTCCTTGCTCTCAAAGGGATTTACTGGCACCTGTACCAGCTCCAATACAAGGATCAGGAATTGCGCGAACCAAAGAGCGCCTGAGGCAGGCTATAGTGCCATGCGCCCTGCCTCGAAAGCCCGTTCGAGGAACGCCGCCGCGAGACACGCCTCCATGTCCGATAGCAGGTCCTGTGTCCGGCGCTCTGACGTCGACCATCGGATCGTGACCACAGCAGGGCGGTCCGTTATCTGCAGCAAGTCGTCCCGAGCTGTCTCTCCGGCTGCTTTGCAGACATCTTCGAGCGCCGATTGAGCAATTTCGAGGGCGTGCTGGTCGGCTTCGCGGTGGATGCCGCTCACCATGACCAGCGTCGACAGGAGTTCATCCCCGTTGATGATGCTCGCAAGCGCCCAAGAGAGATGCTCGGACGTCCATTGCAGCTTCACTTGGCCAACGTCCTTCATGGGCACCGACAGGTTGAAATCGTTCCCGTTACTGTCGATCAGCGACGTTAAATAGTTGACCGCATCGCGAGACAGCTTGGCTGAGTCATACGTCTGCTTGCTCGCGCAGTGACCAAAAGCGGAAATCGTGAACCCGTGGATGGTCATCGTCTCTCAAAGCGGGGCCGGCGACGGCCTGACACGGCCATTCGCCCCCGGATCCGCCCTCCATGCCCCAATCGGCAAATCCGTTTCCGCACTCCGGGTTATTGTACCGCTTTGCCCAAGGCCTGAGTTCCCCGTAAGATGACAGAAGATGCCTTTCTCTTCTATTCCGGAGGCCATTGAGGACATACGCGCCGGCCGCATGGTCGTCGTTGTGGACGACGAAGACCGTGAAAACGAAGGCGATTTGACCGCTGCGGCCGAAAAGATCACCCCTGAAATCATCAACTTCATGGTTACTTGGGGCCGCGGCCTGATCTGCCTGGCTCTCACCCCTGAGCGTTGCGACGCCCTCCAGTTGCCGCCGATCGCGCAACATAATACATCCCGCTTCGGCACTGCGTTCTGCGAAACAATTGATGCCGCGAAGGGGGTAACGACGGGAGTCTCGGCGGCCGACCGCGCCCGTACCATCCGTGTCGCCGTCGATCCCCGCACCACACCTCAGGACCTCGCGCGGCCGGGCCACATATTCCCCCTGCGTGCCCGCGAAGGCGGCGTGCTCGTCCGCGCCGGCCAAACCGAAGCTTCCGTCGATCTGGCGCGTCTGGCCGGTCTGTCCCCGGCGGGCGTCATCTGCGAGGTCATGAATGACGACGGGACCATGGCCCGCGTGCCCCAACTGAAGGAGTTCTGCAAGTACCACGGGTTGCGAATGATCTCGGTCGCGGGACTTATCCGTTACCGGCTCGGCAACGAGCGGCTCGTCCACCGCATCGCGGAAGGCCGCATTGAAACCGAATTCGGCGAGTTCCAGACGATTACCTACTCGAGTTCCATCGACCCCGAGACGCATCTTGCGCTCGTTCGCGGCGATGTTCGCGGGGCAGAAGGCGTGCCGGTCCGTATGCACGCCCGATGCGCTTATGGGGACGTCTTCGGCGCCAAACAGTGCGATTGCCAGCGCTTGATTCGCGCCTCGCTCGCCCGCATCGCGACCGAGGGTACGGGGGTCTTCGTCTACCTCCATCACACCGGATTGGGAATCCGGTCCGAGAAGAACGCCAGCGGACCCGGACGCCTCATTTCGCACGGACGCGACTCTATGTACTACACAACTGCCGACGGCCAGCGGCTCCTTCAGCACGAGAGCGGCATCGGCGCGCAGATCCTCTCCGATCTCGGGCTTCACAAGATACGGCTGCTGACCAACCACCCTCGCCGGATCGTGGGTTTGGAGGCTTTCGGAGTCGAGGTCGTCGAACAGGTTCCTGTCACTCTATGATTTGGGTGGCGGTAAGATCAACATGAGGAAATATGGACGAGAGCCGCATCACCATTGAACCTGGCAAGCGGTCCGGTCAGCCCTGCATACGGGGTCTCAGGATAACGGTCTGGGATGTACTCGGCTGGCTCGCCGCCGGGATGAGTGAAGAACAGATCATCAACGACTACCCCGAACTGGAAAAAGAGGACTTCCGCGCGGTCTTCGAGTACGCCGCGCAGGTTGGCCGGCGAGTTGCGTTGTGAAACTGCTCTTGGACGAGAATCTCTCCCGTCGGCTCGTGGATCGATTGTCTGACCTCTTTCCAGGCTCAACGCATGTCGTGTCCGAGGGATTGATGCAAGCATCGGACACCCGCCTTTGGGAATACGCAAAACGCAATGACTTTGCGATCGTCACAGCCGATGCGGATTTCTACGAGCTGGCGACCACGTTCGGCCCTCCCCCCAAGGTCATCTGGCTGCGAGGGTGCAACTACCCCACCACCGTGGCCGAGCAGATTATTCGGCGCCACGCAATTCGAATAGCCGAGTTCCTTCAGGACAGCGATCAAGCAGTGCTCGTCCTGACACCACAGGCAACGGCCTGAGGAACACCGTTACTCTGGCTTTTGCTGTTTTGCGTCCTGTATGCGGCACAGTGTGGGACCCCACTGCCTGTAAATGCCATAATTAAGGAACCCTTGATCGCCGGGCTGCGTAGCTGATCAGTGAGGGAGGGGATATGCCGGGTGTGATCCGAAGCTTGCTCGTCCTGTTCTGTGTAGCGGTGGCCGCGCCGGCTGCCGATCCGAGTTTGCTCAGCCTCGTGATGCCGGATGCGCGCGTCATCATGGGCTGTAATGTCGCGCGCGTCACGGCATCGCCATTCGGCCGCTTCCTTGTCGCGCAGATGCCGGCCTCCCCTGGCCCCTCGAAGGCGCTCATCGACCAAACGGGCTTCGATCCGAGGCGCGACCTGGGTGAGGTTCTGGTCGCCGCAACAGGCCCGTCCGAAAACGCTCCGCGCCTGATTCTCGCCCGGGGTTCGTTCGACACGTCGCGACTCACTGCGGCTGCGAAGATGCTGGGGGCCACGTCAAGACGTTACAAGGGCATCGAGTTATTCACCGCGCCGGAGCCGCAAAAGAAGGCCGCCGCCGCTCCAAGCGGAATCGGGAAGCCGGCTTGGTTCGCGATTCTCGACGGGCGAACCGCGATCGCGGGGGACATCATCGCGGTGCGTGGCGCCATCGACCGTCATGCACTCGGACGCGGCCCCAATCCAAAGCTTGTGGCGAGCGTCCATGCGCTGAGTGCCCGTTACGACATCTGGGCTCTTTCGATGATGCCCGTCTCCGAGCTGGCTTCGAGAGTTCCTGATCCCAACTTGAAGGGGGCGATGGGTGGCGATGTGCTTCGCGCCGTCCAGCAATCGAGCGGCGGCATTCGTTTCGGGCAGGAAATCGAAATCAGCGGTGAAGCCGTAACGCGCTCGGACAAAGACGCGGTGGCGCTCGCGGACGTGATCCGGTTCCTCACGGGACTCATACTGAATAGCCATAGCAACGCCCCGCAGGCCGGCCCGGCCAAGCTGTTGCAGTCGCTCGATCTTCGCACCGAGGGCAATGTGATGAGGATGTCGCTTAAAGTGCCGCAGAGCGAGGTCGAGAAGTTCATCCTCTCCGCGAAGCAGCGTGCAACGAGAACCGCCGCGCCGGCAGCATCGAAGGCGAAGTCCGCGCCGCGAGCCCCTCGCGCCGCGCCAAAGGCGGGCGGCTTGACCGTCGAGTCCTCGGAAATGGGCAAGGTCGAGATCAAGTAGTATCCGTCGAATCAAGACGCGCTGCCGGACCCGAAGTACAATCGGTGGGTCGGGAGATTCGCCGATGACCTCATTTCTGCGTTCCGCGATTCTGCTTTCGCTCGGTGCGGTTGTTTTGGCTCAGACCGCTCCAGCGCCTTCCGGGGAGGAGAAGGTCCGCGTCCTGGTCGTCACGGGCGGGCACTCCTACGACACGTCCTTCTACACGGTGTTTGAAGGCTACCCTGACCTCACGTGGAGTCACGCAACGTCCAGCCACGAGGCCTTCCGAAAGGACGTACGGCCGGACTACGACGTGCTGGTCTTCTATAACCTGCACGCTAACGATGACGACATTACCGATGCCGAGAAGAAGAACCTTGTCGATTTCGCCGAAAGCGGCAAAGGGATCGTTGTGCTTCACCACGCGATCGCCAATTATCCCGGCTGGGACTGGTGGTCCAAGGAACTGGTGCATGGGAAGTATCTGCTCAAGCAGGAAGGTGACCGGCCCCGGTCCACATATAAGGCCGGTGTCGAGATCGCTGTCGAATCCACCATGCAGCATCCGGTAACGCGCGGTGTCGCCCCGCTGACCATCTGGGACGAAGCGTACAAAGGGATGTGGATCGCGCCGGACGTTCAGGTTCTGCTCAAGACGAACCACGAAGCAAGTGACAGCCAGATCGCCTGGATCAGTCCGTACAGCAAATCGCGCGTAGTCTACATCGAGCTTGGGCACGACAGGCGAGCCCACACCAATCCGGGTTACCGGCAACTCGTCAAGAACGCAATCGACTGGGCGGGAGGACGGAAATGAATCCAATTTCCAGGCGCGACATCCTTCGCCTCGCGGGAGCCGGTGCGGCCGGAGGGCTCCTGGTACGCGCGCAAACACGGCGTCCCAATCTCGTTCTCATCCTGGTTGACGATCTCGGCTGGGCGGACGTGGGCTTCAACGGCCGCAAGGAATGGACCACGCCCAACCTCGACCGCTATGCCTCGCAAGGGACGACGTTCACCCGCTGGTACAGTGGCGCCACCGTCTGTGCGCCGTCCCGTGGCTGCATTCTGACCGGGAAGTACACCATCCACAACGGAGTCAAGCGGAACGGCGACGATCTGCCCGCGAGCGAAGTGACCTTCGCGGAGGCTGTGAAGCGGCAGGGTTACAGGACCGCTCTGATCGGCAAATGGCACCACGGCAAGCGTAGCGACGGTGGTTTTACGCATCCTCTCGACCAGGGATTCGACTCCACTTTCGGCTTCCTGGACGCAAGACACGCCTGGCAGCACTTTCCGAAGACGCTCTTCCGGGGCCGCGACGAAGTGCCCGTAAGCGGGTACACGGCAGACATGTTCTCCGATGAGGCCGTAAAGTTTATTGGGGAAAACCGTGCAAATCCGTTCTGTTTGTACCTCGCTTACATTGAGTCGCACTTCTATGTGGAAGCCCCCGAGGACGAGATGCGGAAGTTCCGCGGCAAGTTCCCGGAGAAGGACCCGAGTCATCCTTACAACGCCGCCTATGCGGCCATGATCCATCGTATGGACGCCGGCGTCGGCCGTGTGATGCGCGCGATTGAAGAACGGGGGCTTGGGAAGGACACGCTTGTCGTCTTTACGAGCGACAACGGCGCGACCTTCGAATCCGGAAACCAGGGCGCGTCAAACTTCCACGACAGTAATCACCCCTACCGCGGCCAGAAACGAAGCCTGGAGGAAGGTGGCATACGGGAACCAGGGTTCGTATGGTGGCCCGGTCACGTGCCCGCCGGAGTCACGTTCGATAAACCCGTCCACAATATCGACGTCATGCCCACGCTGGTGGCCGCGTCGGGCGGCACGGTCGATCCTTCGTGGAAAGTTGACGGACTCAACCTGCTCGATGTCTGGACGGGTAAGAGTTCCCTGCCCGATCGCACCTTGTTCTGGGAATGGACCAGCGAAGGTTCCAACATGTACGCCGCAACGCACGGTGATTTCAAACTGCTGCGGATCAACGAGGCCGATTTCCTTTACAACATCCGTGAAGATCCACAGGAGCGGCGCACCGTCGCGGCTCTCTACCCGGAGATTTTCCAGCGTCTTCGGTCCGAACTTGAAGTGTGGAAGGCAAGCGAAGTGCCGCACGCCAGGTGAACATTCTTCACGCAGCGGGTTGCTTGGGATGAGCGACGCGCGAGATGGCGTTCACGATCCTGCGGTAGGGCGGATCAGCGATGTTCTCGAACGGAAGCCACTCGCCTTGGCGCTCACTCGCGTAAAACCAGCGCGCGAGAAGCGCCAGATCTTCTTGCCGGTCGCGAGTGGAAACGCGCGCGGGAGATAACGACTCAACGATCTCGCGCAGGCGCCGGTCGAGCGACACGGCGATGCCTCCTTCGGCGGTCAGGCTGAACCGTCGCGGCGGCTGCCAGGCGCCCGCAATCACGAACCATAGTTCAACGCACTCGGGAACCACAGAAGGCGTGACCGCCACGCCGTGCAGCTTGTCGATATCCCGCACCAGTTCGTCGCGTAGCTTCAGGACCTGCTGGATCTTCTCGGCGCTGCGGTGCTGCTCGGCGGCTTCCTCGAAATTCAATTCCTGGCTGAGCCGGTCCCGGGCATGCAGCACCGTATCGAGCAAAGAACGCCCATCCGTCGAGAAGAATTCCACCACGCGATTCGCCTCGCTGCGGTATTCCTCAAAGGTCACCACCGCCTGGCATGGACGCAGGCAGAGGTTCATCTCGCCATACATGCAGCCGGGGTGTTCAGGCGAGGGTTCGAGGTCCTCCGAACATCGGCGCAACTGGAAAAGGTCGAGGAACCGGCTTTCGAATTCTTCCGCCGAGGCGCGAGTCCGGAACGGCCCGTAGTACA
>JBDKSR010000486.1:0-3300 GCA_039680545.1 Bryobacteraceae bacterium | reverse complement strand
GCGCAGTCTCTTTGTCCTGCACGGCCATGATCTTGTTCTGGTAAAGGTAGTCCGCACGCTCCAGTTTGTTCTTGCTGTCCTGAACGCCCACCTTAGCCTTAAGGACCGAGGCGGCAGCGTCGGCCACGCCAGCCTGGGCACTGGCCAAATCGGCTTGCGCTCGTTGAACCACGGCGCCTGCGTTCACCACTGCGGCTTTCGCCACGTCCAGATTGGCTGCTGCTTGGGTAACCTTAGCCTGGAAAACTTGCGGGTCGATACGCGCGACCAACTGTCCCTTCTTCACACGTGAGTTGAAGTCTGCGTCCAGTTCCAAGATATTGCCGGATACCTGCGAGCCAACCTGTACCGTCACCACAGCGTTGGGGCTCCCAGTTGCGGAGATGGTATAGGCTACGTCGCCCCGATCGGCTACAGCCGTGCGGTACTCGGTGCCGGAATTTCCATGTAGTACTGCCCAACCACCAACTATGGCAAATGCGGCGACTCCGCCTATTCCCAGTAAAACGGATCTCTTTGGCGCACTCATAAATTCTCGCCTCTGTATATAGTGATGACGGGAATTAGATAAAGGTTAGTGGCCTTTACAAGCTCTTTACAGATCAACGGAATACGGGTGACGGCCGGGCAGCGGGATTTGCCAGTATCCGGTCCGGCGAACTGATCCGCGGTCAAAAAGACAGATCGGGACTGAGCGGCCTATCGAAGATCCGAAAGGTCCTGCAGAGCGGCGCTCCAGCCTCCGTCTACCATCAGGAATGCGCCCGTGATCCATGCCGCTTCCTGGGAGGCGAGGAAGACAACGGCGTGCGCGACGTCCTCGGGTTTCCCGAGACGGCGCATGGGATACGAGTCGATGACACGTCGGCGTGCTTCCTCCGGGTCCCGAAACGACGCGAAGTGCGGTTCGGTGCGAACGGATTCGATTTGCGCCGGTATGACGGCGTTGACGCGAACTTCAGGCGCGTATTCCACGGCCAGCGAGCGCGTTAGACCGAGCAAACCACCCTTTGCGGCTGAGTATGGAAACGAATTACGCCCGCCCCACTGGCCCTGGATCGAAGCGACGGTCACGATGCTGCCATTCCCCGATGCTCGCAGCAGCGTGTATGCTTCTTTCGCGCAATACCACGCGGCCTTGAGGTTCAGGTTCAGGCACTCGTTCCACTCTTCCTCGTTGGAAGTCGTACTGGTTGAGAAATACGGCCGCCCGGCGTTCGCAACCAGAATGTCGAGGCGGCCATAGCGGCCTTTTACCCACGCAATCAGCTCGCGCACCTGTTCGGCATCGGTGACATCTGTGGTGCGGCCCTCGATGTCTGGAGCATCCGTTGGCGGATTGAGATCCGCCACCACTACAGTCGCCCCGCGCGCAGCGAGCAGGGAAGAGGTGGCACGGCCGATGCCCCGTGCCCCTCCGGTGACGATTGCGACTCTTCCGGTCATGGCATCCTTCTATGCCGGTAAAGCCGCTCGATCGGTGATGATGAGTGGATACTCGCGCAACGGCAACTTCGGCACGTTCACGAATCCACGCGAGCGCGAGGTCGTCAACGTGTACACCTGCCCGGACAGCGGGTCCACCAGCACAGGCGCCGTTAACTCGCCCTCGGGCCAGAGCGCCACGCTGACGTCATCATGTCGCGCAGGTCGAGATAAGTTGCCCGGCCACCAGTACGCATAGAGGGCATACTTACCGCGCAGGAACGCTGTCCGCCAGATGCCCTCGATCAGGCCTGGCGATCCCTTTGTCCCTTCTTTCTTCGCTCCGCGAAAGATAGCCATCTGGTCGGCTCTCTTCGATTGCGCGTCGAAAAGCGCACAGAGGTTCTGATAGGCGAAGAAGGACTGCTTGGGCGTATAGTCGGTGCGCAGCAGGCCCATCTTCTGTGTCTGGCCGCTAGGTCCATTTGACCAGACGTACTTAGCCAGGTCGCAGAGATGGAAATACGACGTTAGTTCCACGTCAACGCTGAGGTCCGTGAGGATACGGCGAAGCAGCCACTTGGCCTGACCTGCCTCGGTACCGTCAACCTCGAAAACGTGGCCTGCGCCGCCAATGAATGACGGTGCACCGTTCTCGCCCTGCCATAGTTCGACGCCTGGCTTGTACTTAGCGAGTAAGCGCCGCAGACAGTGCACCGCATCGACGTAATTCGCTTCGGGGATGAGTTGATAGGGATGGTAGGAGAAGCGATCGATATGTTCGGCGATGCCGCAGTCAAGGGCGCCTTTCACAAAGTCAAATGGCCCTCCGAAGCCGGCCAGCGCAAATCCAACGATGACTACGTCCGGAATCCGCTTGCGAATTACCGGCGCTGTCAGTGCGACGAGTTCCGCGTAACTCTTTGGGTTCGCCTCGTTGGGCCGCCAGAAGCCGTTGATATTCGCCTCATTCCACATTTCCCAATGGCGAACGCGTCCACGGAAATGCTCCGCCAGGCGTCCCACGTACTCCAGCCAGGCAGCACGCGCTTCTGGCGTGCCAAGGGGCACATAGCCTACTGCAGTCTCGTGCGGCGCTTCCGGCGTGTACAGGCGATTACCGTAGCCGAGATTGAACCAGGGTTGGATGCCGATCTTCAGCAGCGAATCGACAACCTCGTCGAGCCAAACGAAGTCGTATTGACCTTTCGTACGCTCCGTACGCGCCCAACCCGTTTGCAGACGCGCCCACTTCACCCCAAGCTGCGCCAGTATTCCGTAAGTCCTCTCCGGCTCGAACATCTTCCGGTCGAGCGTTTCCATACCGACGGAAAGAGGCGAAGCCGCAATTTCCGACGAACGGCGGGTGCGCAGCTTTCCCTCTACCGGCAGTGCGATCTCCGGGCCGGAAGACTGCGCCAGAGACATTGCGGGTGCGGCGACGGCAGCCGAACTCAGTAGTAAGGCAGTACGACGGTCGATCTTATTCACGTCTCTTTCTCCTTTGTGCGGGCTAGTGTTTGGTCACCTTCGAGGCAGTGTTCTCAGTTCTGTAAAACGGTGAAGCATCCGGCGGACGGATTTCAGTCAACGCGCCGGTGTAATGGCGGAATGGGCAAGGCTTATACGGATAGCGCAGGGCCGCCTCTTCATCGATCTCGATGCCGAGACCCGGTCCTTGCGGTACGGTGAGGCAACCATCAACGAAGGCGAGGTCCTCCCGCGCCACTTCGGACCGCCACGCGACGTCGGACATCATGGTTTCGAGCATTGTGAAGTTGGGTGTCGAAGCTGCCACGTGCAGCGTCATGGCGTTTGCGACCGGTCCATTCGGATTGTGCGCCGAAACAGGCTTGTAACTCGTCCTGGCCATGT
>JBDKSR010000485.1:0-5653 GCA_039680545.1 Bryobacteraceae bacterium | reverse complement strand
GTCGTATAGCTCAAGGTTCCAGCCCTTCAGATCCTCGAAATCGACGAGTGTCTTAGGGTGTTCTTCGCGCTGTACCCAGGTGAACTCGTATGGCTGCTGGCCCACCTGCTGCCACTGTTCAATATCGTTGATAACCGGCACGACACTTTCCGGTGTTGCGCAGAACGCCGGAAGAAGCGTCAGTGTTAGGAACATTCCGCTCACGAAAGATTTCACAGTTCGCCTCACTGGTTGGTAACAATGTACATCCGCCCGCGGGAGACGGGCTTAAACTCATACCAGCTCGAGCGCGGTGAGGTGACTTCCACCTCGCCCAGGCTCTTGCCTTCCGGATCGTAGGCAGTCAGCGTACCCTTGACCTTTGCCTCAAACCCAATCCGGTCGTTGCCGTACATGTCGATCAACTCTATCGCACCTTTCGCACGATTCCGGCGGGCGACACTGCCGCTGGCGCCGAGGTGGTCGTTCTCCGTCCGCCGCCTCAGCCTGATTTTAAACGCCGCGGCCGCCCTCGTAACCTCTGCCTTTCAAAAACCGCCTGCTAGTCTTTCTCTGGCCCGTTGCCCAATGTCACCGCAAACTCATCATTTGGCAGCCGTTGTAACATGAGACGGACACGCGTTGATGACGCCGGCAGCAACTGAGGCAAACCGGATCACGAAGTCTGCGTTTCGAGAATGCAATATTGACACCCTCAAAAGATACTCGCCCGGCCACTGGGACCGGGCGAGTTTGGAGTGACGCATTCGACAGCACGACGCTCTAGTAGTAAAACTTGAGACCAAGCGTGATGTAACGAGGGTTGCCCGCACTGCTGATCTTGCCGAACGAAGACGAGGAGTAGTTGCTCGTCGGTCCGCTAAAGACAACACGGTTGAAAGGATTCGAAGACTCGAAGCGGAGTTGCATGTTATACCGCTCTTTGAACTTCGTGTCCTTGAGCAAACCGAGCGACTCACTGAGGCGAGCCGGGATACGGGCCCACGTATACCGCGGCGCATTACCGAAGGTATACGAAGCCGGAACTGCCAGGGCAGCCGAGTCCAGCCACTTATCCTTAGCCGGATCGAAAGCATCGGCGCCGATGTCGGTGCGCAGCTTGTTCGAAATGATGTTCGGCCGCTGCGACCCGTTGCCGATGGGCAGGCTGTTGGTCATTGAGATCGAAATGGGTGTGCCACTGGCATAGATGTGCAGACCGGTGATCTTCCAGCCTCCGATGATCTTCGACGCAATGCCTTTGCTCATGTATCGCTGGCCCGGTCCGAACGGCAGTTCGTAAATGTAACTGAAACTCACGATGTGCGGTTGATCGACCGAGGAGATGGACTTGTCCAAAGCCCGGTTGAAGTAATCCAGCATTGAAACTCCAGTGGAGTAGCTCTCGGTGTCGGTGATCGACTTCGAGAACGTGTAGGCGAGGGTGAACATCAATCCCTTGCTCATCCTGCGCTCGCCGGTGACTTGCAGCGAATGATAGGACGAAGATCCGAACGTTGTGCCGGCCTGACTTACCGATGTGAATTGCGGCCAGCGCTTAAGCGCCTGTGCCAACGTCGCACGCGTGCCATATGCCGACGCAAAACCCGTGTACGGTTCCGTGTAGCCGGCTGACACCACTGCCGGGTCAAGTATGTTCTTCGAGAGCAGGCCACCGAGGCTTAGATACTTCGGATCGGTCTGATTCCAGTTCGTCGATGTGTGGAGACGCCGACCCAGATTGCCAACATAGCCAACGCTGAAGGACATGTTCTGGCCGACTTGTTGTTCGACCAGGAAGTTGAACTGCTGTGTATACGGCGAGATTGTGCTCCGGTTGCGATCCACGAGGATTGCGCTTTGGGTGTTTCGGAGGGTCGCACTGATCATTGGCGCCCTTGTGAAATTCTGGGGGAATCCGTCATCCCAATTGAACGCGGGCGTCACGCCGCTGTCCGCCGAAGAGAAGGATGCGCTCGAGTTGAACCCTTGCGTCAAACTCGTGACGCTGGTTCCTTGCGTGGTGATGGAACCGAAGAAGATTCCATATCCGCCACGGACGACTGTCTTATTCGTGATGCGATACGCGAAACCGAATCGCGGCGATAAGTCCCTCCAGTGAGTGTCGCCGGTGTTCGTGAATCCCGAACAGCCGCTGCAATCGCCGGCGAACACATACGCGCCCAGCAGCCCACCGGCGCCAGAGTTGTCAGCCGCTGGATCCATGTAAGATAGACGGTTATTCGGATCGGTGAACCCTGGCTGCACTTCCCATCGCAGGCCAAGGTTGACGGTCAACTTTGGTGTGACTTTCCAGTCATCGTTCGCCCACAGACTGAAGTACGTGTTTCGGTTGCCATAGTGCAGGTAAGGGAAGGAGGCCGACGCGGAGTAGACATTGCCGAGCAGGAAACTGGCCCAGGCGTTGCCACTCTTGGACGTGCCGGGCAGTCCGGTGGAGAGTTGATTGAACTGGAAGTTTCCTCCGGTCGTTCCGAAGTCTCTCACGTTATTGCGATGCCGCTGTGCCTCAACGCCGAATTTCAACGTGTGGTTGCTACGGATCACGCTCAATGTATCGATGAACGTGAAGTTCGTATAACGGCCGTCCGAAGCAATATTGTCGCCGAAGCGCGCATAATCGTGGTTGAAGTCCACCCACGGGAACAGGTCTTCCGCTACCCCCATAAGGCCCAACTTCGCGATCCATCCTTTGCCCCAGTGCACTGAGTAGTTCGGATTGCGAAATCGGGACAATCCGGCTGAGAACCGGTTCAGGATAGTCGGGCTGACCGTCCAGTCATAGTTGAGGCGGACGATGCGCGTTGTTACGCGCTGTTCATTGTGGCACTCGAGATCCCCAGCAAGGCTGTAGCTTGTGTTGTTTCCACCGGGAGCCTTGATTGCGGGCCGGTCCGTGAAATTGAACATGCCACTCAGCCGGTGCGCCTCTGTGAACATGTGGTCGATCTTGACTCCGCTCGTGCGCAAGTCTGTGCTTGGTGCGCCCGGCTCCATGGCGTAATTGTTTGTGAGACCCGTATACGTGGGTTGCGGATGCAGCGCGACCATCTTAGAGGAAATGCTGCTCCAGCGAGCGGTGGGCACCAGGTTGTTAGTGAACGGCGTACGAATCACCGTACCACTCGAATTGGTGTATTGCGTGGCGGGATCGTAAACCATGCCGTTGCCTGCACTTACCCACTCACCGAAGTCGCCCTGAAGCATTTTCGATGTCGGAACAGTGCCTAAACCGGGCGAGCCTGGACTCCGCAGGTAAAACTGGTCCATCGAAAAGAAAAAGAATGACTTATTGCGGCCGTCATAGACTTTGGGGAGCCAAATCGGCCCACCTACCGTAAAGGCCCAGTTGTTCTGGCGGTACTTGGGTTTGGTCGTCTGGAAGAAGTTCCGGGCGTTGTAAGACTCGACGCTGTTTAGGACCAAACCTGTACCGTGCAGATCGTTCGTGCCGCTCTTGATGTTAAACGTGGTGATACCACCAAGCGCATGTGCATACTCGGCCGAATAGTTGTTTGAAATCAGTTTGAACTCGGCGATCGCGTCAACGGAAGGGTTCACTTCGGCGTCATTGGCCGTATCGCCGCGACTCAACGAAATGCCATCGTAATACACCTGATCGGAGAAGGATGGGTTGCCGTTGACGTGCTTCTCCCAGGTGGAACCCGGCGTCACACCTGGTTGTAAAAAGATGAAAGACGAGGGGTTACGAATGGCGCCACCGAGGCTTAGTGGCAATTCGGAAAACGTGGACGACGTTAGCACCATACCGACCTCAGCAGACTCGGATTGAACAAGTGGCGCGGCCCCTGTAACGGTCACCTGTTCGGTAACTTGGCCGAGTTGCAGGGTGATGTCGAGACGCAGTGTTTCACCGACACGGATAGGGATATCTGTCTGCTGGAGGGTCCTAAATCCTTCCTTCTTGGCTACGAGTGTATACGTGCCAATGGGAAGTCGAAGCAGGTTATAGACGCCAGTGGGCCCCGTGCGTGTCGTCGTGTGGACATTGGTTTCCACATGCGTGATAGTGACTTCGACGTCCGGGATGGCCGCCTGTGTGGCGTCTGTGACGAGTCCGGTAAGCGTGCCGCGATCTCCTTGAGCTAACGCTAGGACTGGGAACAAAGCAGTTAGGGCGAGGCTGCCGATTAGACGGAACGGTCCACTCGTCCACGAAGAACGAACCATATTCTAAGCCTCCTGGGGGTTACACACAAAACCTAAGTCACATGTGTACATGTGAATAACTTGTCTAAGTTATTACAAGACTCCTAAATGTGTGTGTACACGAGAAGTATGCGATGATCTTAACTGGTATTCAAGTGATGAATGTGTTAAATATTCGTTAAGCATTTATTGGATTCGTATCGATAGCGGTTCATCTGTTGCCGATTTGCAGCTTACGGGATAAAATCTTGCTTTTGTCGGCAATAGAGATGATGGAAAACCAAAATGAAACTACAAGTTCGCCATCTGCTTTTTGCGGTTCAATGTATACTTACCTGCGCAACGTGCGTTGCGCAAGCTCCGAATATCCAGGCGCCGGGTGGAGGTGCCGTCCAGTTGGAGACGCTACCCGGCGAACGGGTGCGAGTCATCAGCAACTATTGGCGACTTGAGTTCGATCTTCGAAATGGCGGCGCCCTCGACACAATTGTGTTCCAGCACGGGAGTGGCAAGAACCTGCTCGTGTCGCCTTTAGAAACATATGTCGATCGCTTTTCCGCAGGGCGAGCTCCGAAGGTCGATCTCCACACCGCGCAAGAGGGTGATGTTGTCACACTTCGATTCACGGGCAGGATGGGTGCTTCGGGCCGGGAAGAAGGAGCGGTCGAGTTCCAAACGACGTGGACGCTCTCGCCTTTTGTGGCTCGTGCCGATTACAAGCTCCGTTTTCTCGACGACATGATGGCCTCGAAGGTCGGCATCGGTTCCATGGCTCTGCGTTCCAACCTGGATGAATGGGGCGTACGTTGCGGAATGATAGTCGATCCTGACTGGATGAAGAGGGGATGGGCTCGCTTCGGTAAGGTCAGCACGAGCGGCGAGGTGCTGATCGCCGAACATCATACGCCCGCCTACCTTCTGTTCTTTGATCGCGGCAAAGAGGGCTTCGACATCAACATGGCGACGGACCTTGCGACATGGGAGTCCGGTCTGGCCAAACGTGGAGGATCAGGACGGTACGAGGCGAAAGTTGCCCCCGATGGTTCGTCGATCGAACTCGCCATAGAGCCGCTGAGCGTTCCTCAACCCGTGAAGGTCGTGAAGGGCGAGTACACCTTCAGCTACTATCTGGGGCTCCCGCGAATCGTCGAAAAGGCCGACCGGAAGTGGATGCATCTGTCGTTCGGAAACCATCCATGGCCGTCGGACGCAGAGATCAAGAGGTGGGCGGAGAATGGGGTCAACATCGTCCGCGTTCACAACGACTACGCAGCGGACGAGAACTTCTGGCACGACGGGGCGTGGCCTCCCTATGACGAGAAAGGCATGGCCGAACTCAGGCGAGTGATCGCGACCTGCCACAAATACAACATTCAGGTGGTGCCGTACTTCTCGATTCACGAGTTTCACCCCAAGGCACAGGGTTACGAAGCGAACGAACAGGAGTGGAAGCGCAGCGTTGACCAGGCCGGCACCGTAATTC
>JBDKSR010000484.1:0-5635 GCA_039680545.1 Bryobacteraceae bacterium | reverse complement strand
GCCCCAAGTTGAGAACGACGCTTGCCGAGATGGCACGCACTGGGCAAAGAAGCATGCATGGGCACAGTGTCCGAGTGGGGAAGGTGGCGGCGCGTCCCCACAAGGCAGTTCACGGGCCGCTGCGCGTGTCTTCTGCAAACCCGCGTTACTTCGCCGATGCTGGCGGCAAGCCCGTTCTGCTCGTGGGTGACCATACCTGGTACACATTGCAGGACAGCGGCCCTACAGACCCCCCAGCCGCATTCGACTACGAGCGATTCCTGGACTTCCTCCAGGCGAACGACATCAATTTCTTCCGAATGTTTGTTTGGGAACAAGCAAAAGGAAGCGTGGGCGTTCGCAGCAGCCGGTACATCAGTCCAATGCCATATAGACGGTCAGGCCCGGGTCTCGCCTCTGACAACAAGCCGAAGTTCGACCTCTCGGAGTTCGACCAAACATATTTCGACCGTCTTCGGGACCGTGTAGTGGGGGCCGGTCGGCGTGGAGTCTATGTGGCTGTCCAGCTCTTTGAAGGTTTCAGCGTCCAAAGGAAGCCTTTCATGGCTGCCAATAGTCCGTGGCCGGGGCATCCTTTCAATAGACACAACAACATCAATGGGATTGACGGCGACCCTAACGGAAATGGGGAAGGGGAAGAGACGGAGACGCTGAAGATAGCAGCTATCACCGCACTTCAGGAAGCGTATGTGGAAAAGGTGATTGAGACTGTCAACGATCTCGACAATGTGCTCTTTGAGGTCTGTAATGAATGTCACTCGGACTCGGATGCCTGGCAAGAGCACCTGATCCGCTACATCCATGCATGCGAATCAGGAAGATCGAAGCAGCATCCGATTGGCAGGACAGTGAACTGGCCAGACGGAGATAACGCCGTGCTGTTCGCGAGCAGCGCAGAATGGATCTCGCCGAACGGTAATGGCGGGTATTACGATAGCCCGCCAGCAGCGGACGGCCGCAAGGTCATATTAAATGACACCGATCACCTGTGTTACCCCTGCGGTGATCGAAAGTGGGTTTGGAAGAGCTTTCTCAGGGGGCTTAACGTGGCCTTCATGGATCCGTACGATTGCAGCGCTGAATGGTCGCCAAAGAATTGTAATCCGAACGATCCGGCCTGGGTCAGTTTGCGCTCGAATCTGGGCTACGTCCGTAAGTTTGCGGCGCGCATGAACCTGATTGCGATGACGCCGCGCGGCGATTTGGCGTCAACAGGATACTGTCTTTCCAATGTAGCCACCGAAGCCGATGAATATCTCGTTTACTTGCCTTCTGGAGGCCCGGTGACGGTGAACTTGTCCGCCGCTTCGGGTCCGCTACACGTGGAGTGGTTCAACCCCAGCAGCGGTGCCAGTTCGACGACGGGTGTAGTCTCCGGAGGCAGTACCCGCACTTTCACTTCTCCGTTCAACGGTGACGCGGTTCTATACATCTATCAACGCGGCGACGTTCAGTGGGGCGAACGTATGTCGCCAGAACACGGGCGTACAAACTAGCAGGAAGAGCAACTCCTACAATCCTCAAGTTTCAGTCTTGCTGACAGGAGTTTCACAGCGATGAAAATTCTGGTTACTGGTGGTGCGGGTTTCATTGGGTCGCACGTCGTCGATGCGTACCTGGATGAGGGGCACGATGTCTGCGTTGTTGACGATTTATCGACTGGCTACCGGCGTAACCTTGCGAGTGGGGTCCGCTTCTATCAGGTTGACATTCGCAATGCCGGGCTGGAGCGGGTTTTCGAGGTCGAGAGACCAGAAGTCGTGAATCATCAGGCGGCCCGGGCCAACGTCCGGGAGTCACTCGAGAAACCGCTATTGTACGCGGATGTCAACGTGCTCGGGTCGTTGAATCTTCTCGAATGCTGCCGGAGATATGAGGTGAAGAGAATAATCTACGCCTCGACAGGCGGCGCGGTCTATGGGGAACCTATGTGGCTACCAGTGACCGAGGACCATCCAATCAACCCTTTGGATCCGTATGGGGCCAGTAAACACCACGTGGAGCACTATCTGAACGTATACAGGAGCAATTTCGGCCTCAACTTCACTGTTCTCCGGTATCCGAATGTCTACGGTCCGCGGCAAGATGCCAACGGAGAAGCGGGGGTTGTTGCAATCTTCACCCGGATCATGCTCCAGGGTGGCCATCCGGTTATCAATGGTTCCGGGACCCAGCAGCGGGATTTCGTCTATGTTTCCGACGTAGCGCAGGCGAGCGTTTTAGCCCTTACACGGGGCGACGACGAAATCTTCAACATTGGCAGCGGAATTGGAACGGACGTCAATGCGATTTACACGTTGCTCTCCGATATCACCGGATTCCGTGGAAGACCAAGCTGGGCCGATGCAAAACGCGGCGAGGTCAGCCGAATCTTCCTTAACGCTGAGCGAGCTAGGGCGGCGCTTGGCTGGGAGCCACGCACTTCACTGGACCGCGGTCTAACCGCGACGGTTGCAAGTTTCATCGGTGTGTCGACGCGTGCCGTTGGCGTCTGATCATCCGAACACAGCGCTTCGTATTGGAGGTACAGAATGAGCAAGATTCTCGTCACGGGCGGCGCCGGATTTATCGGATGTCATGTCGCCGAGCATCTGGTTCAGCGAGGACACACAGTCACGGTGCTGGACGATCTTAGTGGCGGATTCGTGGAAAACATTCCGGATGGCGCCACTTTTGTACGCGGGAGCATCACGGACCAAGGGTTGGTCAATTCCCTGTTCGCTCGCTCCCGGTTTGACTTTGTCTATCATCTTGCTGCATATGCGGCGGAGGGGCTCAGCCACTTCATAAAGAATTTCAACTACACGAACAATCTCACAGGCTCCGTCAACCTCATCAATGCGGCCGTTAACACAGGAGTCCAGTGTTTTGTCTTCACGTCTTCGATCGCTGTTTATGGAACCAGCCAGGTGTTGCCGATGACCGAAGACACTGTGGCTGAGCCTGAGGATTCGTACGGTATCGCGAAGTTGGCAGTCGAACAGGAATTGAGGGCATCGAAGAGGATGTTCGGTCTCAACTACATCATTTTCCGGCCCCACAACGTCTACGGCGAAAGACAGAACATCGGCGACAGATACCGTAATGTGATTGGGATCTTCATGAACCAGATCTTGCGGCAGCGACCGATGACCGTCTTCGGTGATGGTAGTCAGGCCCGTGCCTTCAGCTACATCGATGACGTGGCTCCGGTAATCGCGAACGCAATTGATACACCGCAGGCGTACAACCAGGTGTTCAACATCGGCGCCGACCAGCCATACACCGTTAACGAATTGACCCGGGCTGTCGCGCAGGCGATGGGAGTGGAGCCGGAGATCGTGCACCTCCCGGCGCGGAATGAAGTATTACTCGCGTTCTCGTCACATGAAAAGGTGAGGCGTATATTCGGTGACCGGCCACGGTGCAGCCTGGAGACGGGTTTATCTCGGATGGCGGCCTGGGTGACAACGCACGGCGCTCGAACCAGCGAGCCGTTCAAGCACATTGAGATCGAAAAGAATCTCCCACAGATATGGCGAGATCAGATGCTCACGACGACAGCCACTGGCTAGCGGCAAGTGACTCCCAATGATAATAAACGTACCCCGAGTCATCGCGGTAGTCCTGAATTACAACCGGCGCGAGGATACCCTGGCGTGTCTGGCGTCACTGGCTGCGAGCACGTACAGGAATCTTAAAGTTATTCTGCTTGACAACTCCTCGACTGACGGTTGTGTCGAAGCAGTTAAGGAAACCTTTCCCGAAGTCGAGATTGTCCGACTCCGGGAGAATCGTGGTTACGCCGGCAACAATAATGTCGGAATCTCCGTCGCAACAACTCAAGGGGCGGATTGGATCTTTGTCTTGAACGAAGACACGGTCCTGGACCCGAACTGCGTATCACGGCTTGTGGCCGTGGGTGAAGCCGACCCTATGATTGGTATCTTGGGCCCAACCGTGTACCACTTCGATGAGCCCTGCGTTATTCAGTCCGCAGGCGGTTTGATAGGCCGCTATTGGGAGTCGTTGCATCTGGCGCAGAATGAGTTGGATCGTGAACAATTCCGCTGCCCGCACGACGTGGATTGGATATCCGGCTGTGGAATTATGGTGCGCCGCAAGGTCATTGAACAAGTCGGCATGATCGACGAGCGGTACTTCTATTATTGGGAAGAGACCGAATGGTGTATCCGCGCCGGCAGAGCCGGATGGCGCATTGTGCATGTCCCCCAGGCAAAGTTGTGGCATAAGGGAGTGCAACGAGACTATCGACCCAAACCCACGGTCACTTACTACGCCACCCGGAATCGGCTTATGACGCTTGCCAAGCACCAGGCGCCGCTGATTGCTTGGGCGGGAGCGTGCACGCAGATTGGCCGAACGCTTGCCAGTTGGACCATCAAGCCACGCTGGAGGCCCATGCGTGAGCACAAGCATGCAATGTGGCGAGGGGTTGTGGATTTCCTGAACCATCGCTCAGGTGGGCCAGTGCGCCTGTAGGAGATGCGTGCGCGCATGCCTACAATTGCGTAGCTTCTCTGGATTAACCAATGAGAGTGCTTTTTCTATCCCACTGGTACCCGTACCCTCCGGACAATGGCTCGAAAATCCGGATCGCTAACCTCTTGCGGGCGCTCTGCGAAAGCGACGACGTCACGCTGCTGAGCTTTAGTGAGGCGGGTGATCCGATCAAAGTCGGCAACGAGACAGGTCCATTACCTCGCCAGATCATTACCTGTCCGTGCCGCGAATACAATCCATACAGGTGGCGAGCGCTTCGCGGTTACATGGGTATGACACCACGGTATATTGCGGACACTTATAGCATGGAGATGGACACGCTGATCCGGGATGCGGTTCGCTGCGGAAGTTATGATGTGGTCGTCGCGTCCGAGCTCTCGATGGCATCCTATCATCGCTGTTTTTCTGGCCTTCCGGCTGTTTTCGACGATATCGAGCTTGGTCTGTATTGCCCAGACACTGAATCGGGGCTGCCGCTTTCCTTGAGTGGCTGGCGGAAAAGACTCACTTGGGAGAAACACCGCCGGTACGTGGCCCGCGTCGTCGAGACGTTCCGTTCCTGCACTGTAGTGTCACAGCGCGAAAGAGAGTTACTCGCAGAGATCGCTCCTCGATACGACCTTGTACACGTGGTGCCGAACTGCATCGACGTGGCTGGGTGTGCCAGGCGCGCGAGCGACCGTGTAGTGAACTCACTGATTTTCGTGGGTTCTTTCGCCTACTCGGTGAATTACGATGGAATGGCTTGGTTCCTCGGGGATATTTATCCTCTCATTCGGGCAGAGGTGCAGGGTGTACGTTTGACGATCACCGGCGATCCGGACGGGCGACCACCGTTAGCTGGGCCCGATGTGATGCAGACGGGTAGGGTCACCGACGTACACGCGCTGATCGCCGCATCAGCCGTGAGTATCGTGCCGATTCGAAGCGGCGGCGGAACACGCCTAAAGATACTCGAGTCGATCGCGAGTGGTACACCAGTCGTCACCACGTCGAAGGGTGTTGAGGGACTCGAGCTTCGAGATGGAGAGCACCTTCTCATCGCCAATACGCCCGTTGAGTTTGCCAAGGCGGTTATCCGCTTGCTGAGTGAGCCGGATTACGCCCGAAGCATTGCGGAGAATGCGCTTCG
>JBDKSR010000483.1:0-8453 GCA_039680545.1 Bryobacteraceae bacterium | reverse complement strand
GTCATCGCCCATTTGACCGGATCCAACCGCTGGGCAGGCATCAAGCTTGGGAGAAATGCCGCCGTAAGCAAGGCGGCCGCGATCCTGAGAAATGTCACGTTAGTCGGCTCTAGAAGACGCAAGTCTTGCTGCAGACCACTTCTGAAATTCGGTCTCCAGGCGGTGATTCAGGTCAGCACTGGCGAATTCCGCAGCTACGCGGATCGCATTCTTTATTGCGTTGGCATTTGAGCGCCCGTGACAGATGATGGTGACACCCTTCACGCCGAGCAGGGGTGCGCCCCCATACTCCGAATAATCGAGCCTTTTCTTGAAGTCCTGGAATGCGGTTCGGGACAGTACGTATCCGATCTTCCGGGTGATTGTTGCGGCAAGCGACTCCTGGAGCATCTGCTTGATCACGTCCACGAGCCCTTCGCTGGTCTTCAGGGCTACGTTGCCGATAAAGCCGTCACACACGATGACGTCCACGGCGCCGCTATAGACATCCCGGCCCTCGACGTTTCCAATGAAGTTAAGGGACAGGTTTTTCAGCAACTTGAAAGCCTCGCGCGTCAGCTCGTTTCCTTTGTGCTCTTCCTCGCCGATAGAGAGCAATCCCACTGTCGGCCTCGGAGTCTTGAAGATCAGGCGCGCGTAAATGTCGCCCATGACGCCGAACTGGGCGAGCATCCTGGGCGTACAATCGACGTTCGCTCCGACATCTATGACGACGACTGGCCGGCCGTTCAAAGTGGGAAACGCCGAGGCAAGAGCGGGCCGGTCCACGCCTGCCACCATGCCCTGCACCAACTTGGAGGTGACCATCACGGCGCCGGTGTTGCCGGCGGACACGACGCCCTGCGCGGTGCCCTCTTTGACCAAGCGGCAAGCCACGCGGATAGAGCTATCCCTCTTCCCGCGCACAGAACGCGCGGCGTTATCCTCCATCGTCACCTGCTCACTGGCGTGAACGATTTCGATAGGGAGGGAGCGATAGCCATCGTGTTGGGCAAGTTCGCGCTTAAGCAAATCCTCTCGCCCAACGAGGATGATGCGCACCCCCAGGGTCCGGGCAGCTCGGATTGCACCCTCGACTTCCGTCTTGGGGGCGCTATCGCCGCCCATCGCATCGACAGCGATTGTCACCATAAAACTGGGAACGGTCCGCAACCGTTTTTAAGCGTGTCAGTCTACTCCTCGGCTACCTCGATCACCTCGCGGCCCTTGTAGGTGCCACAGTGAGGGCACGCGCGGTGTGGCGGCTTGGGCTCGTGGCAATTGGGGCACTCGGAGAGACCCGGCTGCTTCAGGTGATCATGAGCGCGACGGGTGGAGGTGCGCTCTTTCGAATGTCGACGTTTCGGATTCGGCATCAGTCAAATTCCTTCAATCAAGATTTCGGGGGCACTACACTACGCTCGCGGTCCTCAGATAAGTCCCGCAGAGCCGCCCAACGGTCATCCGCCGTTTCTGTCCGGCAGTTGCACTCAACATTATTGCGATTCTGGCCGCACACAGGGCAGATTCCCTTACAATCCGCGCGGCAGACTCTCTGCATCGGCAAGGCGAGAAGGACCTGTTCTCTGAGCACCAGCTCGAGTTCCAATCCCTCTCCCTCGTAAAAATCCAACTCACTCTCGCCGGCTCCGACCTCAAGTTCCTCGGAATGGGGGACAGAATCCGCCGGCTCGTAATACAGATCGAAGCTCACGTCTACAGGAAACGTAGCCGATTCGAGACAACGATCACAATCCGCCTCCATCCGCACTTCAAGATGACCCTTAATCCGGATCTCACCATCGGTGTTCGGAAGGAGCTCGGCAGAGCCGGAAACTTTCAGGTCCGACGCCTGCCGGAGCTTTCGGTCCAGATACTCAATCTCGCCTGGCGGAAAAGCCTCGTCGAAACTCAGCTTCCGCAGCTCCATCTCACGTATGCTGAGAAACATAGAAGCCTCCCGGACGCACACGCCGCAAGGCTAAACCTTCACGGCATGCGGGCGCCTATCTCATTGATTCTTCGTCGGCGCAAGCTAACATTATACCCCAGCGCCGGGCATCGCTTCCCGATTTCGTGCAGACGAATGCAGGGCGAAAGAGGGAACGCATGGGGACGCGATATAATTGCACCGCTATGAAACGACGAAGCCTTATCCCAGCCCTGCTGCTCGCTTCCGCCCTCAGGGGGCAGACCACGGAGCAACCGGCGCGGGCAGTGGTCGACCCCGGCGTCGTCACCACGCGGCAGGCTATCACTCCGGCAGGCGTGCCAACGATTTTTCAGGGGCGGGTGTACGGCGTGGCATTCGGGGCTTCGGCATTCGAGGTCTGGGTACTGAATGCCACACACCTTTACAGGCTCGATTGGAGGCAAAACCGCGTGCTGGACGCGATCCCTCACGGCGGTACAGCAGGCATACAGGGGCTCGTCTACGATCCGGTCTCCGCAGGTCCGCTGGCGGCGGTCTCGATCAAGGAGAAGCAGCCGGACGGCCCACCGAAGACCGCTGAGATCCACCTCGTGGGGGTGCGTGAAGGCAAGATAGTCACGATTTCCAGCGGTCTCGGCAAGCACCTCTCCGGAGCGATCGCGATCCCGGCGGGGCGTGACAGCAGGGGCAGGCAGGTCGCTCTGATTCCGGTCACGGCGGGCAACAAGTTGTCGGTTGTCGACCTCGCGAAGGGCGAAAAAATCGGCTCGGTTTCCACGGGCATGGCTCCATTCGGCGCAGTGATCTCCCGCGCCGGGGCCGTCGCGTATGTATCGAACTGGGGTGGACGCCCGCCCAAGCAGGGAGACTTAACCGCACCCACCGGACTGCGCCAGGATGCCGACCGCGTGGTGGTGGACAAGCGCGGCGTGGCCTCGACCGGCACCATCACGCGCGTGGATCTTGTCCAGATGAAGGCGACCGATACGATTCCCGCGGCGCTGCATCCCACGGCCATGATCTGGGACGAGGAGAGGGAACGGCTCTACGTAGCCAACAGCAACAGTGATTCCATCATCGTGATCAATACGCGGACACAGAAAGTCGTCGCGACGTATCCCATAGGGCCATTCGCGGAAAAGGCATTCGGTATCGCGCCCACGGCGCTCGCGCTCGCCCCCGGCGGCAGACGGTTGTACGTAGCTTGCGGGGGCATCAACGCGGTGGCGCTTCTGGAGACTGCCACGGGACGCATCGAGGGGATGATTCCGACGGCCTGGTATCCAAACGCGCTGGCGTTGAGCCCGGACGGCAAGCGGCTTGCGGTCACTTCCCTGCTCGGACCCGGCTCGGGCTGGCGTGACGAGCCGCGCAAGCGTTTCGTTCATTCCTACCGCGGCACGGTGAACATCGTCGATATTCCGGACGCCGCGCAGTTGGCAAGTTACACGACCGCAGTCGCCGAAAACAACCGGCTTCGACTCGCCGGCTCCATGACGCAAGCCGCGCCGCGGCCGGACCCGAACGCGAAGCCGGCAGCCGTGCCCGCACGCGCCGGAGAGCCGTCACTCGTCGAGCACGTCGTCTTCATCATCAAAGAAAATCGTACGTACGACCAGGTATTCGGCGATCTTCCGCAGGGCAACGGCGACCCGTCACTCGTGATGTTCGGCCGCGACGTCACGCCGAACCAACACAAGCTCGCCGAGCAGTTCGTCATCTTCGACAATTTCTATGCGACGGGCGGTAACAGCGCCGACGGCCATCAATGGCTGACGCAAGCGAATGAAGTCGCGTACTGCCTGTGGCCGGGCTACACGGGACGGAGCTATCCCTTCGACGGAACCGATCCTCTCGCGTATTCGAAGAGTGGATTCCTGTGGGACGCGGCGCTCGCGAGGGGCAAGTCAGTCCGGGTCTATGGTGAATTTGCCGACCGTCTGCCCGTTCCTGCTTCGGAGCGCCAGAGGCTTCTGGAACGCTGGCGGGATGGCGAGAAGTTCACTAATACCTGGCAGGCGAAAGCGTCCATCGAAAAGCTGAACACACTTCTGGCGCCGAACTACCCCACGTACACAACCGCTATCCCGGACGTTATCAGGGCACAAATCTACCTGGATGATTTCAAGAAAATGGAACAGGAAGGAAAGATGCCGAACCTGGTCATCATACAACTTCCCTCCAACCATACCTACGGCGCGCAACCCAACGTGTCTACCGCAAAAGCCATGGTGGCCTACAACGACCTCGCGCTCGGGCAGATTGTGGAGGCGCTCTCTCACAGCGAGTTCTGGAAGAAGATGGCGATCTTCGTCATCGAAGACGACGCACAGAACGGGGTCGATCACGTGGACGGGCACCGGACGGTCGCGATGGTCGCAAGTCCGTATGCGAAACGCGGAGCGGTGGATTCGACGTTCTCTTCAACGCAGAGCATGGTGAAGACCATCGAACTCATTCTTGGCCTGCCGACATTGTCTCTGTTCGACCTGATCGCACACGACATGCGGAACGGCTTTTCGAACGAGCCGGACTTTGCACCGTTCCAGGTTGAACAGCCGGTGCAATCGCTGTTTGAGCAGAATCCACCAGTTGAGGCACTGAAGGGACCTGCTCGCGAAGGCGCACTGGCTTCCTTGAAAATGCGCTTTGACGTGCCGGACGCGGCGCCTTCGGACAAACTGAACCGGATTCTCTGGCATCAGGTGCGAGGATGGGATACGCCGTATCCGGGAACGCGCGCAGCCGTCTTTGCACCGCTGTCGATCGATATAGATGACGACGATCGGTAACCGCGCACGGCGCGGACTATGGGCCTTGGCGCGCCCTGAGTTTCGCCGCGAACTCAGCCGCCGCAGCGAACTCGTCGCGCGTGCGATCGGAGACCAGTGAGGAACGAAGCGCTTCCAGCCGGGCAATGTATGCGGCAAGCGCCTTGTCAATCTCTTCGGAGTTGGTTCCCAGGATGTCGCGCCAGATGTCATAGGAGCTGAGCGCGAGGCGCGTGGTATCGGCAAGACCGGGCCCGGCTGCATCGAGGCTCTTCGCTGCCTCCACGCGGGATGCCACCGTCGCAGCCAGCGCCGTGGAAGACAATTGCGCCAGGTGCGACGTGTGAGCGACGATCCGGTCATGCTCCGCCGGTGTGAACACCACGGGTACCGCACCAATCCGGCGTATCCATTCGACGAAATCCGCGGCGGCGGGTGTCTCGAGATCCGAGGGGCTAGAGGGCGTGAGGACGTACGTCCGGCCTTGGAACAGATCCGCTGTCGCCTGCTCCACGCCGCGCATCTCTTTTCCGGCCATGGGGTGCCCGCCGAGAAACTGCGCGTGGCGGATGGCACGGCCGGCGAGATCCGCGATCATCGCCTTGGTGCTGCCGGCATCAGTAACGAGGCTCCCCGGCTTCGCCATCGGATCGAGCATTCCGATGGTCTGAAGTATCCTCGCAATCGGCTGCGCGAGATAAACGAGGTCGGCCTGCGGAATCGCCACGTCCAGCGGCAACGCCTCGTCGATCACACCGAGACGCAACGCCGATTCCACAGTGCGGTGTGAACTGACACCCAGGATGCGCCCGGAGAATCCGGCTCTCTTCAGCGCGAGGGCAAAGGAACCCCCGATCAGACCGACACCGACGATGGCGACGGTTTGCATAGTTACATCGTGCGTCCGACCACCGGCGCGATGGCTCGCAATTGCGCCATCAACTCGGTGAACTGGGCGGGATAGAGGGATTGCGCACCGTCGCTCAGCGCCCGCTCAGGTTCGGGGTGCACTTCGATCAGCACGCCATCGGCCCCGGCTGCAACCGCTGCCCGGGCGAGTGCGGGAACGTGGTCCCGGCGGCCTGTGCCGTGGGATGGGTCGGCGACGATGGGCAGGTGTGAGAGCTTCTTCACAACCGGAATGGCGGAAATATCCATCGTATTGCGCGTAGCGCTCTCGAACGTGCGTATGCCGCGTTCGCAAAGGACTATGTCGTAGTTCCCACCAGCCATGATGTACTCAGCCGCCATGAGAAGTTCTTCGATGGTGGCCGAGATTCCGCGTTTCAGAAGAACCGGCTTACGGATCTTGCCAAGCTCCTTCAGCAAATTGAAATTCTGCATGTTGCGCGCGCCCACCTGGATGAGGTCACAGTAGGCGGCAACGACCTCGAGCTGCGTCTGATCCATCACCTCACTGACAGTGAGCAACCCGTACTTGTCGGCGGCTTCGCGGAGCAGCACCAGGCCTTCTTCCCCGAGCCCTTGAAAGCTGTAAGGCGATGTGCGAGGTTTGAAAGCGCCCCCACGAAGGATGCGGGATCCGGCGCCCGCCACACATTCGGCGGAGCGCCCGATCTGGTCTTTCGTCTCGACACTGCAAGGTCCGGCCATCACGACTACTGCCCGGCTGCCGATCTCCACATCACCAATCTTGACGACCGTTCCCCCGGGCCGGAAGTGACGCCCGGCAAGCTGATAGGGCGCGACGATGTGGCGCGCTTCCTTAACGCCGTCGAGCAACTCCAGTTCGACCGGGTCTATGTGTTCCTCGGGGCCGACACCGCCAAGCACGGTATGCATCACGCCGGTGGAACGGTGAATGGTGAAGCCCATCGCGACCATCTTGTCGATGACCGCCTGAATCTGGAGCTCGGTGGCCCCCGTCTGCATAACAACAATCATTTGGAAATCCCTTCCGTTCCGGCCGGCGACGTGCTTTCCTTCTCGGCCATACGCAGCTTCTGTACGTTGCGCATCTCGTCGATGATACGTTCGAACACGCGGCGCACGGCGTCGGCAGGTAGCGGCCCGCTATTGCGCGAAATGATATTCGCGTAGACCTCGTCTTCACGCTTCGGCTCGTAGATCGGCATGTTGAGCACCCGCTTGGCGCGGCCGATCTCCTCCACCACACGCGTGCGCTCGTTGAGCAACGTCAGGATACGAAGATCCAGATCGTCGATCTTCTCGCGGCACTCGCCGATCGTCTTCAGAGCTGCTTCCCTGTTCATTTGCCTCGCAAATCAAACCCGTGTTTAAGCTCCCTGGTAAACGATTCGAGCTGGAGCGGGAGCGACGTATTCCCGGCATTCCGCTCGATCAGACGCACGAACGCGCTGCCCACAACGGCGGCATCCGCGACTGCACCGACTTCCGCCATATGTTCGGGCTTCGAGATGCCGAAACCCACCGCAAGCGGCAGCGGGGTGATCTTTCTCATGGCCGATACGAGCGGTTCCACGGAGCCCGAGAGCGAATCTCTCTCACCCGTGACCCCAGTACGTGACACCAAGTATACGAATCCGGAAGAATACTGGGCCACCAGGCGCAGACGGTGTTCCGTGCTCGTGGGCGCGGCGAGGAAGACGGTGTCCATGTTGTGGGCACGCATCACGCCGACGTAGTCGTGCGCCTCCTCGACGCTGAGGTCGGTCAAGAGGCAGCCATCGATGCCGGCGGCCGAAGCATCCCGAGCGACCGCCTCAAACCCGTATCGCATTAGCGGATTGAGATAGCTGAACAACAGCAACGGGATCTCCGAGGAGCTGCGAATCTCAGAAGCCATCTCCAGAACCGCGCGGAGATTGGTTCCCGCGGCGAGTGCGCGCTCGCTGGCACGCTGGATGACGGGGCCGTCGGCGAGCGGGTCAGAGAACGGTACACCGAGTTCGATCAGGTCGGCGCCGCCACGTTCGAGCGCCTTGACAAGTTCCACCGTGAGATCGAGGGACGGGTCTCCCGCCGTGATGTACGCGATGAGTCCTCGGCGGTTCTCCTGCTTTAACCGTTCGAAGAGCCTGGAAATGCGCGTGGAAGCGGCGGTGTCAGTCATTTTCCAGCTCCTTCATGTTCTCGCGGTAAATGTCGATATCCTTGTCGCCCCGGCCGGAGAGATTCACGATAAAGACCTGATCCTTGGCGGACGGCGCGCGCCGAATCGCTTCCGCAACAGCGTGAGACGATTCGAGCGCCGGGATCAATCCTTCGACACGAGACAGCGTCTTCGCAGCGTCAAGAGCCTCCGCATCAGACACGGAGACATACTCCGCACGCTTGCGGTCGTGCAGCCATGCATGTTCGGGCCCAACCGAGGCATAATCGAGCCCGGCGGAGACCGAGTGCGTGAGCGCTACCTGCCCGTTCTCATCCTGGAGCAAGTAGCTGTAAGTGCCCTGGAGCACTCCGGGGACGCCACCCGCAAACCGCGCGGCATGCTCGCCGAGCGCGGTCCCGCGGCCTCCCGCCTCCGCCCCAATGAGCTTCACTAAATCGTCCGCAATGAAGGGGTAAAAGATTCCGATCGAGTTGCTGCCGCCTCCGACGCAAGCAAAAATGGCGTCAGGCAAGCGGCCTTCGACTTCCAGAATCTGCCGCCGCGCTTCCTCGCCGATGACCTTCTGAAAGTCGCGCACCATCGACGGATACGGGTGCGCGCCCAAGGCTGAACCGAGCAAATAGTACGTATCCGCGACGTTGGTCACCCAATCACGCATGGCTTCGTTGATCGCGTCTTTAAGAGTGCGGCTTCCAGAGCTGACGCCAACCAC
>JBDKSR010000482.1:0-2219 GCA_039680545.1 Bryobacteraceae bacterium | reverse complement strand
CTTTGTGCTGAACCGACGAGGACGCCGGTTCGAGCTTCCCATCGGGCGCGATCGGGAGAACCGCGGCGCTTCCGCTGCCGTAGTTCGCGACGAGGACGTATTTGCCGGTCTTATCGACCGTCACATGACACGGCCCGTTGCCCTCGGAGCCCACCTTGTTCAGGAACGTGAGGCCGCCGGTCTTTGGGTCAATCGCAAACGCGGACACACCCCCGCCCTTTGCAGGGCCCTCGCTCACCGCATACAGGAACTTTCGGTTCGGATGAATGGCGAGAAAGGACGGATTTGCCGTCTCGGCGACCAGGACCGGCTCAGATAGCTTTCCGGACGCCGTGTCCAGGCGGCTGACATAGATCCCTTTACTGGCGCCACGGGTATAGGTACCGAAATAGACAAAGAATTCCGCTGCGCCGGACTTTGTGGCGGCGGGGAGAAGCGCGAACAGCATCATCGCGGGTACGTAGAGTAGATAGAGCCGTTGCATGTGTTCCATGAGATCGCACTGCGGTGCGGGATGCAAGCCCATCCCTGACGGCGTGGGCTATGCCGTCTCTTTCTCCTTCGGGGGAAGAAACCGCCGGATGCCGAAGTCGTACATCGCCGCCCCGATGAGACCGCCCACAATCGGTCCGGCAATCGGAATCCAGAACACCATGCTGCCATCCGTCAGGCCATTGTTCTTGAAACCCGCGAGGACCGTGAACAGCCGGGGGCCAAAGTCGCGAGCCGGATTGATCGCGTACCCGTGCATTCCTCCAAACGACATGCCGATCGCCACGACGATCAGTCCAATCGAGAGCGGAGCCAGGCCGGCGGACGGTAACTGGTTCCGTTCGTCGACAATTGCCATGATCATCAGCAAGAGGAGTGCGGTGCCGATGATCTGATCGATGAGTCCACCCATCGGGGCAGCCGGAAAAGCGGGAAACGTCGTAAAGATTCCGGCAGTCTTTTCAAGTGTAGGGTCCACCTGCGCGAACGCCGGCCGGTAGTTCAAGAAGACAGCCGCCGCCGCAACAAACGCACCTGCCGTCTGCGCCACGCAGTACGGAATGACCTTTCGCCAAGGGAAGCCACGGAACGCCGCCAAGGCAATCGTTACCGCGGGATTCAGGTGCGCGCCACTCACGCGCCCTGCTATATATACACCCATCGTGACGCCCAGACCCCAGGCAAAACTGATGTTTGTCCAGCCACCCTTGTCGAGCAACACAACCATGGCGACAACGCCATTACCGAATAAGATCAGCACCATCGTGCCGATAAATTCCGCCATCAGTTCACCGAACAAAGAAGTAGCGCGCATCAAACATTGGTCCTTTTTTTCGACGGTTGTTCAAACGGAGGGTCTGATAGCGACCCAAGTCATGATGTCACAAGATAGGGCGGTTTAGGATCTACCGCTTGTCGTAGACTTCGGTCCAGTTCAGGTTTCCTTCGGGACCGGCGCGCCGAATCGTGCGGCGCAGTTCTTTGCCGTCGCGCGAGACGAGGGTGCGGATATGTTCTGTCCATTTCCCGTCGTCGGATCGGAACTCACTCTCCATGGAACGGAAATCGATCCGGCGCATGGAAATTTTTCCCGAACCGTAGGAGCGGGAAATCGGATACCACTTTCCATCAATTGCCCCGGCGAAGGAAAACGTGCGTGTATCCTCACCCCCGAAGTACACCATGTTCCCCGAATACTTGAGAGCCGGCTCGTCGTGTTCTATGGTCACGAGGACGCTCACAGGCTTCTGAACCTTACCCCAGCTCGACTTCTGCACGTTCAGATTCCAGGTCCCTGACATGTTAATGACCTGCGCCTGAGAGATTGAGAGAGAGAAGGCAGCCGCCGTCACGGCCGCCCAGAGAAAACGCAGCCTCATAGCACTCCCCTCCCGCACTGCAAGTGTAGCTCCGGAACCCGGAGACGAAAAGGGTATTCTCAAGGGGATCTCTGCGCCGGAGCCCTCGAATCTGCGACCATATCAGTTTTCCGGGAATATTTATGGAAGCATGGTCGCCGAAGTCGTGGCAGACAAAACCAGCCCTGCAACAACCGGTTTACCCGTCAGAGGCGGAGCGCGACACCGCTTCAGCCGAGTTATCGAGACTCCCTCCGCTCGTCACGGAAGGTGAGATCGACGCGCTCAAGGCGCAGTTGGCGGAAGCCGCCGCAGGCAGGAGGTTTCTGCTTCAAGGGGGTGACTGCGCCGAACGCTTCGACGATTGTG
>JBDKSR010000481.1:0-5419 GCA_039680545.1 Bryobacteraceae bacterium | reverse complement strand
GGCAGCCGTCTCTTGTCTTCGGTATCGGTGAAGAAGCGCCCGTATTTGATCCTCTCGCCCTCCCCCGACGCGTAGCCTTCCTCGGTCCCGGCGAAATCGATGTTGTACATGTCGTTACCTTTGTACCTGGCTCGGTCCACCGTGCTACCACCGAAAACGTTGGGACTGAAAAGGTAAGGTTCAACATGTTTCACAGAAGGGCAGCGCTCCGCTATAGCGCGCGCGTGGTCCCACCCCAGGGGCTTCCGCATCCACTCTTCGCGCGTGATGTGGCCCCGGAAACCAAAGTTGAACTTGAATACGAAGGCCGTGTTCGGGCCGAAGCTGCGGGTAATGTTCGTGATGGCTCCGTCCACTCCCGTGATGATCGAACCAACCGCGATCACGGTTCCGGTGCCGATAATGACACCCAGCACGGTGAGGAAACTGCGCAGCTTATGTTCCCGAATTGTCGTCAGAGCCATCCGGACCGCTGAAAGGATTTCCGTGCCGCTCATTGCTCAGCCCTCAGAGCCGCGATCGGATCCAGTTTCGCTGCCCGCCGCGCCGGATAGATTCCGAAAAACAGCCCGACTGCCGTCGAAATGCCGACGCCCAGCACAATCGAGATTGTGGGAAGCGACATCGGCACCGGTGTCAGGCGGCTGACGATCTCCTTTACAGTCCACGCGATCCCGACGCCCACAAATCCCCCTGTAGCAGCCAGAAGCGACGATTCCACCAGGAACTGGTTCAAAATGTCGCTCTGCCTTGCTCCTACCGACTTGCGAATGCCGATCTCGTGGGTGCGTTCCGTGACCACCGCCAGCATGATGTTCATGATCACAACCCCGCCCACCACCATGAAAACCGAGACCACGGCCACTGCCGTCGCCGCGATGACCCCGGTAAGTTGGTCCCAGGCGTCACGCAGCGAGTCGGAACCGAACATCCCGAACGTGTCTTCTTCATTGGGCCTCAACCCGCGATGGGCGCGCAGCAACATCCGGACCTCATCCTCAGCCTGGTTGAAGTGTTCTCGGTCAATCGCCAGGACGTTGAATCCCAGTCCCATCCGTGCGCTGTACATCTTAAAGAAGGTCTGAGCGGGGATCATCACAAAGTTGTCGCGGGACTGGCCGAAAACCGACCCCTGAGGCTTCGCCACGCCAACCACCTCGAACGGCCGTCCGTCTATGCTGAGCGTCTTGCCGATCGGATCGACACCGGTGAAGAACTTCTCGTTGATGTCGTTTCCGATGAAGACCACGCTGATCCGTCTTTGATCCTCTGTATCCGTGATGAACCGCCCGAAAGAAGGCTGTATGTTCGAGACCAGGCCCATGTTGGCCGTCACGCCTCGAACCGTCACGCCTTCCGCGGATTCCGTACCGTACTTCAGCGGCAAGCTGCGCGAGATCTCCATCCCGATCTCCCGTATGAGCGTCGCCCTCTCCTTGATGAACCCGTACTCCTCAACCGTTAACTGAGGGTTCCGGCGCTGCATCTCCATGTACTTCTTTGGATCCCATTGGCCGATCATGGCCATGCGGCGGACGCGGAAGCCATCGGCGCCCATGTCAGAGACTTGCGTGGCGATGTAGACGTCCATCCCCCGAATGACGGACATGACTGAGATCAGCGTAGCGGTGGCGAGGATGATGCCCAGCAGCGTCAGGAAACTGCGCAGCTTGCTCGCGCGTAACGATGCCAGGGCCACCCAGATCGACTCGGTAAACGATGCACCTGGCTTCATCTTTAGGTGATGACGCGGGTGGGACTCGGTTTGTTCCCCGTTCGTTCCTGAAACCATTGCATCATCATTCTGTCAGACCAGAAGCGCGGATGGTAGCGTGATAGGAATCCCATGTGTCCGCCATGTTCGGTCGCAAGAAGCTGGATTGCGGGATTTCGCCCCACTCCAGCATCTTCCAGTGTCTGGAACGGGATGATGGGATCGTCTTTGGCCTGAATGATCAGCGTAGGCACCCGAATCCGGTCCACGACCCTTCGAGCCGATTGCGTCTGGTAGTAGTCGATAGCGTCCCGAAAACCGAAAAAACGCGAGGTGAAGCGGTTATCGAATTCACGCAGCGTCTTCGCTTCGCCGATTCCGTCCAGCGGGTAGAGGCCGGGCATCAGAGAATTCTTCCGGCGCAGCCTCTGCTTCAACAGGTGGACGAACCGCATGTGATAGATCCAGTTCTCCGGTTCCGCCAGCCGGTACGCGGCAGCTTCCAGGTCTACCGCGGTCGAAATGGTACACATCGCGGCCACAAGCGGCTCAGCATCGGCGCCCAGTTCACCAGCAAGCTTCAGGATGTAGTTCCCGCCGAGCGAATATCCGGCCAGACACACTGGCGTGCGTCCTTCCTTCTCAAGCGCGCGTAAGTACGCCACGAGATCGCAGGTCAGCCCGGCGTGATACATCGTCCGGCATAGCGCTTCCGTCCCCCCGCAAGTTCTGAGATTGAACCGGTGGGCGACAAAACCCGCTTCGAGAGCGGCTTTCGATGCACTTCGCATGTAGCCGGCTTCGCTCGAACCTTCGAGTCCGTGGACGAAAATAACCTCGCCCTTGGGCTTGCCGGCCGGACGCTGCACACGAATTCGGACCCGCGTCTCCGGCTCGGTTTCGAACAGTCTATCCTCGGCTGGATACAACTCTTCGCCATTTCCCCTGGGCCAGAAGTTGGCTGCGATTGTGAGAAGATGAGGATTCTTAAAGAGCGGTTGGAAGTTGGACAAATTCTTATTGTAACCGTTGTTCAAAAGGCGGTAGATGAGTCCCTGGAGCTTACTCTCGGACATCCTCGTCCTGCTTAGCGTCGCTTTGCTGCTGGGCGCGATCTGCGAGAGACTCAAGCAAAATGCGGTAGTCGGATACCTCCTCACCGGGTTGCTGTTGGGACCCGCAGTGTTTAACTACATCCAAAACGTAGAGAAGATCCGCGCCCTCTCGGAGATCGGAGTATCTCTCCTGTTATTCACCATCGGCCTCGAGTTTTCCTGGCGCCGATTGCGGGAACTGGGCGCTGTCGCAATCCTGGGCGGCACGCTGCAGATGGTTGTGACCATCGCCGGGGCGTCCCTGGTTTCCATCGCGTTTGGGCTGAGCGTAACGGAAAGCGTAGTCGTGGGCGCCGTCGTAGCCATGAGCAGCACGGCGGTTGTCCTTCGTGTCCTGACGAGCCGCGCTGAGATCGACAGCTTGCAGGGGAGGAACGCTCTCGGAATACTCCTCTTGCAAGACATCGCCGTGATTCCTGTGCTGCTCATCCTGACGGCTATGTCCGAGCGAACAGGTGGCTGGACAGCTCTGCGCGGCTTCATTTTGAACCTTGTCCAGGGCGGCGGGCTCGTCGTGGGAATGTATATTTTCGTGCGGCACCTGCTTCCGCGATTGGTCAACGCGGCTTCCGCGTTCCGAAACCGGGACCTGCCGATTCTTCTCGCCGTCTCTCTCAGCATCGGTGGAGCGTGGGCCTCAGTCTGGTTGGGCTTGTCGCCTGCCCTTGGAGCATTTGTAGCGGGAATGCTGATCGCCGGGACCCCATTCGCCGACCAGATAAGGGCCGATGTAGTGCCTTTCCGGGCGGCTTTTGTGACGCTCTTCTTCGCCTCGGTGGGAACAATCGTCAAGTTGCCGGCGCCGGACGAGATCCTCCCTCTGGTGGGTCTGGTGCTTGCCATCCAGATCGGCAAGGTGGCCGTCGTCACGGCGATCATTCTCCTTTTCCGCCAGCCCCTGCGAGTCGCCATCACGACCGGAATGGCGCTGGCGCAAATTGGAGAGTTCTCGTTCGTGGTCGCGGAGCTCGGACGAGACAAAGGACTGGTTGGCGAGGGACTTTTCCAGTTGTTGTTAGCCGCCACGGTCATGACACTCCTGCTGACCCCCTACGTCATAGACACAGCGTCAAAGGTGACTGGTTTTCTGGTTACACTCTTTAACAAACTAGGGGTGCCAGTCGGCCCAGAGGCGGCGAAGGCCGCTCCCGAGAGCTTTGCCCGAGGTCGAGTCATCGTCGTCGGGTACGGGCCGGCGGGACAGCGCGCAACGGCGGCACTGCAATCGGCTGGAATTTCGTTCCTCATAATCGACCTGAATCCAAGGTCTGTCGAGGCCTATCGGGCAACGATTCCCATCCTATTTGGAGACGCTACCAAGCCGGAAATCCTGGAGCATGCGCATCCCGAACTGGCCAAGGCGGTTTTGGTCACAATTCCTGATCCCTCGACTGCCGCGCTGATTGTCAGCCAGGTGCGGCGAGCCGCTCCAAACACCCCCGTAATCGCCCGTTCCCGTTACCACATCTACTCGGAACGTCTCATGGAAGCGGGTGCTCACAAGTTCGTGGATGAGGAAGAACTGGTCGGCGAAAGGCTCGGCGCTGAGTTGCTTGCCATGCTCGCGGAACATGCGCACGCAGTTGGCAGTTGAGACGGCGACCGGCCTTTTTCGTTCGAGAACGGAAGAAACCTAACCACCGTCCGGCACATCTCAAGTTTCAGATTGAGACAACTCTATCTCTTGATTGCCGCGGTAGCTCTACTCCACGCCCAGGTGAACCCCTACCCGGGCGGCTACCCCGGGTCATACCCCGGCCAGTACCCCACCGGTTCGGGTATCCCGATTCCAACACGCGGAAAGCAGGGGACATCCAAAGGTTCCGATTCCAAGCAGGCCACACCCACCTTTGAGGGAACCCTCAAACGGCTGGACGAGAAGATCATCATCGTTGACCTCGACGACTACCGGTCCCTTGAATTTCGCCGCAGCGGTAAAACCAAGTTCTTCGTGGACGGCAAGGAAGTGGCAAAACCGGAGTTCAATCGAGGCGATCGAGTCACGATCGAGGCAACCCAGGACGTTGAAGGATATTTGACCGCCGTTAACGTTCGCTTACAAAAGAAGGTGACGGCCGGCGAGGCCCCGGATGAATCCGCGAAATCGGCAACCGATTCGACCGGGGACCAGATGCCATCGGCCACGCAAATGGCGCGAACGGCCTCAGAGTCTGATCGCGGCGACCCTGACGCTCCTAAGCTAAAGCGTGGCAAGCCCACCCGGCAGGCTTCAAGCGAATCGACCGAACCCGCCGGTATACAGCCGGTTGCATCACAGACTGCTCCCGCGCCTGCCGCCATCGAATCTAGGCCCGATTCTCCGGACGAAGATCCGCTCATCGCCAAAGCCCGTGAAACGGCATTCGATTTCACCGGTACGCTACCCAGCTACATCTGTCAACAGATGATTACTCGCTATCAGAGCGATACTTCACCGGCGAATTGGCGGCCCCTCGATGTCGTTTCGGCGGAGGTCGTTTACGAGGACGGCAAGGAAGACTACCGCAACCTCAAGATCAGCGGTAAGCCCGTCAAGGGAAAGATGGAAGACTTGCCCGGCTCCTGGTCAACCGGGGAATTCGGCACGTTC
>JBDKSR010000480.1:0-38123 GCA_039680545.1 Bryobacteraceae bacterium | reverse complement strand
TTGTCGATTCGATAGCGTTTCAGGTAGCCCATCGCCGCCTCGATCATCGATGTGGATGGCGTGATCGGATACCAAAAAATGGCCGTTACACCGGCGAAGACACAGCCCAGGGCGCAGGCGGTATTGCCGTCGACGATAATCTTGCCGGTGGTGGCATTCATTCGCTCGACGATGTACGGATCGGTCTTGGGGAGATTCTTTTCGGCGTACTCTTTCCCCACCAGCACAGCGTTCCAGTTGAGCTCCGCCGCCTTGGCCTTGCGTGCCCCAAACTGTTTGTTCAACGCCTTGTGCACTTCCTCGAAATCGATGCCGAGAAGGTGCGCAGCGACGCCGTCGTAAATCATGTTACGGACGAGCTTCCGCAGCCGTGCTTCGGGACAGATCGGCGTCACGAGCTTGTCAAACGGCACCGGGTAGAAATGGAGATCGGAACGCACGGCGTTGAGGTTAAGCGGCTCGTCGTAGATGACTGCCGCTCCTGGTTCCAGCGCGAGCGCGTCCTCTCTCGCCGTTTCGGCGTTCACGGCGATCAGTACATCGATCTCCCGTTTGCGGGCGGTCCACCCGTACTTATTGGCCCGAATTGTGAACCACGTTGGCAGACCTGCGATGTTGGATGGAAACAGGTTCTTTCCGGAGACGGGAATGCCCATCTGAAAGAGGGACCGCATCAGTACCGTGTTTGCGGTCTGGCTCCCGGAACCGTTGATGGTTGCAACCTGGATGCTTAAATCGTTGACGATGCGCTGGTTGGACGAACCGGCGGAATAGACTTCCGGCCTCACTTGAGTTTCTGGCATGGATGTCTTTTCCTCGCAATGAGTTGGAAGGCGCCCCTCCTTCCATATGATCAATTATATGGAATTTGGTTGCAAATAATTTCGGCCCCCCGGCACGCCGGAGGGCCGTATAGATGCGGAAAAGGGTTACCGCTCGCGCGTGTCTTCGAGATAGGTGTAGCCCTGCAGCCCATCTTCATAGAAGCGCAGCAGACGGCCAGACTCCTCGTAGCCAATGTGCCCCTCGCGAACCGCCGCCTCCACGTCGCGGCGGAAACGGCATAACAGGCTCTCGGAGCGAAATTGCACGTAGTCGAGGACCTCGCGCACGGAGTCTCCCTTGATCACCGTGTCGAGAAGCACCTCGTCGTTCTCGCCCAGGCTAACGTGAACGGCGTTGGTGTCGCCGAAGAGATTGTGCAAGTCGCCGAGAATCTCCTGATACGCTCCGACCAGGAACGCGCCCAGGTAGTACGGCTCGCCGTTAAGAGGATGCAGCGGCAGGGTACGCTTTACGTCCCGGCGGTCGATGAACTGGTCGATCTTGCCGTCCGAGTCGCATGTGATGTCGCCGAGAACACCATGGCGCATTGGCTGCTCCTCGAGGCGGTGTATCGGCATGATGGGGAACAACTGCTTGACCGCCCAACTGTCGGGCATGCTCTGGAACAGCGAAAAGTTGCAGAAATACGTATCCGCGAGCATGGCGTCGAGCGGGTCGAGCTCTTCGGGTATGTCGCCCGCATCCTTCGACAGGCGCTGGATACGCCGGCAGATCGTCCAATAATAGTTTTCCGCGAGCGAACGTTGGGGCAGTGTGAGGTACCCCAGGCTGAACAGATTCAGCGCGGCGTCGAGCGCCTGCTGCGCGT
Source organism: Bryobacteraceae bacterium (assembly GCA_039680545.1). Taxonomy (GTDB): domain Bacteria; phylum Acidobacteriota; class Terriglobia; order Bryobacterales; family Bryobacteraceae; genus JAEHDI01. The sequence goes on along the minus strand of JBDKSR010000480.1, from coordinate 36,469 downwards.
CGTGGTAGCTTTCGAGCACGTTCTTCGTGCTGAGCGACCGGTAGGTTTCCTGCAAGTCGATCAGCGGCTGCTCGGCGTCCTCCGGCAATTCGGCCGGCAGGTCGTCCTCGCCGAATCCGCTTACGCCCAGGACGTTGAACACGAGCGCACTGTGGTAGGCGACTACGGCGCGGCCGCTCTCGGAAATGATGTTCGGGTGCGGAATGTCCGCTTCGTCGCATACGCTCTGGACGTGATAGACGACGTCGTTCGCGTATTCCTGCAACGTGTAATTGACGCTTGACTCGAAGTCCGTCTGCGAACCGTCATAGTCGACGCCAAGCCCACCGCCGACGTCCAGGTATCGCAATCCGGCTCCGGCCCGCCTCAATTCGGCGTAGACGCGCGCGGACTCGATCACCGCGCCCTTGATCTGGCGGATATTCGTGATCTGGCTTCCGAGATGAAAGTGGAGCAACTCCAGGCAATCGGCCATGCCGAATGCCTTCAGTTGCTCGACGGCGCGTAGGGCCTCGGTTACCGTGAGGCCGAACTTCGAACGGTAGCCGGCGGACGATTTCCAGCGTCCGGAACCACGGCTGGCCAGCTTCATCCGCATGCCGATAACGGGCCGGACACCCACGCGCTGTGCGTAGCGCAGGATCAGGTCCAGTTCAGTGAACTTCTCGACCACAGGGATGATCTGCCGGCCGATCTTCTTGGCCAGCATGACCATCTCGATGTATTCGGCATCCTTGAAGCCGTTGCAGATGATCGGAGTCTCGTTGTCGGCAATCGCGAGGACGGCAAGCAGTTCCGGTTTGGAGCCTGCTTCGAGCCCGAACTTGTACGGCCGTCCGAACTGGAACACCTCTTCGACGACTTGCTTCTGCTGATTTACCTTGATGGGGTAAACGCAGCTATACGAACCCTTGTAGCCGTGCTCCGCAATGGCTGCCTGGAACACCTGGTAAATCTCTTCGACCTGGTGTTTGAGGATCTCAGCGAAACGAATGAGGATCGGCATGGGGATGCCGCGAAGCACCAGCGTATCGACGAGTTCCTTCAGATCGATGGCCCGCCTCGGGTCCTTGGAAGGATGGACAAGCAGATGTCCCTCCGGCCCCACGGAGAAATACCCTTTGCCCCACCTGGGCACATCGTACAGTTCCCCGGCGTCCGCGACCGTCCAGCGTTCGGTCGGCTCGCGCACAATGACAACCTCGGAGAGTTTCAGGCTCAACTCGCCTCCATAGAATTCAAGTGTCCATCGAAATGCCCCTAGGGGCAAGTCCTAATGTAAGACGCTGTGCGCCCGCGTCAGGATTCGATAGAATCAGCACCATGCCAGGTCCACTCGCAGGGAAGTACGCCCTCGTGACGGGCGCCAGTAAAGGAGTAGGTAAAGGGATCGCCGTTGAGCTCGCACAGGCTGGTTGTTCAGTGGCCGTCAACTACAATTCGGATGCCGCGGGCGCCAGCGGTACCGTAGCGGAAATCTCCGTGCTCGGAGCCGAAGCCTTTGCGGTGCAGGCCGACGTGGGAAATGCGTCGAGCGTGGACGCGATGTTCACGGAAGTATTTGGCCGCTTTCCGCGACTGGACATTCTGGTGAACAACGCCGGTGTGCAGACATGGAAGCCGCTCCTTGAACTCGAGGAGCGTGAGTGGGACCGCGTCATCAATACCAATCTAAAGGGTTGCTTCCTCTGCACGCAGCGAGCCGCCCGACATATGCAACAGCAAGGCGGCGGCCGCATCGTCAACATTGGATCGGGCAGTAGTAAGGTGCCGTTCCCCAAGCTGGTTGATTATTCGGCGAGCAAAGGCGGCATCGAGATGTTCACGAAGGTGGCGGCGGTCGAACTTGGCCCTTACGCAATTACCGTGAACTGCGTGGCGCCGGGGGCGATCGAGATCGAGCGTACGCGCGGCGAAGCCGGCGATTACGGGCGTGTCTGGGCGAGACATACTCCGCTCGGCCGGGTCGGAACGGCGCAAGATATAGGCCGGGCCGTGGTCTTCTTTGCGGGGCAGCAGGCGGACTTCATCACGGGTCAGACGATCTGGGTGGACGGCGGCCTATTCACGCGGCCGAACTGGCCGGAGGAATACAGATAGTACGTAGTTTTGTGGCCTCCAGCGTAGGAAGGGGCGGTTGCATAACTGAGCGCCATTATGCTAGGTTAAGCGCTTTGAGCCTCTGTCCCTAAGCAGCTTCAGAAGGCGTCTCTTTAGTTTTCTGATCTGAAATTCAAGAAGTCTCAGATGCAAGAAATTCTGCACTCTCTCGGTGGGTTACTGCTAAAAGCGCTCCCCACATTTTTCCTCGTAGTCCTGCTGCACTTCTATCTAAAGCGGGTATTCTTCCGCCCCCTCGACAAGGTTCTCCGCGAGCGTGGAGAAGCCACTGAAGGGGCACGGAAGGCCGCCGATGAAAGCTTGGCCACGGCATCGCGGATGAGCGCCGAGTACGAGCAGGCGGTTCGAACTGTTCGCGGCGACATCTATCGGGAGCAGGAAGAGACACGGCGCCGGTGGCGTCAGGAACAGGCACAGACCCTCGAGGAAGCACGGCTCAAGACAGGGGAGACGGTCCGGGAGGCCAAGAATCAGATCGCGGCTGAGGCTGCCGAAGCCCGGCAGGCCCTTGCGGCCGAGAGCGAGAGACTGGCCGGGGAGATTGTCGAGTCGATCCTCAAGGGGAGAGCGAATTGAAAAAGTCCGCCATCGCTGCTGCGATTTGCTACTTGCTTCTCAGTGCGGCCCCTGTTGTCTACGCACAGCATTCTGCCGAGGCGCAAGGTTCAGGCGAGGCCGCCTCTCACGAAAAGGGTTCCAGCCACAAGAATGAACCGGGAATCGTGTGGAAGTGGGCCAACTTCGCAATCCTCGTGGGCGCTCTGGGCTACCTGGTCGCAAAGAAGGCTCCCGCGTTCTTTCAATCCCGCACCGAAGAAATTCAGCGCGGCATCCGGGAAGCCAAGGCTGCCAGGGAACAGGCCGAAGCGCAGGCGGCGGATTTCCAACGGCGCCTTGACAACCTGCCGGCTGAAATCGAGCAACTGAAGCGATCCGCGCAGGAGGAACTGGCGGCTGAAGAGGCTCGCCTGCGGACCGAAACAGAACAGGCCGCGCGCAAGATTCAGGAGCGTTCGGAGCTGGAACTAGCCGCTGCGGTCAAGGCTGCCCGGTTGGAACTGAAAGCACAATCAGCGGAACTGGCAATCGAGTTAGCGCGCAAGAAAATCTACGGCGGGATGACGGCCCAGACGGATGGAAGGCTGGTTCAGGCTTTCCTCTCCGATCTCGGGCGGCGCGGGCAGGGACAAGCTGGACGGGAGGTTAGCTAAGCAGCCATGGCTCTGGCAGTGGCATCCAGATATGCAAAGGCGCTGGCGGACCTCGTCATGCATCCATCCCAGGGGATGGACGCGGATGAAGCAACCGCTCAGATGCAGTCGTTCGAGAACGTACTCAAGGAATTCCCTGACTTCCGGAACGTGATTTTGTCGCCGGCCGTGGCCCCCGCTCGAAAGCGCGCTGTCATTAAACGGCTCGCCGGGATACTCGGCATCTCCAGGCTGATTCGAAATTTCCTGCTCGTAGTGGTGGATCACCGGCGGATACACGTTCTGCCCGACATTCGAGAAGCGTTCCGGGCACTGGTTAATGCGCGCCTCGGAGTGGAAGATGCCCGGGTCGCGTCGGCGCGTGAACTGACCGCGGAGCAGCGTGCGGCGGTCACATCCGAACTCTCCCGTTTGACCGGGAAGCGCATACGGTGCGGTTTCGCCGTGGATGAGACCCTGATCGGCGGGCTGACGGCTCAGATCGGTTCCACAATTTACGACGGTTCTGTACGCGGGCAACTGGAAAGCTTGCGCCGAAAGTTAGTGGCTCAATAGGAGGTAGGGGCGGGTGGCAGGCCACCGGACCCCGATAGTTATGGCACAGATTCGAGCGGATGAGATCGCAAGCCTCTTGCGTGACGAGATCGAGAATTACGAAAAGGCAGTCAGCGTCGCCGAGACCGGATACGTGATTTCCGTCGGCGACGGCATCGCTCGTATCCACGGTTTGGAGCTGGCGATGGCGGGCGAGCTGATCGAGTTCCCGCACGACGTCTCCGGCATCGCGCTCAACCTTGAAGAGGATCAGGTCGGCGCGGTATTGCTCGGCGATTATACCGAGATCAAGGAAGGCGACGAAGTGCGGCGGACGGGCCGCATCGTTTCGGTACCGGTCGGTGACGCGCTCATCGGGCGTGTCGTGGATGCCCTCGGGCAGCCGATCGACGGCAAGGACCCAATCGACACCCAGGAATTCAACCCCACTGAGCGGTTGGCGCCGGGCGTCGTGGACCGGCAACCTGTCAAAGAGCCCCTTCAGACCGGCATCAAAGCGATCGACGCCATGATCCCGATCGGCCGCGGACAGCGTGAGCTGATCATTGGCGACCGCCAGACCGGGAAGACGGCGATCATCCTTGACACGATCCTGAACCAGAAGGGTGGCGATGTAATCTGTATTTACGTCGCTATCGGACAAAAGCGGTCGACCGTGGCCCAGGTCGTCAAGACGCTCGAAGACAACGGCGCGATGGATTACACCATTGTGGTGGCCGCCACCGCGTCAGATCCAGCGCCGATGCAGTACATCGCACCGTATTCCGGCTGCGCGATGGGCGAGTACTTCCGTGACCGTGGCAAGCACGTCGTTTGCTTCTATGACGACCTCTCCAAACACGCGGCCGCCTACCGTGAGATTTCCCTATTGCTCCGCCGTCCGCCAGGGCGCGAGGCCTATCCCGGTGACGTGTTCTACCTCCACAGCAGGCTTCTTGAACGCGCTGCGAAGCTGTCCGACGAATTGGGCGGCGGTTCGCTGACCGCGCTCCCCGTTATCGAGACGCAGGCCGGCGACCTTTCGGCTTATATTCCAACGAACGTCATTTCGATCACCGACGGCCAGATCTTCCTCGAAGCCGACATGTTCAATGCGAACGTACGGCCTGCAGTTAACGTTGGTCTCTCGGTAAGCCGCGTCGGCGGTAACGCGCAGGTAAAGGCGATGCGCCAGGTGGCCGGCACGCTCCGCCTCGAACTGGCTCAGTATCGCGAACTGGCGGCCTTTGCCCAGTTTGGCTCCGACCTCGACAAGGCTTCACTCGCTCAATTGAATCGCGGGCGCCGTCTGACCGAGGTTCTCAAACAGGGTCAGTACCGTCCGCTGCCGGTCGAGAAGCAGGTTCTGATCATCTTCGCGGGAACGAATGCCTACCTGGACGATCTCCCCACGGAGGACATGCGCAGGTTCGAAGATGAGTTGTTCCGTTTCACCGAGAATGCGCACCCGGGTATTCTGCAGCAGATACGCGAGAAGAAGAGGATCGACGACGACCTGCGCTCCGGGATGCACGCGCTGCTCAAGGAGTTTAAGGAGCGATTCGCCGCCGAGCAACGGAACTGACGGGGTGAGGTAACCGATGCCCAGTCTGATCGATATTCGCCGCCGAATTCGTTCGGTTAAAAGCACCCAGCAGATCACCCGCGCCATGAAACTGGTGTCCGCGGCGAAACTGCGGCGGGCGCAAGACCGGGTGATCAGCGCGCGTCCCTACTCGGCGATGTTCACGCGATTGCTGTCCCACGTGGCCGAAGCCGCTCGAACTGACGAAAAGTTGGCCGCCCATCCGCTTCTGGCCCGCAGGCCCGAGAAGCGGATTCAGCTGATTCTCGTCACGGCCGATCGTGGCATGGCCGGCGCGTTCAATTCCAATTTGATCAAGGCCGCGGTAGTGTTCGTCGAAGAGCATGAAGACGCCGAGGTGCTGCTTGAGGCGGTGGGGCGCAAAGGGCGCGACTTCTTCCGGAAGCGCGACACTGCTTTTTCCGGTGAGATGGTCGGCATGACGGACAAAGCCGGATACGCCCATGCCGCGGAGTTGGGTGGCCGGATCAGAGAGCGGTTCACGGCGGGTGAGATTGACGCCGTCTATCTGCTTTACAACGAGTTTAAGAGCGTTCTCACGCAAAAGTTGACTGTGGAGCGGCTTCTTCCGCTCACGCTGCCCGAGCACGCGGACAGCCTGGATTACATTTACGAGCAGCCTCCGGAGCAGCTTCTGGCGGCACTGCTCCCGCGCTACGTCGAAGTGGGCATTTACCGAGCGCTGCTCGAGTCGGCTGCCGCCCAGCAGGCGGCGCGGATGACGGCTATGGATGCCGCCACGACGAATGCATCCGATATGATCGGGCGGCTCACTTTGTATATGAATCGCGTGCGCCAGGCAAGCATCACGAAGGAAATTATTGAGGTTGTTAGCGGCGCGGCCGCAGTGGAGTAGTTAGTTGAAAGCGGGAAGCAGGAGGAATTAACCGGCAGCGCGGTTCTCCAGTACGTGCTGTGTATGGCCTTCGGCTTTCTGAAGAGGAATTATGGCAACGACAGACAACGTAATCGGCAGAGTCATCCAGGTGGCAGGCCCGGCCGTGGATATTCAGTTCCCCGAGGGGCACATTCCTGTTATCTACACGGCCATCCGGATTACCAGCGAAGGCTTTAACGTTCCCGCTCCCGTCGACATCATTGTTGAGGTGGCTCAGCACATCGGCGAAGGCCGGGTGCGTACCATCGCGCTGCAGCCGACCGACGGTTTGGTGCGGGGGATGAAGGCGGAGAGCCTCGGGGAGCCGGTCACGGTGCCTGTGGGCCGGGAGACTCTCGGGCGCGTGCTGAACGTTGTCGGCGAGCCGGTCGATCACATGGGACCGGTGAAGACTGCCCAGCGCTATCCGATCCACCGCCCCGCGCCCTCGTTTGAGGAGCAGTCGACCGAGTCGCAGATGTTCGAGACCGGCATCAAGGTCGTCGATCTGTTGGAGCCATACCTCAAGGGTGGAAAGATCGGTCTGTTCGGCGGCGCCGGTGTTGGCAAGACGGTCATCATCCAGGAACTGATTCACAACATCGCCTTGCACCACGGCGGCGTGTCGGTGTTTGCTGGTGTGGGTGAGCGCACGCGCGAAGGCAACGATCTCTGGCTCGAGATGCAAAGCTCGGGCGTTATCGACCCGAAGGACTGGCAGAAATCCAAGTGCGCCCTGATCTACGGTCAGATGACGGAGCCCCCCGGGGCGCGTCTTCGGGTTGGCCTGACGGGGCTGACCGTGGCCGAGTATTTCCGCGATGAAGAAGGCCAGGACGTACTGCTCTTCATCGACAATATTTTCCGTTTCACGCAGGCCGGTTCGGAAGTGTCGGCGCTGCTTGGCCGCATGCCGTCGGCTGTCGGCTACCAGCCCAACCTCGCTACGGAGATGGGCGAGTTGCAGGAACGCATTACGTCCACCCGCAAGGGTTCGATTACGTCGGTGCAGGCGATTTACGTGCCCGCCGACGACTATACGGATCCCGCGCCGGCGACGACCTTCGCGCACCTCGATGCAACCACGAACCTTTCCCGCGCGATCGTCGAGCTTGGTATCTATCCTGCTGTCGATCCGCTGGCCTCGACTTCTCGAATCCTCGATCCTCGCGTGGTCGGCGACGAGCACTATTCGACAGCGCAGCAAGTGAAGCAAATTTTGCAGCGGTACAAGGACCTGCAGGACATCATCGCGATCCTTGGTATTGACGAGCTTTCCGACGAAGACAAGCTGACCGTGTCGCGCGCCCGCCGCATTCAGAAATTCCTGTCGCAGCCGTTCAACGTGGCGGAGGTGTTCACGGGGCGCCCGGGCAAGTACGTCAAGGTGGCGGACACCATTCGCGGATTCAAGGAAATCGTCGAAGGCAAGCACGACAACGTGCCGGAGCAGGCCTTCTACATGCAGGGCACGATCGACGACGTGTTGGAGACCGCCGAACAGATGAAGAAGGCGGCGGCCTGAGGGAGCCATGGCGGAGACGTTCGATCTCGAGATAGCGACGCCGGAGCGGATGCTTGTGCGCGAGCGGGTGACCGAGGCGCAGATCCCTGCGGTCAATGGCTACCTGGGCGTCCTGCCTGGGCACTCGCCATTGTTGGCCGAGATGGGTACGGGCGACCTCGTATACGTCTCCGAGAACCGGCGCCGGCACATGGCGATAAGCGGCGGTTGGGTCGAGGTGTTGGGCGATCACGTGCGCGTGCTGGCAAACGCCGGCGAGAAGGCGGACGAGATCGACGTGCACCGTGCCGAGGAAGCGTTGAAGCGGGCGAACGAGCGGCTGTCACACCCGGAAATGGGTCTTGACGTGGCTCGCGCTCTCAACGCGATGAAGCGGGCGCAGGCACGCATCGACGCAGCCACACGAAAGTAACGAATCAGTTCCCCGTTGCGGTACACTGAGAAGGAATCGGGCCGTGGCGCAGCCTGGCTAGCGCGCTTGCTTGGGGTGCAAGAGGTCCCGGGTTCAAATCCCGGCGGCCCGACCAGCCTAGTAGTTTCAATATCTTACAGGCGAGGCACCTTGGCAGAGGGAAGAAAAAACCTCTTGCCATGGAAATCGCGAATCTCTACGATCTGTTTGTCCAGGAACGAAAGTACCTGAAAAACGTCAGCCCGAAGACCCTGGATTGGTATCGATATTCGTTTCGGCCCTTTGGGCTCCACCTCCAAGGTGTACCATGTCAGCCCCAAGCTATGAGACAAGCTCTAAAGACAGCCGTGATGGCCTTGGCAGCGTCTGAACTCCAGGCCTGCTCGATCAACGACTATCTGAGGGCGATCAATGCGTTTCTGCGCTGGTGCAAGGATGAGGAACATCTGCCTGAGCTCCTGAAGCTCGATTACCTGAAAGAAGAGCAGAAGGTGATTCAGACGTTCAACCCGCAACAGATTCAGACGTTGCTGGGGTGGAAGCCAAAGACATTCTCTGAACACCGTCTCGCTGCTCTGATCGCTCTTCTGCTGGATACCGGCCTCCGAATCTCCGAGGCACTCAACTTGCGGCGGACCGATGTTGATTTCGAAAACCTTCTTCTCCGTGTCAAAGGAAAGGGCGAACGGCAGCGACTCATCCCGATGTCGCTTGAGCTCCGAAAGGTGCTCTTCAAGTTCCTGAGTCGGCACGACTACTGTTTAGCATTCCCGACCATGCAGGGTGGGCGATGCGATGCAAGGAACATCCTACGAGATTTCCACTGGTTGGCCAAAGTAACCGGCATCAACGGCGTTCGGTTCTCACCCCATTCGTTCCGTCATACCTTTGCGGTAGCGTACTTGCGCAACGGCGGCAATGCTTTCTACCTTCAGAAAATACTTGGCCACAGCACGCTGGAGATGACAAACCGCTACGTGCGGAGCCTCGGGATCGAGGACCTACAAGCAGTCCATAACAAGCTGTCGGTCCTGTCAAACGTTTGAGGAGCGTCCAAGCCCGCCACGCCTAGCACCCTGACTTCGACCGCCCCTACCCGTCTGATAGACGCCGACATGAACAGACCCCGTCGTTGGTCTGTTCGAAGCGCCCAGGAGGTGTGAGAAGAACGAGGTGGGGGGTGGGTCAATTTAACGCATAGATCGGTCTTGCTAAGGTACGCAGTATAGGGGCCCTCTGTAAATCCGAAAAAAAGGAAATCGGGCCGTGGACCCCAGTGATGACCAGATCAATCCAGTTCGCGGACAGCGCCCTCCACATCTGGTCACGTCTCATTCGCTCTGGCAGTGCAGTCCCAATACAAGCGACTCATTGAACCACCTCACCCAGTCTATTTGGGCTTGGGCAGAACGTACTCGTCTGCGTGTTCGGAAAGCGGGTCCCAAGATCTCTGGATCTCTTCCGAGACCAGTGTCAGTGTCGCCGACGCTCTGAACCAGTTTCTATGTTTGAATCCCTCCTTCTGCACAGAGAATCTATAGGCGTCGGACAGAGCCTTGAAGGCCAACCTCGCGAAGCGGCCTATGGCCTTCTTCACGGGGCCATCGGCGACGTCGATAGTCCACACGGGATTCGACAAAGCCCTCAGAGCGGGCACTAAATCCTCGCCCCGGGAACTGTATGCTGCTCTCATCGCTTCACCGAGCGAATAGAAGAACATCCACCGCCGCTCAAGGGCCGAGTCCTTGCTGCTCCGGACCTTCTCGCGCCAGAGTTCCTTACCGTAAGAGCAGACAAACCAAATGCCGGCATAGTACTCAAAGGTGCCATTATCCAGCGAAGGTAGGATGACCATTCCGTCTCCAAACAACTTCGCATATCCACCACCCTTCGTTGCATCGAAGACGTGGCCCGTCCCACCGTAGACATCATCGGGGCCATAAAGAAAGGCGTACAGCGTCTTCACGAAGTCCTCCATGGCGATTGGATTGCGGTGCGAGGAGCGTTCTGCGGAACGCTTGTTCCTGTAAAAGAACTTCCGTCCATTGACTGACGGCAATCCCTCGAACCTTCGCCTGAGGTCGCACTGGACCTTGTCATTGCTACGGAAGTCGGAAAGCCGGATGGAGTTCTGCGTGTTGTTGTACTTCGTTACATTGTCAAGGAACTCCTGTGCTTCCTCGGTCTTCTTTGCGTGAAATCCCGTGATACGGATCAACACTTGCACATTCCGTAGGGCATTGGAGTCCTCCTTGTGCGCCTTGTGCAGGGATCGCACTGTCTGGGCTCCGTTGACTACGGAAAGCTGCTGACACAATAGAGTCCGCCCGGTTTTGTCCGTTGAGTCGGGTTCGATTCTCGTGGCTAGTGCGGAAATCCCGTTGTTGAAGAAGAAGAACTCCGTAGGGGATTCGATCGCGGTGCTACGAATGGTCTTGTTCGTGGCGTTGTCCCCAATGTAGTTCCTGATGTTCAGATTGAACAAGCAAGACTTATGTTGATTGAACAGTTCAGCTAATTGGGCTCCACTGATCCTCCCAATGTAGCAACTGCGTTCGCCGATATCGTCGGCAAGTCTGATCCATGGTGGCGAACCTTGATTCTCAGTGAAGAGTAGTTTCATCTCTCGCGATTCCTCTGAATCTAGGCTCAACGTGTCACGAAGTTCGATATTGAGTTTAGTTTCATCGAGAAGGTATAGCTCGCTTCTCTCAGCCAGATCCGGAAGATCGGTTAGCGGTGTGATGCCGGTTGCAGCGATCTTCTCCTGATTCGCAGCCAAAACGCGAAGAGTAATGTAATACAACTGAAAATGGTCATTCTCCCAGTCAATGTCGGCCACAGTTTCACGAAGTGATTCGCTCATGTCGAACTCGCGGTAGTTGCGCAGCCGACTCAGCACGTTTCTGAAGGCCTCGAAGGCGTCAGGGTCCTCATGCTGCCGTTTGGATTGCTTTTTCATGCCAGAGTATTTCGCCTGAATCACCAGAACAACGCCGTCCTCTCTGGCGATGAAGTCGACTCCCTGGTCACCTTTCCCGTCCACCACGCACCCCTCAATCTCCTCCTCTGCGAAGGGCAATAGGGTTGGGTTCTTAGGGCGCAATACCCTTTCGGCGAAAAATCGCGCCATATACCTGGACCGTGTCACTTCGTTCAGCGAATCGAACCGTTCGCCCAACATTTCCTCAACACAGTCTCGAAAATGATCGCGAAACAGCGCTTTTCGACCTTCATGATTCATTGCAGTGTTACCTCAGCCTGACGAAGAAGGCCTTTAGTGTATCAAGTTAGTAGCCATGACAGGTACCAGGAAACCAGCCCACAGAGTCTACTGGGTGGAGCAAACCAGTTGTCGTGTGAGGGCAATGGTCAATCGAAGGTTGATCGTCTAGGTGCAGACCCGCGTTTCGGCGGCGAGAGTCTTGCTGACGGTTTTGCAAACCGCCATCAGATGAAGCATACGCTTTCCTGAAAAAGGGCGCTTACGCTGTTAATTGACTGTGACATCGCAGGCTACTCCTTACCAGCTTAGAGTTGTTCACCTCGCTCCTTTCGGACACGGCCCTGAGCCAGACCTCTGAGTACGCCTAGTGTAGTCGGAACCGCTAGTTCGGTGAATGTCGAGAGTCTGGGCTCAGGCTCACCGACGTCGACTATCCACCCAAGTAAGCCTATGCCCGCATACATTACCAGCATGTACTTTCCCGCATCCCAGCTATCGGACACATTGTCGCTCACGATCGAGCCCCATTCCCTGCCGCAGTAAAACAAGAAGCTCAGAAAGCCCCAGATGACTACATGCATTGCTCTAGTCGCAAGCTTAGGATCGCTGCACACGAAATCCGATATATGCTCCAAGCACAGCAGCGCTAAGAGAACGACGAAGATTGCCCCTCCGACGAAGAGCACCCCTCTTAACAAATAAATGATCACCCGTGTAATAGTCGCCGCCAGGGGGTGCCGTACAAAGACTTGTGCTCTGAATAGACCCTCAAGGGTGTCACAACCCCACTTGCGAACCTCTTTCACGCTGGCTCGCCCATCGAACATCCAGAGCATGCTGAGTAAGCCAACCAGAACTACTGTGACCGCTGCCAGGAACATAGTCGCTCCGCCTCAGAACTGTCACCTCTGCACCGCGTAGTATACCTCGTTAGCATTGTTGTCTTCGGCAGATAATACGCTCCCTCTCTCGCGTACGAATACAGACGAGAATCGCCGTTGTCGCATTAGCATCGGATGGGTGAGTGCTTGCTCCAATGGTATCGATTGACTATTTCCGCCATCGAGAAACCGACGATTAATTCAGGAAAACCTCCCAAGAAACAGAGCCAATTCGCCGCCTACCCAACGACACCCTCATTTCACGATGTTCCCATCCCCAACGAGACAGAAGAACAGAACAGTACGGGGAGTGTGGACATTTCGTGAATGCTACGTGATGTAATGTGAAGGGATTTAGTGAGATCATGAACCTCACGTCTGATCAAAAGGAACTTCTGCGGAAGATAGTGGATATCTACGATCGGGGAGTACGCTCAGAGTTTGTGCTCGTTTCCGCTACCCACGCCAGCGGCCCTGGTCTATTGTACGGAACCGCTCGCATTGACCTTGACGCGGAATGTGACCTTCTTAGCCTTCAGGCCGAGGGACTTATCACGCTGCGTCGGGGTTCCAGGTCTAGCCAGCTTGGCAAGCCGACAGAGAGTGGACTAAGGGCCGTCCATACAGATTTCGCTGTCGCAAACAGACTGGACCCGTATCCCCCTTCTGTATTCATTAGCTGCGGTCAGTTCACTGCCGAGGAGATTCAGATTGGAAAGACACTGAAGCAGTTGGTTGAAGAACACACTGCATGTCTCGGTTACTTCGCCCAGAACCAGGATACTGTTGAGGGCCTCTCTAACCACATTCTCGCCGCCCTTGGGCGCTGTTCAGGATTCGTTGCTGTGATGCACCATAGAGGTTCAGTGAGCACGCCAGAAGGTCCGTTAGTTCGCGGTTCAGTCTGGGTCGAGCAGGAGATAGCCGTTGCTGCTTTCATGACGCAGGTAATGAGTCGAAAATTCCCGGTGGCAATTTACGTGCAAAAGGGGATAGCACGAGAAGGCCTACGGCAGTTCATTCTCTCAAATGCATTTGAGTTTAAAGAAGGAAAAGAAGTGATCGACAATTTCCGCGAGCGACTGCTCAGTCAATGGCTGCCGATCCTGAATTCTAGCCCCAACAAATCGAGGTGACAATTTGCGTTGCTCCGTGAGAAGCGACAGCTTCCGTAAATCGATTTCAGAGCGGCATCAAATCTGATTTCTGTGGTGAACAGTGCATCGACACTGGGGAGACTACTCCTCGCTATTGGCGAATGGTGTTTGGCGAAGACGTGATGAGCGACTGGTTGATGCTCCTCGTCTCCCATTTGGGTGTCTCGCTGTGGCTGGGGTGACTTCCTTCACTTCTCTCACCCTTTGATCAAAGCCCGTTGCAGGGAAGTGCCCATCTGTTACCGCTGCCCCTCATCGCACGGCAGATGACGCAATGACCGTCATCGGGAAACTGTTCATTGTAGGAAGGTTATCGACGCAATGACGATATGACGATGTTTCCGGCGGATAAAGCAGCACTACAGTGTGTTCTTTCTTCTTCTCTTCTCTCTTTCATCGTCATATCGTCATCATCATCTATAAGGGTCCAGGAGTCAGCACGTTACGCCATGACACTCTCCTAAGCAGCCGCGTCATATTGCGTCATGTCGTCATCCGCTCGGAAAAACCCGATAGGTCTGCGTTGTCCTGTTCGTCTCAGCGGAATCAGGTCAGGTGCAGAATCGGCATCCACGAATTCGAAGGATCGAGCTTTGTCACTCCGAAGTCGGCGTGTCAATCCAGCGGCGCTCTTCGGTAGCTGGTACTCGCGGGGATTGGCTCTCTGGAGGGAATTGAGCAATCGGGCGGCTTCGGTCACAAAAAGAGTGCCTGGGCGACCTTCGCGCGTGATCTTATGCCGCGGGAATTCGGAGTTAAGTTGCGAATCTTCCAGCAGTCGCCGAACGAGTGGCTCCAAGTCACCTTCCTCCTGTTCGCGGGCTCTCAGGTGTTCGCCCCAAGCTTGCACGAGGGAGTCTGCCCATCCTTTCGGCTTGCCCGCCACATCTCCGAAAGCCCAGAGCAATTCACACAGGGCCGTGAAATGCTCCTCGAATTCAGGGATGGGGTTGGGGGTTGGCCTCTGTTCGCCTCTGATCTGCAAATACCTCTGCGAGACGGCGACCAGGGCGGACCCCATCATATGGCGGCGTTCTTGTACCTCCCGCTCGATGGGACCTCTCCGAAGCAGGGTCCCCGGTCGCACGCTGTACTCCACATTGACGCATCTCTTGCGGAGCTCAGCTTTGACCACCCCCTCTATGCTGGTGATCACGCCCACCGGCCTAGCAGTGGCAGTTCGCAGGCTTCCATCGGCGAAAGACCGCGCTCGTTCGGCTCCGGTTGCCAGAAACAAACAGAAATCGACCAGCGGTTGACCGAAATTACTCTGCTCCCGGTTGTCCAGAACCAGGAGGCCGATGTCAGGGAGGTTGCCCAACGCTGCAACAGTGTAGTCACCTTTCACGTCTCCCAGGCCATGGAGCAAAGTGAATCTTTGTGCTCCACTGGTCTTCCCGGACTGCGTTGGGCCAAGGTGAACCAAAATCATCCGCGCGGGACAGATCTCCCTTACAAATGGAAACAACCCCTCGTGCATCGCCACCAGCCAACGCATCTCAGGCACTTGGCATGCTTGGGTCTCAACGAGCAATCGCTCAAAGTCTGCCAAAGTCGCATTGTGGTCAACCGTTTCGTACTTGATAGGTTCCCCACAAGGATGCTCTACCCAAAACGCATCATCGTTCTCGCCGTTTGGAACCTCACCTATGCCGTCAGCCGTGACCCTCAGCAGTTTCTGGTTCGCCAGCGGTATGTAGAGCTTCTTTCCGTCGGCGGACACTGAGGAGAACCGCCTCAGTTTCAGCAGTCCAGTTTGTCCTGCAGCTTCCACAATGACCCTCTGAATGGCAGCCTGTGCAGCCGAAGTGACGGTAGTCGCTCGGCATGCCGCCAGCATTACCCTCCCCAACAGCTCGTTGGTGCGATCATAATTAAGCGCTATTCGCTGATTGCCAAGGATCAGAAACAGAGAGCCATTGTCGCCGCGAGCAAATCGGCCATTTTGCTTCTTGACGTACCCTAGAAACTGCTTCGCGTACGCCTGGCCTTGCATCTCAACATTCGAAGCCGAGTAGCATAACTCACGCCTTGCCATACTCTGCACCTCGGTTGTTCCGCTGGCTCATGGCTTCCGGTTTTACCGTCTCGGTCTTCTTCAGCAGGCCAACGACGCCTGCCTGAAACTGGATCTCCAGAGATCCCCAGAACCGCGACCTCTCAAGCTCCCTGATCAGGGTAACCGCCGTATCATTGGCGTTCATCGCCCCGCCTCCGCCCTGCCTGCTTCCACAAGCTTCTCAAGCTCAGCAGGCTCCACCAGCACACGCCGTCCAATTCGCACAGAGGCCAACTTGCCCAGTCGGATGAAGCGGCGAATCGTCCATGGCGACAACCCAAGTAGGGCTGCCGCATCTTTGATTCCAATGCACAGACCAGTATTCATAAATGGAAATCTCACTGTTTGAAGGTTTCGCTGAAGGCAGGGCAATCCCAGATCAAAGTGCCCCCGAAAGCCCATCTTTCACTTTAACCAGTATAGCACGAAGTATATTGTTTGTCAATAAGTTGCATGGATTTGGCAGCAAAATTGCAGTGAATCATCGCCTACCCCAGCCGGTTCGGTATGTACGTCCCGTTCTAGATCCCGTACCAAGCCTCGCATCGAAGTCTCACACTCAGACTTCCTGCTCCGCCGGATACCTGGATGGCCTTGGCAATCTATGTTCGCTCGACCTAGGCACATGGCTCTCAACGTCTGGCAGTCCAGCCTGAGTGTGACCGCACAGTACGACGACAGTACAACGCAGCAGCTTGCTTTCTACCTAGTCTTTGTTTGGTCGGCGACGTGCCTGTCTTCCTTCTGTGTAAGACCAGAGAAAAGAAGTAATCGCTCACACTTCCGTGCTACATGCTAGTAACTGCACTTGACCAGTTTGACTCTTGACAACGATGTTAGTATGTAGGTGACCCTTTGCCGTGTTGGACATCAAGACGCGTGGAAGGGTGCTAAGTGACCTAAAATCAGAGAAAGGAAGAAACATCTTCCGCTCTGCTTGGGGTGCAAGAGGTCCCGGGTTCAAATCCCGGCGGCCCGACCAGGTTTTTCAATACGATACGAGAAGGGCCAGCACAGGTGCTGGCCCTTTGTGACGTGGATTGTGACGTAACCCTCGAATACCGCCCTCAGTTCACTGTTTCTGGGCTCTACGCCAGTAATGGGGGCAGGTCTGGCCCTGACTGATTTCACGAACACATAATCTTAACCCTCAAGCGGTAGTTGTCGAAGTTTCTGAAGCCGTAGGCTCGACGCTGAAGGAGTTCCATCTTGGCATGAAAGCCTTCGGTGATGCCATTGTTCTTGGTGAAGCGCCACATGGCGGCGATCTCGTTGCGCCAAGCGTGGAGGGTTTCGGCGAGTTCCACCAGTTGCGGCAGGCCAGCCTGCCGCAACTGATGGATGGCCTTCAGGAAACGCTCCACGAGCGGTATGCACTGCTTGCGGGTACGGTGCTTCTTCAGCAGCAGGTAGCAGAGGCGCTGTTTGAAGCGGTAGATCTGGTGCAGGACCGGAAACTGGTCGAAGTAACGCTCCAGTCTGTCCACTTGCTCCGGTTTGAGGTTGTGCCGGTGGCGGCGCAGTAACGAGAGCAGGCTGCGGTTCTTGCTGCCGGCCGGATCAATCTCGCGCCAGCAGGCCAGAAAGTGATGGTTGATGAGCCGGATCACGTGGAAACGGTCGGCCACGATCTTGGCGTTGGGGAAATGCTTCTTCACCAGAGCGCGATACACGCTGGCCAGATCCATGCACACCACACGTACCCGATCCTTGCCTTTCAGCTTCGACAGATAGCTTTCCAAAGCAGCTTCACTGCGCCCCAGGACGACATCGAAGACCTTATGCCCGCGCAGGTCACAGAAGGTGGTGGCGTAGCCTTGGCGGCGAGTAAAGAAATGCTCGTCAATGCCCAGCACGCGGGGACAATCGGCGCCACTGCGTTCGGCCTGGGCGCGTTTCAGGAACTCTTCGAACCAGCGCTCGACGGTCGCGCTCCCGATACCCTCCCGCTGGCTCAACCGGCTGCGGCTGATGCCGTCCCAATGCTTCAGAAACACGCTGCGCCGGAACGGCTCGGTGGCCCGCTTGCGCGGCAGAATCCCCGGGAAGCGCTGCCAGAAGCTATGCCCACACTCCCGGCACCGCCATTTGTGCGTCTCCAACTCCAGCACACAGTGCCGCGCTCCCCAGTCTTCGTGCCGTAACGTCCGTACGCGCCGGTCCTTCACCCGCAGGTGCTCCCCGCCACAATCCGGACACGTTCTCGGCCCGGCATGCCGGGCCGAGATCCTCACTTCTCCTTCTTCCTCTTCAATCGCTGTAATCTGGTATCCGGGCAGGCCCAATACCGCCTTAAATCTGATCAAAACGTCTCCTCTCAAAGTCGTTTTATCAGTCTCGGGCGGGACCTGCCCCCATTAATGAGCTAGAGCCTTACAAACCTGTCTGGGCGTCGGGACTTTGGTGAAGTTTTCCCCCGTTCTGTTCGATGTGGCGGCCGGGCAAGGTCCAATGAACAAGATCCGGGATAGCCGTGTGACCCGAAGGGTCTTACCGCCGGAACGTCATACAATCAGATAACAGCTTGAGGACTCGCCGCCAACGCGGTTCCCCGACTATACCCCAGGGACGTACCCAATTCCGAAGCGGGCTTTAGCTTCAGTCCGGAAGTCCGGGAACAGTGACATCAAAGCGGTTGAACCGCCGTCCGCAACAATGGTCTGACCGATGATGAAATCAGCCGAATCCGAGCACAGGAACGCCGCCAGCCGCGCAATATCCAGCGGCTTGCCAACTCTGGCGACCGGAATAGTACGGCGTGCCATCTCGTCAACTGATTCTGGCGTCGCATCCGGATCTGCCTTGAAGTGATTCTCAACGGTGATCCAACCAGGAGCGATAGCGTTCAGGCGAATTCCCTTATACGCCAGTTCAATAGCGAGTGTCCGCGTGTAAGCGATGATGGCGCCTTTGGTGGCCGAGTACACCGAATGCTCCGGCGCTCCTTGGAGTCCATGAACGGACGTTAGATTGCAGATAGCCCCTCCGCCGTGCTGCAACATGTGACGGACAACTGCCTGCGTGAGAAAGTACGGAGCGCGGATGTTGACATGAAACAGGGTATCGAATTGCTCCGGCGTTACCTGGAGAAACGGTTTGTTCATCGTGACGCCGGAATTGTTGACCAGACAGTTGATACCTTCCAGTGCATCAGCGGCTTTGTTCGCAAGTTCGACGACCTCCTCAGTCCGGCCGAAATCTGCTTGGAAGACGAAAGCACGGCGGCCCAGTTCACGGATTTCTGCCGTCGCGGACATCGCACCTGCACCACTATGGGCGTAGTGGAGCGCCACATCCGCGCCTTGGCGCGCGAATTCCAGTGCGATCTCCCGGCCAATGCCTGTTCCTGCGCCCGTGATGAGCGCCTTCTTGCCCGCCAGAGTGTTGCCGGTTGCCAATGGATGCCTCCCGTTCTCTAAACCCGGTTTCCGATACTCAAAACAACGATTGCTGTGATCAGGACTGCCAGACCAAGGCAATTATTCCGGACAAACGCTGCACTGGCGCCCTTCCACTCCCCCGTGAAAGCCCCAAGCAGCGTGGATGTCAGGATCATCGCACCCTGATACACCGGCCATCCCACAGCCGTTCCCAGGCTTCCTAGCGCGTTCCCGCCCCAGCCATACAACAAAAGTCCTCCCGTCCACAGGATTCCCATTGCCGCGGTCAGGCTCCACTGCGTTCCCGTTCCCGGTGCAACGTAATCCGACCACGTGCGATTGCGAGTGAGTCTAATCAGGCTGTAGCCGCCGTTACTGAGGAATCCCCCCGCCAACGCCACCAGCCAGATAGCATTCACCGCCGCCAATGGCGTCGCACCCCGCGCCGAGGCTTGCTGGCTGATCTCCGACCCGAATGCGAAGCTGAAGTTGAGCATCGGCGCCAGCAGACCCGAAGCAATGCACAGTAGCAAGCCCAGCGCCACAGAACGCCCATCGCCTGCACCCGCATTCCTGGCTTGATGCCTCGCCAGTTCCCGTTTCCGCCCAGCAGCACCGAGTATAGCGACGCCCGTCAGGGTCAAAACCACACCTGCGATGATAAACATCCCTGCGGCCGTCCAGACACGGTCTGGATGCAACAGGACGAGCGGGATCAACGAACCCAACGCAGCGCTCATCCCGACGACGATCGAGAAACTCAATGCCATTCCGACGATCGGCACCGCCAAGCCGAAAAGCACGTTCGCTACCCCCCAGGCAAATCCGAAGAAGCTGGTCATTAACAACGTCCCAGCCGGGACCATTGCGTATACACGTGCGGCATCCGGTACGCTCACCGATACCACGATCACAGGTATTGCAATCAAAGCAACGGCGCTATAAGCTAACCAGACGCTTTCCCAGCTCCACCGACGTGCAAGCTTCATGGGAAGCGCAAAACTCGCTGTCAGAGCGCCTCCGAACAGAACTCCCGCAGTACCAACCCATACCGATTCAAGCATGTCATCGCTCCATTCGGACCCCATCCACGTAAACGAGTGTCCCTTTGCCGCGCGGCCCTCCATGCTCACCAAGGACTCTGATCCTGATCCGGTGCGTGCCCGGGGCAGAGAAACTCTTGCTGTATATTCCTACGCCGAAGATGTCGTCGGCTGAGTAGGTGTCCACGACCGCTTCAGACCGGCCGTCCACCGTGACCTCCGCTTTGCCACACTCATTGCAGAGTCGTGTAAACCAAGTGAATCTGGCGCCATCCACCGTGAACTCAAAATCGGCGCCTTTCTGGCCGGACTTGCTGAGTGTCCCCATATGCGCGGGCTGAATGCCGGTCTCTCGCTGCCACTCGCCCAGGTAGGAAACCCCTGATCCCAGGGCATCATCCAGAACCCGTGCGACCGGCGTTGCAGGCCCTGTAGCCAGTGTCTCGCCGGATCGCAACCCACCACCGTTGACAGCTCGAACCGCATAAGAAGCGCCTAGAGATGCGCCGGCAGAATGATCGAAGTAATAAGTGCCCTTGGCAACCTTGTCAATCACTGATCCGTCGCGGAGGACCTCGTAGTATGACAGCCAGTGTTGATCCCGGGAAGGATTCCATTTCAGTTCGATGCCGGGATAACCCATGTTGTCAGCCGGTTGCTTGCGCACATCCACCGGCAAGGCCGGCGACGCCTTGTAGAGCTTGCTGCCCGGATGGTAAGGCAGGTTCAAGTAAATCAGCTCCCCTGGCACCATCTTTTCAAGGCGGATGCCGGTTTTCATGATGTCGGCGCCGCTCCGCCGCTCAGACCGGCCGGATTCCTGAAAGGACACCAGATACTCCGCCGAGGCGTTCAGCCCTTTGGGCCGGATCGTGACCGGTCCCGGAGCGACATGCTTAGGGATCACGACGCCGCGTTTGCCATCCCCGCTGAGCCTCTCGAAGTACATAACGGCATCATCGCCGCTTATCTCCGGACGATACACATGCACCCACCGTCCGACGACACCTTGACTGCCAAGGTAATGATAAATGTCGATAAGTTCCCGGAGACCTTCGAGCTTGGCAGGATCCAACGTGTCACCGGTCATGTCGAAATTCATGGTGAGCAAACCGCGCCACGAGGATTTGTCGAACTTGTTCGGTTGCCAGACGTCGGGAATGTCGCTGGCCTTATCCGGTGGAAGGATGAGCGATGCCCAGTGGTTCCGGGTCACACCTACTGCGCCGTCACTGAAGGAAATGCTGGAAGCGTAACGCGCATAGTCATAACCGACGAGGTTGCCGCCGCCATTTACTCCCTGAAAAGCGCAGTCAGGGTGGCTATCCAGGAACCCTCTCAGAATCTCGCGGAAACCCTGGTCCTGCCCAAGCAACGGAGTGTCGAATCCATCACGCCGCGCAATTGCGGTGCTATCATTGCGCCACTCGAACGTTCCAAAGCGTTGCGCAAAATTGTCGAGCTGGTTCTTCAGATGTTGCACAACCATTGGGTTGGACATGTCCAGCGTTGTGCCAAGGACCCAATCGGGATGCTCACGAGCCACTCTCGACTTCGTATCCACGGTGTAAATGAAGGCATAAATCAACTGCCCCATGGCATGCTTGCGCAGGTACTCGCCCATGCGCTTGAAATCTGGGCTGCCCCAATCTCCGGCGCGGTCCCACCACCCCCAGTCCCGGTGATAAACGTCCGCGCCCACCTGGCTCATGAGATCCGCCACACGAAACACCTTACGGAAGGCGGAGTCCTGATCTCCGTTTCCGCCCACCCATGTGTTTCCCTGATCCTTCCAGGGCGTGCCGTTCCACCACCATCCGAGCATGCGAATGGCGGGGAACCAATCGGCCCGCGTGTAGTCCCACAGATAGCGGTACTGCCAGTCCAGGCACTCGTTGCCGGCGTTATCCAAGTCGTTCGTGTACAGGCCCGTGAATGCCTTTGGTGTCACAAGTGATTCGCTTGGCGCGAGGAGCTGATGATGGCCCGCTACTCTAAACTCCCCCCGAACGGCTCCATCTTCCCCCGCACTGAAACCAGACATCCAGTGACCAAAGTAATCGAATCCGATGAACACGCCCTGTCCGCTTGACCGATTAAACAGGGCATTCCAAGGCGCGTAGCTCGCACTGCCCATTCTGAATCCATACTTGGACTTCGCGGTGCCTGGGAACGGATCGTAGGAATCGAATCTCCGCGGCGAACCAGGCTGGAGCGCTTCGGTTTTGAGTACCCACGAACCGGGACAGTTTTCACCCCCCGTCATCCAGTGGAAATCGATCTTGTCGAACTGCCCCAGGGTCGTCGCGATCGTTAAGAAGCGCGGTTCATCGATTTGGAGACGCTGTGATCCCAAGTTTCTGAAGGTGGCCCACTCCCGGATTATTGAGGAGCTTGGGTAGACCACGAAGGATTTCATCACCTCCAGTCCGCCCCTTTGGAGAATCACGTCGAGCTGCTGAGATCCGTCGCTCTGTTTGACGTCCCGTGCGCTGACAAGAGTCCACCCCCCGCTCAGGCCAGAGATCTGTGCGCCATCTATGACTGCCGCGAATTCCTCGCCTCGAATTCCCGTCAGGAGTTCGCGTCCACTCTTCAGATCCGTCCATTTGCCCGTGTAGAAACGTCCGTTGTCGAGCTTGACGGTGCGCTCAACCTTGCTGGTGCCGAAGCTCCATGAATTCCCGTCGCGCTTAACATATGCATCCTGCGCCAAAAGCGTCGACATAGAAAGAACTGCGAGACAAATGACCTTCACTGGGGATCTCTCCTCTTGCGTTCAGATTTGGGTGACTGGATCTGGATTAGACCTGGTTTCAGACGGTTCGTTGGCGGCCTCCTGCTTAATCATCGATTTCATTCCACTTAGAGCGAAGCCACTCAACGCGCGTTGCACTGCGGCGCCGAAATCAGGATCGTCAAGACGGCGCAGCGCGTTGACCAGGGTGTAATGCTCACGGGCGATCTCTACACGCACCGTATCTTCGCTTGCGTTCAAAACAAACGCAAACAGCGGTGTGACCAACGTATCAAGAGATCGAAACAGGAAAGTGTTTCCAGAAAGGGACCAGCATCTCCTGTGAAACTCGAGGTCACGTTCGTAGAACTCGTGAGTCCTCTTCTTGACGGCGGACTCGGCGATCATCTCGATGAGACGCTCCAGTTCCTGGAGATCCGACTCCACGACCCGTGGTTTAGCCCAGCGGAATGCAAGCAGTTCAAACTCGATTCGCAGACGGTACAATTGATCGACCTCGTCCACGCTGAACTTCCTTACATAGGTCGCCTTGTTCGCGATGCGTTGCACGAAGCCTTGCTCCTGCAACGACACGAGCGCTTCACGAACCGCCGGCGTGCCGATGTTCATCTCCTTGGCAAGACGCCGTTCGATGATTGGATCTCCGGGCCGAAGCGTGCCAGCAAAGAAGGCTTCCTTTAATACCGCGATCACTTTGTCGCAAAGTGATTCTGTTGCGATTTCAGAAAAGGTCTTCTCTTGTTCAACCATATGATCGCCTCTGGGAAAGTATCGCGCCACTCCTCCGGCGCTACCTTGGCTCCAGGATACACAGTACTGCTCCCACAGGAACGGTTTCCCCAACGGACTGTGCTATCTCGACGATCTTGCCGTCGTGCTCCGATTCTATGACGACCGTCACCTTCTCAGATTCCACTTCGACTACTGGCTGTCCCTGTGCCACGTTGTCACCAGGCTGTACCAGCCAGTTCGCAACCGTGACTTCGGTAGTGTCCATTCCCACCTTGGGGACTCGGAGTTCAAGTTTGTTTTCCATAGTAATTAGAATCTTGACGGTGTTGGCTCAAGAGACGCCTTTGCGCCACACTCAGCTCCCATGTAACGTCGTATCGCCGCTTCGAGCTGATCCGGGCGCGCCAGCACATGCTGATCCAGAGCAATACTGAACGGTACTGGGACGTCCGCCCGTGCGATGCGCACGATCGGCCCCTTCAGCGAGTCAAACAGGCTTTCGCTCGCGAATGCTGCCAGTTCCGCAGCGAATCCGCACATGCGGTTTGAATCGTCGAAAATCACCAGTCGGCCTGTCTTCTGGACTGACGCTTGGATCAAACCTCGATCCAGTGGCAGTAAAGTCCGGAGATCAAGGACCTCCACGGAAATGCCATCCTTTTGAAGCTCCTCGGCAACTTTCAATGCCCCGGTTACGAGAGGGCCCACGGCGATAACGGTTATGTCGCTTCCGGGCCTCTTCACCTCGCCTTTGCCAAGTGGTAAAACGTATTCGCCCTCTTCGACCGGACCCTTTGCAAACATACAGCCGGCGGGGGCGAATACGACTACGGGATCGTCCTCGCGAATGGCTGCTGTGAAGATTCCTTTGGCATCCGCGGGCGTCGACGGGATCGCCACCTTCATCCCGCACTGGACCAACATTGGATAGCCGTGGTCGGAATGCTGCCCCGCAAGTCCAGGACGAGCGCCCGAGCCGGGCAGCAGATAGGTTACGGGTATCTTCGCTTGCCCGCCCGTCATGTACCGCAATTTTTGTGCCTGGTTTGCCATCTGTTCCATGGCAACGTAGAGGAGCGTTCCGATCTGAATCTCCACCACCGGGCGTAAACCTGCGAGCGCCGCGCCCGTGGCTAGGCCGATAAACGCCGCTTCAGAAATTGGAGTATCCCAAACCCGCTCGGGTCCGAACTCCTCCAGGCAACCCTTTGTAATACCCCGCAGTGAATGGCGCACATCTTCGCCGAGGACCACAATGCTCTGATCGCGTCGCATCTCCGTGATTAAGGCATCGCGAAGGGCCTGCAAGTAGTTCATTCTGCGTTCCATAGAAAACCTCTTGACGGCAGTTCGGGATAAGGGACGGCGTACATATGATCGAAGGCTTCCTCTGTGGAAGGCCATGGACTGGTTCGGGCGAATTCTACTGCTTCCTCTAGCATCTCTTCGATCGAGCGATCAATTCCCTCACGCTCTTCGGGAAGGAGGATATGTTCCTTTTCCAAAAGGGAAGCCCATGCCGGGATTGGATCGCGTGATTTCCAGAATTCGATCTCCTCTTCGGTCCTGTATTTCAATTGCAGCGCCTTCTCCGCCGTAAAATGACCATGAAACCGGTAGCATCGGCACTCGAGCAGGCTTGGCCCTTCTCCGGCCCGGGCCCGTTTGCATGCGCGTTCGGCAGCTTCATAGACAGCCAGGACGTCCATGCCGTCGACAACTTCACCCGGAAAACCGTAAGCGGCTGCCCTTGCCGCGATACCAGGACCAGCCGTTGAGTAACTCGCCGGTGTCGAGACTGCATACTGGTTGTTTTCACAAACGAAGATCATGGGCAGTTGCCAGATGCCGGCAATGTTCATCGTTTCGTGCAGCACTCCCTGGTTGACTGCCCCATCGCCGAAGAAGGCCGCCGTCACCACGCCGGACTTGCGGATGCGCGAGGCGAATGCCGCGCCCGCGGCGATAGGAACCCCACCTGCCACCATTCCGTTCGCACCGTAAATGCCCAGGCCGAGGTCGGCAATGTGCATTGAGCCGCCTTTGCCCCGGTTGTAGCCCGTCACGCGGCCGAACAGTTCGGCCATCATTCTCCGTGGTTCGCCTCCCTTGGCGATGATGTGCCCGTGGCCGCGATGGGTACTCGTAATGACGTCGTCATTGCGAAGGGCAGAGCAGATGCCAACAGCGACCGCCTCCTCGCCTATGTATTCGTGCGTCGTGCCGGCGACCTCGTTGGCGTTGACGACTTGCACAACGCGCTCTTCGAAACGCCGTATCAACCGCATCTTGCGGTACATTTCTCGTGCAATATCGGGGAGTATAGTCATAATCAACTCAGTACCAGCCCTCCGCAGACGTTGAGGGTTTGTCCAGTGATGTATGCCGATTCCTGGCTGGCGAGAAATATCGCAGCGCCAACAAGGTCAGCTGGTTGGGCCACACGGCCAATGGGGATCGCGGAAGGCGTCGGCACGGATTGATTCCCGGCTATCTCCTTCCACTCTCGCTGCAGCCCGTGAAGCATCTCCGTATCAATCATTCCCGGCGCGATCGCATTCACGCGGATGTGGTACGAAGCCAATGCCAAGGCTGCCGAGCGCGTGATCGAGATGACAGCGGCCTTGCTTGCGGCATAATGAAGCAGCATCGGCCGGCCTGCCCGCCCGGCGACTGAGGCAATGTTGATGATCGAACCCCCACCGTTTGACGCCATGTGACCCGCCAGAGCCTGCAATAGCATGAAGGTCCCTTTCACATTCACCGACAGCATGCGATCCCAGTCAGCCTCTGTCAGATCCCAAAAGGATTTGGTCTCCGAGATGCCTGCGTTGTTCACCAGTACATTCACGTTAGGGAATACGCTCAAGGCGGTCTCTACCAGCTTCGAGACGGAGGCGCTGTCCCTCAGATCGGCTGCGGTTCCGTGTGCAACGATGCCCTGAGAACGCAGTTCGTCAACAGCACTCTCCACGCCACGTTCATCTATGTCAGTCAGGAAAAGGCTCGCGCCCTCTCTCGCCAAGCCCGAGGCCAGTCCCCGGCCCAGTCCCCCACACCCGCCGGTGATCATTGCGACACAACCATCTAGTCGTCCCATGTACACTCCTAAGATCCAAGTACTTTCCGCATCATGTTTGGCAATGCCTCCGGATTTACGACGTTCCGCGGCGTCTCACCGAGTAGAAAAGCAACCAATTGGCGCGCACCCTCCCGCATGAGTTCTTCCAGGGACTCCACGGAGCAACCTCCGCAGTGGGGCGTCAGGATGACATTCTTCATGGAGAGAAGAGGATGTGAGGGAACAGACGCGGGTACCGAGAACATGTTCAACTCCTCGTACACATCGATGCCCGCTCCGGCAATCCACCCCTCCGACAACGCCCGAACAAGCGCCTTTTCGTCGACAATTGCCCCACGCGCCGTGTTGATCAGGATGGCCGACCGTCTCATCTTCAGGAATTGCTGTTCGGAGATCACGTGCCGGGTCTTCTCGCTCAACGGTATATGCAGTGAAAGGAAATCCGAAGTTGCCAGCAACTCGTCAAACGGCACTGCCGCGACCGGCAGCGACACGCTCGGAACGCCGACGAATGAATCATGGAAGACGACCGACATTCCAAATGACATCGCACGTGTTGCCACCGCCTGTGCGATGCGGCCGAAGCCAAGAAGGCCGAGCCGCAACCCGGAAACCCGGTGGACGGGGATTCGCGTCCGCGCATCCCACTGGCCGGACCGCGTGCAGGCATCCATCGTGAGGATCTGTCGCGATGCCGCCAGCAGCAGAGCCATTGTGTGTTCGGCCATATCGATCACACAGAAGTCGGGATAGTTCATCACCACAATTCCACGCTCGGTGGCGTCGGCGATGTCCACATTGTCCACTCCTGTGCCATAGCGGGCGATGACGCGGCATTTATCGAGCATCGAAATGGTGTCCCGCCTCAGCTTCGCCGCGACGACTACGATCGCATCTGCCTGGCGGAATGCGGGGTCAGATACGTTAACACCTTCCATTTCTTTCACTTCCGCATGGATCAACGCATATTCGCGGCGTTCATCCTCGGTCAGCGGATAGGTCTCCGCGTTAAGTCTGACGATCCGCATGCGATCTATCATAGACTAGCAGCTTATCAGGTGCTAGTTTTGTTGTCAATAAGTATAATACTATTTAGTTTCATCAATTTACAACTAACGCCAGAGATTTTTGCTTGACACACATTAACGCTCTATGATAGATCATACCATGAGGTTTTGAAGCGACGATCACGCAGGGGTGATGAATGTTTGAATCTATGAAACTTACGTCTGTGAAGTGTGTTTTCGCCTCACTCGCAACGCTCGTGTTGCTGTGCGGCTTGCTTTTGGGACAGCAGAACACCGCGACCATCATGGGTAACGTAACCGACCCCAGCGGGGCTGCCATCACTGGCGCCAAGGTAACCGTGACGGACGAACTGACAGGCCTGAAGCGAATTGTGACGTCCGGCAACGACGGTGCTTTTCTGTTTCCGTTGTTGCGTATCGGCACATACCGGGTCTCTGTTGAAGCTACTGGATTTAAGTCCTTTGTTCAGGCTGGAATTCAGCTTCAGCTCAACCAAAACGCCCGTATCGATGCCCAGATGCAGTTGGGGAGTATTTCCGACACTATCGAAGTGGCTGCATCTGTCCCGCTTGTTGATACGTATTCCGCCGCCGGTGGCGATGTCGTAGAAACGAAACGCATCACCGAGTTGCCGCTCAATGGCAGGAACGCATTGTCACTTGCAACCCTGCTCCCGGGCGTGACAGTAGCCACGGTTCGCACCGCCTTGACCGGCGGGGACCGGAGTGCAAACAGCTTCAGTGTCAACGGATCACGCACAAACGAGACCGACTATCAGATGGATGGAATGCGCTTTGCCGGCTCGTACAACAACTCCGGTCTTGAGTATCCTTCACCCGATTCACTGCAGGAATTCAAACTGATCACGAACGCCTATGGCGCGGAGTACGGGTTTTATGCGGGTTCCGTTTTCACTGCGGTCACACGGTCTGGGACGAACCAGCTACACGGTGCACTCTGGGAGTTCTTCCGAAATGACAAGTTGAACGCCCGAAACTTCTTTGCAAAAACGGTGCCCGTCCTGCGGCAGAATCAGTTTGGAGCCAGCGCCGGATTTCCCTTCTTACGCAATAAGCTCTTCGGCTATGTGTCGTATCAGGGCTTACGCATTCGAGGCACGTCAAGCACAACATCCTACCCATTGACGGCTGATCAACGCGCGGGAATCTTCACGAAGAGCTTTACGGACCCGGACTCGGGCCTGCCATTCGCAAACAACACCATACCTGCCTCCCGCATCAACCCGGTGGCGGCCAAGCTATTGAATGACTACATCCCCGTGGCTCCGTCCACGAGTTCGGGACTTCTAGCAACCAGCGGTTCGAATCCGACCGACGTAAACCACTGGATCGGCAAGTTCGACTTCATGCCCTCAAGTAGCGACAGTATCAGCGTAAGCTACTTTTTCGACAAGACAGTATTCGACACACCGTTCGCCGGCGGACCGTACCCGGCATATGGAGCCCGAAGCGAGGACCAGATTGTCCCCCTGCTGTCGATCAACGAGACTCATACGTTCTCCCCCACTCTGCTCAACCTTTTCCGCGGTGGCCTCAGCGGTCAGGAGGAGACCAGAAGGTGCGTTAACAAAACCACTCCCCGCGATCTGGGCATCAATATCGACCTCGAAGGAGAAGCTCAACCGCCCAATATCGGGCTGAGTGGACTCTTCAGTATCGGGAACGCGGGCCAGTGTCAATGGATAGAAGGTGGCTTGAACTGGCAAGTCGCGGACACCTTAACTTGGATCCGCGGTCGGCACAACTTGAAGGTCGGAATGGACGTATATCGCCGTGAGTTTCACTTGATCACCGCCTACTTTGATCCCGCATCTTTTTCCTTTAACGGTTACGCCTCGGGTAATGTCGCGGCTGACTTCCTGCTTGGAAAGACCTCGAGCGTTTCGCGGCGGCCGCTTCTGGATATGGGAATGAGGTCCTGGGACAGTGCCTTTTTCTTTCAGGATGATTTCCGGGTTTCGCGACGTCTCACTCTCAACCTTGGCCTTCGATACGAGCTTCTTGGCCCCTTCGACGAATATCGGGGCGAGGAGCGTTCGACGGTGGGAATCTCGCAGAATGCCACATTCCGGTATGGAATGCAGTCGAAAATCTTCCCCACCGCACCCACGGGTCTCCTCTTCACGGGCGATGTGACCCCTGATTTCCCCGACGGACTGCCGAGCACCATGGTAAAGCTCGACAAGCGGCAGATCCAGCCGCGCATCGGCTTTGCCTATGACGTGTTCGGAGACGGAAAAACGAGCATACGCGGCAGCTATGGTCTGTACAGCAATGCACATTTCGGCGACATGGGAGCACAGAGCTATCAAAACCAGCCGTTCGTACTTGGCCAAACCCTTTCCACTCCGGCCGGCGGTCTAAGCGATCCCTGGTACGGACTCGAGAACCCATTCCCGCGCGTGTTGGATCTGACCTCGAACCCGAACAAGAAGATGTTCTTCACCCCCGCCGAGGCTTTCGGCTGGGATCCTGGCTATAGCAGTCCGCGCGTGCAAGGAATCAGTTTCGGTGTTCAACGGGAGGTCTTCAGCCACCTTGCCATCGACGCTGGATATGCGGGTAAACTCAGCCGACACCTGGAAGACACGATCAATGTCAATCAGGCCGACTACATTCCCGGTGTTGACGCCAATGGCAAAGCCTTGTCGACCACAAGCAACGTCGACTCCCGCCGGCACCTTGTCCCCAACATTTATCAGAAGATCAACATCATCGAGTCCATCGGCAACGCTGCTTATCACTCATTTCAATCCACGGTTAAGTACCGTGGTTCGGACCTGTTTCTCATGGGTGCATACACCTGGTCCAAGAGCCTCGACACCGGGCAGAACACGAACGTGCAGGGAGTGCCACATCAGAATAGCTTCGATCCGGACGGGGACCGTGGGTACTCCGAATTCGACCGGCGGCATGTGGTCCGCATCTCTTGGGTCTATACCTTGCCGCGTTTCAAATTCAATGCCGTGACCACGAAAATATTGGGAGGCTGGGAATTCTCGGGGATCACGTACATCACCTCCGGTTCACCCTATACCGTCAGGACGGGCCAGGATAGATCACTATCGGGCGTTGGAAACGATCGGCCAAATCTTGTCGGCGACCCGAATCTCTCGAACGACCGAAGCCGCGCAGAAAAGATCGCAGCTTACTTCAACACCGCAGCATTCGTAGCCAATACGACCGGTCAGTTCGGCAACGTGGGCCGTAACACGCTGATCGGACCCGGCTCATGGGGCACGGATACAGCGCTGATGAGGACCTTCGGTTTCCTAGAGCGGTTTAAGATGCAGTTCCGCGCTGAGTTCTTCAGCGTCTTCAACAACGTGAACCTGGGTAACCCAAGTTCGACTCTGACGTCGACCACGAGCTTTGGGAAGATTTCTTCTGCCTCTGGATCACGCGTCGTACAATTCGGTCTGAAGCTTAACTACTGAGGTAGGAGATCGCCGATTAGGCATTGCTATGCGAGGAGCCATCATGTTCCGATTTCAATTACCAGTTCTCTTGTGGGCAGCAACAGTAGTATTTCCGGCCAGCGCGTTTCCAAGCACAACGCTCAATGGTGAATGGAAGATCGCAACCGACCCTCAGAACCGCGGAAAGGTCGAGAAGTGGTTCGAACGCGCCGCGATTCCGGAGGCAAAGCCCTGCCACGTCCCCGGCATCTTGGAGCAGTCGTTTCCAGGCTATGACGGAGTCGTCTGGTACTGGAAGGAATTTGTGGTGGCTCCCGCGCAGCGCAATGAGAGGGTCCTGCTGAAGTTCAGCGCCGCCGACTATCTTGCAGAGGTCTGGTTAAACGGAGTCCGCCTTGGCTCGCACGAAGGCGGAGAGACACCTTTTCAGTTCGATGTAACAAAACAACTGTCGCCTGGCTCCAACCGGCTGGCCGTACGCCTCTTGAATCCCGGGAAAGAGCGGGTGGACGGCATGACGCTGGACGAAACTCCTCACGGCATCAAGGATGCGGCCATGAGGGTGGGCAATTTCTGGAATCCAGCTGGATTGTGGCAGGCGGTCGAACTAATCAATGTGCCTGCAGTCCGCGTGGATGACGTATTCGTGAGTTCCCACCTAAATGATGGCGGCGTCGTAGCTCATGTCAGCATCGTCAATGCAACTGGGACGCTGATCCGGGCACGTTTGCGGCTGACGGTAACTGAGGACCGTGAGGGGAGTTTTGTAACTGAAACAGTCCAGCCGGTGAGTATTCCATCGTCAGGGACTTCCTTGGACTTGAAGGCGCGGGTCGAGAAACCGCACCCTTGGAGCACGCAGGACCCCTATCTGTATCGCGTAGCAGTGAATCTCGAAGCGCTTGCTGGTACTCACCACCGGGAGGTGCGCACAGGATTCAGGGAATTCACTTTCCGGGACGGTTATTTTCGCCTGAATGGGAAGCGGATCTTCCTTCGTGGAACACATTCTGTCGGCCATTTTCCAATCGGCCAGCACGTGCCGCACGACCCGGAATTGCTCCGGCGCGAATTGATTTATGTGAAGACCATGGGCTTCAACATGGTTCGGTGGCTCGGCCGTACCATGTTCCCGTCTCAACTCGATCTGTGCGACGAACTGGGCCTCATGGTGTACCAGGAAAGTTACGCCTCGTGGAGGTGGACCGATTCACCGGCCATGAAGGAGCGTTTTGACAGCGCGGTCCGAGAGATGATCCTGCGTGATCGGAGTCATGTATCACTGGTGGCCTGGGGTCTGCTCAACGAAACTCGGGATGGCCCCATCTTTCAGCACGCAGCCGGCATGCTTCCGCTAGTTCGATCGGTGGACCCGACCCGTATGGTGATTCTCAGTAGCGGACGATGGGACGGGCACCCTTCAATTGGCTCGCTGGCTAACCCGGGCGACCGGGATTGGATGCATGCGTTCGGATTGGAAGCACCCAATGCTCCATCTCTGGGTAGTACTTCGGCGGCCTGGCGCAAATCTGGCGACCATCACACGTATCCGCCGCGCCCCTGGAGCCCTGAGACCACGGAGACAATCCGTACGCTCGGCGCCGGCACGAAGAATATCTTCCTCTCCGAATACGGAAACGGCAGCCAGATCGACCCCATAGATATTACAAAGGCTATGGAGCAGAACGGGGCCCGGACGGATTTCGACGATTACCTGCTTTACAAGGCCATGCGCGACAAACTCGTCGACGACTGGCGCCGCTGGGGGCTCGATATGATCTTTGCTTCTCCGTCGGACATGATCACCGAGGGCCAGCGTATGCAGTCTGAACAGAGGTTGATCGCCCTGAATGCCATACGGTCGAACCCGAAGCTCGCTGGTTACAGTCTCACAGGCTTGAGCGACCAGGCGATAGAGGGCGAGGGATTAATGACCATCTTCCGGGACCTGAAACCAGGCATCGTTGATGCCATGACCGACGGTTTTGCCCCATTGCGCTGGTGCGTATTTGCCGAACCGGCACATCTCTATCGCGGCGGCACGTTGCACGTAGAGGCCGTTTTGGCAAATGAAGACCGGCTGAGTCCGGGGGATCACACGGTCCGGCTGCGTGTGGTCGGTCCTGGAGTCGTCCTGCTGGACAAAACCGCGGTGCTGAAGATCCCTGATCCGAAGAGTACGCCTGAGCCACCCATGGTCTTTCCGGCTTTTCTCGAGGACGTGCACATCGAAGGGCCTATCGGACGCTACGAGGTCGCCGTGAGCTTTGACAGAGGGGTACCTACTCTTGGCCGTCAGACGGTGATTGTTGGCGATCGCCCCGCACCGCCCAAGATGAACACCCGTGTGCTTGTAGCAGAGGCTGGTGATACCTTGACACGGGCATTGGGCGAATTAGGGATTACAGCGGATCGCTTCCGCGGGGAAGACGCAGGCGGAAAGCACGACACAATCATGGTAGGCGCCGGTGCTTCCAAGGACATCGTCCAGAAGGTGTTCGATGCTGTTACCCGCGGCAGTGCGGCCGTTTTCCTCGATCCGAGTGTGCTTCTGGCGAACGAGAAAGAAGTCCTGAACCTAATGCCAGTGGCCAACAAACCGAGACTGGTCGATTCGGGTCCCAGGTTCTGGGGGCGTGACGACATCGTTAAGCCGCACGCGATTTTCGAAGGTCTGCCCTCGAGTAAGTTGATGGATTTGTTCTATTACCGCGATCTCATCCCTTACAAATCGTTCACAGAATTTGGAGGCGGAGTAGAGAACGTGGTCCCCGCATTCTCGGTTGGCCGTCCGCACGGCGCGGGCTACTGGGCAGGATCGAATCTCCTGGCCTATCGGCTGGGTGAGGGCAAGTTGGTGCTGTCAACATTGAATCTGATTGACAACCTTGGAAAGCACCCGGCAGCAGACAGAATCACGATTAATCTGGTGAAATTTCTTGGAGACCGGCAGTAGTGATGCACTCACTAACAAGCGTCATTGAGAACACACGACCGCAACCGGGAGAATTGGCCATCTTCTGGCTTGCACAGGCAGGATTTGCCTTCAAGACGGCGTCCGGAGTGGTGGTTTGCATCGATCCTTATCTCTCCGACGTTGTCGAAAAGGCATTCGGCTTCAAGCGTATGATGGCCTGTCCGATTGCGGCCGAAGACGTTCCTGCGGATCTCGTAATCTGTACTCACGAACACCTGGACCATATGGACAGCGAGGCCCTGCCCATTCTTGCCAAGTGTCCCCGGACTCGGTTCGCGGGCCCTGCGGAGTGTGTCAAGGGGTTTGAGAAAGCAGGCATATCGCCTGAGCGCCGGGTACTTCTTACCCCAGACAGCGAAATCAACCTTACGGGCGTGCGAATATTCAGTGTCTACGCTGACCACGGCGACCTGGCCCCCGACGCCATCGGGGTTGTACTCGATTTTGATGGCATCCGTGTGTACCACACTGGCGATACCGCATACCGGCCAGAAAGGCTCCGCAAGGCTATTGAGCTTTCCCCTGACGTCCTGTTACCGTGCATCAACGGGCGCTACGGCAACATGGACGCCGAGGAAGCGGCGCTTCTTACACGTGACGTGTCGCCGCAACTGGCCATTCCAGCTCATTTCTGGATGTTTGTCGAACACGGAGGAGACCCGGCGGCATTTATCGAACACTCTGCCCGGCACGCACCGAAAGTGAAGGCGGTGGTCATGAAGCCGGGTGAAATGTTGCTCTTTCGTAAGCCCAATCACGGGCTGCGGTGTTGTTCTGGATAGAAGCAGCACGTACCCCGGTCGTCGTGTCGTCCAAATAGGCGTCAAACTGGCACTCCACGACGCCCTTTGACACAGGAAGGAATCATGGATTGCAGAGCAGCGACGAGATCGCTCGGCGCTACTCCGGCGTATGCGGACGTCTTCAGCCATTCGTTCCTCCCGATTCTTCCGAAAACGTTTATCTAAAACGCGATTGCGAGATAAGGAGACGCCGATCCTTCACCCGCAGGTGCTCCCCGCCGCAGTGCGGGCATGATCTCGGCCCGGCATGCCAGGCCGAGATCCTCACCCCTCCTTCTTCCTCTTCAATCGCAGTAATCTGGTATCCGGGCAGGCCCAATATTACCTCTGATCTGATCAAAACGTCTCCTCTCAAAGTCGTTTTATCAGGCAGTGGTCAGGGCCTGCGCCATTAGTGAGCTAGAGCCTGTTTCCGAAGCTGGTTTCTGTTCCTCGGATACAGGCTTGATCAAACCGACTGAAAGTTTCTCCAGAGCCACGCGCTTCGCCGCCATCCTGACG
Organism: Bryobacteraceae bacterium; assembly: GCA_039680545.1. GTDB lineage: Bacteria > Acidobacteriota > Terriglobia > Bryobacterales > Bryobacteraceae > JAEHDI01. The sequence continues at coordinate 1,116 of JBDKSR010000480.1, read as the reverse complement.
TGCGAATAGTGTTCCAGCATCTCGCGTGACATGTGACCAGCCAGAGCCTCGATGGTGGCATCAGATGCTCCCGCCTCAGCCAGTTCGGTGATGGCCTGATGGCGGAGGTCATGGAACCGCAGTCGCGCTCCAGCCTGGTTGATGAACGGCAGCATCGCCTGTTTGCGGGCTTCTTCAATGTTCCCGTCGCTCTCGGCGGCTAGTCTTGCCGCCTCCTTCCCGGCTCGCGTCGCCGTCTCCTCCACCAGAGAGCGCCATGCCGTGCGCCACGTTTTTTGCGGCCGGGTCGGCTCAATTTGGAGCCTCTGGCAGGCGGGAAACACGAAATGGTCCGGATTAGCGGACCCAAGGGCCTCGGCCCGTCGCCAGAGGTGGGAGAGTGCGGCCATTGCGTCGGAGTTGAGGGGAATGGGCCTGTGCCCGGCTTCTGTCTTGCTCCGCCGGATTACAATCGAACGATCGAACAGGTCCACGTCGCGCCATCGGAGGTGCTTCAGTTCGATTCCGCGGCAAGTGGTGTTCACGGCCAGCACCGCAGCGCAATACGCCACCAGCCATTCAATCTGGGACGCTGCGGTGTCAAACAGAAGCTTCTTTTGCCCCTCGGTCAGGACTCTGGCGACTGGCCGCGTGTTTTCCCGATCCAGTTTCACATCCTCCGAAACGATGCTCCAGACCTTTGCTCGCTTCATTATCCGCCGCAGGACTCCAACCTCCATATTCAGTGTCCGGCCAGCGATCTCGGTTTCACGGCGAATTCGTTGGTAAGCTGCAATTTCCTCCGCTCGGATGCGCATCACAGCCCGATCTTGAAAGAACCTCCGCAGGGGTATTAGCAGGTTCCGTTCAAGTTGCAGAGTTCGCTCCGCAACGTGCGGCTTGCGTTCCTCCAGGAATTGATCCGCAGCCTCACTGAAGGGCATACGGGCGAACTCTCTGCCAAGCTTGGAGACCGCCTTGCCTTGCTGAATCTCCCCGACTCGTTTCTTTTCCAGTGCGATCGCCTCGCGCTTGTCCGTGGTGTTCAGCGCTTCCCGGTATCGCACACCGTTGACCATTGCGTCCATGTGCCAGTGCTTGCCGCGCTTGTAGATCATATCGCCTTGACTCCCTTCC
>JBDKSR010000479.1:0-5519 GCA_039680545.1 Bryobacteraceae bacterium | reverse complement strand
TGCGGCAAAACGCACCTAACATTCTGAACACATTGAGAAAACTCGTGGACGAAAGTTTGGAACTCAAACGGGAGGACTGCGATGTTACTGTTGACAAATATTAAGCGTCCACGTAATCTATAATCTATTTTGTTTCGCCGTTAAGGTTAGTCTCGAAGAAAAGAGTGCGTCGGAGAGGATCCGGCGTCACTTATCAAATTCTGCGAAAGGATCATCAATGTTGAAAGCGAAACTACTCGCTGTCTTCCTCGCGTCAGTGGGTCTCTGTTACGCTCAGTCCAGCTCCGCCACGATCTTCGGAACCGTCCGCGACTCCCAGGATGCGGTAATTCCAGGCGCTGCTGTCACTGTCACTGACGTCGCCAAGGGTACGACCCGTGCCATCAAAACCGGTGCTACCGGTGAGTACGTGGTCCCTTTCCTTGATCCGGGCAAGTACTCGATCACGGTGGAAGCTGCTGGATTCAAGAAATCCACGCAGTCTGGCATCACGACCCGTGTGGCCGACAGGTTAACTATTAATTTCCAACTCCAGGTTGGTGAGTTGGCTGAGCAAGTGACCGTAGAGGCGGTTACACCCTTGGTCAACGCGGTAACCAATACCCTGGGGCAAGTCGTTGAAAATAGGCGTATTGTGGACCTGCCACTCAACGGGCGCGAACCGTTCGCTCTGGCGGCCCTGGCCCCCGGTGTTCTACCGACGCCGAATAACACCAACGCCCATCAGGGAGGCGCCATTCCAAGCATTAGCGGCGCCGCGAACTTCACTAGCGAAGTAACAATCGATGGAATTCCCAACACGACGCCGCGCAACACGGGTTGGACCAGTTTTCTAATCTATACACCCTCGGTGGACGCCGTCGAGGAATTCAAGGTGCAGACCAACTCGTTGAGCGCCGAGTACGGCCGGTTTAACGGTGGCGTGATCAGCGTGGTCACCAAGTCGGGAACCAGTCAGTGGCATGGCACGGCATACGAATTTCATCGGAACTCGTATTTCGACGCCAACAGCTTCTTCAATAACCGGACGGGGACAAAGCTCGGTGCATTGAGGCGGAATCAGGTAGGCGGCAGCCTCGGTGGGCCAGTCATAATCCCGAAACTCTACGACGGCAAGAATCGAACCTTCTTCTTCTTCGATTACGAAGCTTTCCGCGAGAGCCAGCTTGCAACAGCTTCTTACACCGTGCCGACAGCATTGCAGCGCACGGGCGACTTTTCGAGCACGGTGAATTCCGCGGGAAAACAGGTCGTGATTTACGACCCCCTGACAACCCAACTCGATGGGAGCAACAACTACATCCGAACCGCATTCCCGGGCAATGTCATCCCGCGGGACCGCATCGACAAAGTGGGGAATAACCTCGCCGCTTTCTACCCCTTGCCAACCAACAACAGCCTGACTTCGAACTTCTACGCCAGCTCGGCCCGCCAAAATGAGGACGACACCTTCGACATTCGGATCGACCACTATGTCGGGTCCAGTCACAAGATTTTCGGGCGGGTTTCCAAGCAGGAGCCCTTCACGGGAGAGCCGAACTACTTCGGAAACATCGCCAACCCGGGTAACCCGGCCCTCGTCCAGCACCGTAAGTCAGCGGGCTTCCAGGACGTCTGGACGTTGAGCCCGACGACAATCGTGAACTTGAACTACGGTCTGTCGCGCATGTACGGCACTCGAACGGCGTGGGGGGACGGCTTTGACATCACGAAAATCGGCTACCCCGAGAATCTCCGCGCCAATCAACAAGTTGCCGCGCTGCCCGTCGTTTCGGTGAACGACTTCACGTCCTTAGGCAACTCGAACCAGAACTACAGCACGCAGATGGGCCACTTTTTCCTGGCCTCCGTCACGCGGATCCAGGGAAGCCATACGATCAAAGGCGGCTTCGATTTCCGCGCATATTTTGACAACCAGCTTCAGAACACTGCGGCTCAGGGCAACTTCTCCGTGGCCCGGTCGTGGACACAAGGCCCGAACGCAAATAAAAGCAGCACGACCGCAGGGAACGGAATTGCCAGTCTTCTGCTCGGAATTCCTAGTGGTCAGTTAATTAACCAACCCGCAATCGCGGCGCGAAGTTCCTACTGGGCGGGCTTCTTTCAAGACGATTGGAAAGTGACCCGCAAGTTGACCCTCAATCTGGGCCTTCGGTACGAAGTGAGCATGCCGCGAACCGAGCGCTACAACCGCCTCTCCGTGTTCAACATGAATGCGAAATCGCCGATCGCTTCGCTGGTGCCCGCGTTCAATCTTCGCGGTGCGATGGAGTTCCGCAATGCTGACGACCGGCGGCTGACCAGCCCCGATGCAAACAACATCGCTCCCCGCGTCGGCTTCGCTTACCAGTTGACACGCTCAACCGTGATTCGCGGTGGCTACGGAATCTTCTATGGGCTCTCGACGACGGACGCCGCCGGCGCGACCGGTGGTTTCGTGGACGGGTTCCAGGCCAAGACGAATATTGTTACGTCGCTGAACGGAGTCATGCCGATTGTCACTCTCTCGAATCCATTCCCGAACGGCTTCAATCAGCCGCTCTCGCACAACCAGCTCGGGCCGGATTCTTTGCTCGGTCAGGGCATTACAGCAGGGATGCTCTCGTTGGTAACACCCTACTTCCAGCAGTGGAACTTCTCGATCCAGCGTTCGCTTACCAATGACCTCCTGATGGAGATTGCCTACGCCGCAAACAAAGGGACCCACGTCCAGTACAGCAACCTCGCGATAAACACGCTCACGGCGGAGCAGTATACACGCGGAACCGCGAATCAGGCCCTGGTTAACAACCCGTTCTATGGGATCATCACCGACCCGACCAGCGGGTTGTCAAAGCAGACGATATCTGCCGGCCAACTGCTTCTGCCGTACCCGCAGTATTCCGGGGTCACTGCGGTGAATCCCTCGATGGGCAACTCGATTTATCACTCTATGCAGGTACGCGTGGAGAAGCGATTTAGTCAAAGCTTCAGCGTGCTAGGCGCCTACACCTGGTCGAAGAACATTACGGATTTCTCAAACGCCGCCCTAGGCCAGACTACGGGCATCATGGACCCCTTCAACCTGCGGCTGGAGCGGTCGCTCGACGCCCAGGACGTGCCTCACAGGCTTGTGATCAGCGGTGTTCTTGAACTTCCATTCGGCCGGGGCCGGCGGATTGGTGGTAACTGGGGCCGTCCACTGGATCTGCTCCTGGGCGGCTGGCAACTTGGCGGCGTCGCAAGTTTCCAAACCGGTGAACCCCTGGTGATGACCGCAACTTCAGGTACACGGCCCATCCGGCTACTGAAGAGCGCAAAGTTGAGCGGGCCGGTACAGCAACGGCTGAGCCGCTACTACGATGTATCTGCTTTTGAACTGCCCGGCGCCTTCACCCGTGGCAACAGTTCGCGAACTGCTCCGGATCTGCGCGGCCCTGGGATCTCGAACTTCGACCTTTCTGTCCTCAAGACGTTCCCGTTGTATGAGCGTCTGCGGGCGCAACTCCGGTTCGAGGCGTTCAATGCTCTGAACCACGTGCGCTTCGGTCAACCTGGCTCGTCAATCGGATCCACGTCGGCCGGTGTAATCAGTAGCCAGGCGAACTCGCCCCGGCAATTGCAGATAGCATTGAAACTGCTATTCTGAGAAACCCTGAAAGGAGCGCTGCTATGACCAGACGAGACTTCCTTGTTGCCGCCGCCATGCTGGCGGCTCCCTTGCCCGGCGAAAGCAGCGCTCCTGACTGGCGCAACGTACGAAACGGATGGGAAATTCCTCGCGAGGGTTACAGCGATCAACCCTACGTCGTGGTGACACCGGACGGTAACTGGCTTTGCGTACTCACCACGGGGCGAGGCAACGAAGGCGACTCCGGACAGCACATCATTTCCACCATCAGCGCGGACCAGGGACGTTCCTGGTCCGCACCGGTGGATATCGAACCGGCCGATGGTCCCGAAGCATCATGGGTCATGCCGTTCCTCGCACCGAACGGCCGCGTCTATGTCTTTTACACATACAATGCCGGGAATCTTCGGTATGACTCACGCAGCAACAGTAAATGGGCAGCGCGCCGGGTGGATTCGCTTGGCCAGTATGCTTACAAGTATTCTGATGACCGCGGGCGCTCATGGTCGAGTGAGCGTTATTACATTCCCATGCGGCTCATGCGCATCGACCGCGAGAACGCGTGGGAAGGAAAGCTCCTCTATTTCTGGGGTGTTGGGAAGCCGATCCTGACCAGCCGGAACGAGATGATTCTCGGCTTTTCCAAGGTCGGCAAATGGGGCGACCCGGGCGCCATGGTGACTTCACAGGGCGTCTTTCTGAAGTGCCCGAACATCGCTACCGAGCGCGACCCGTCGCAATTGCGCTGGGAAGTGCTCCCTGAAGGCGATGAAGGACTGAGAGCCCCTAAGAATCCAGTCTCGGACGAAGCAAATCTTGTTGAACTGAGTGACGGAAGTCTTTACTGCACATATCGCACGATTGATGGCTACAACTGCGCCGCTTACAGCCGTGATGGCGGCCGCTCCTGGACTCCGCCCGCCTATGCCACCTACACGCCCGGAGGCCGTCCTATCAAACACCCTCGGGCAGCCAATTTCATTCGCAAGTTCAGCAACGGCAAGTATCTTCTCTGGTATCACAACCACGGGGGCGAGGCTGTCCACGCCCAGAGATGGTCTTATTACAACGGCCGCAACCCTGGTTGGATCGCCGGTGGTGTTGAGAAGAACGGGTTCATCCATTGGAGCCAGCAGGAGATTCTGCTCTACGACCCTGATGTCAATACGCGCATCAGCTACCCCGATTTCGTCGAGGATCGCGGGAACTACTACATTACGGAAACCGTAAAGACTAACGCTCGCGTCCATCGCATCGACACTTCACTTCTCGATGGCCTTTGGAACCAGTTTGATAACCGGACTGTGGCGCGGCGCGGACTGGTTGCAACGGCCCCTGCGGGCGCTTCTACGCTCGCCGTACCCCGCTTCGGAGACTTCGCAGCCGGCGCCGGCTTCACGATTGAGTTCTGGATGCGCCTCAGCGAGTTGTCCGACGGTCAGATCCTTTTCGACACCACCACGCCATCCGGCCAAGGGATCACGGTACGCACAACGGATCGTTTTACGCTCGCCCTCACGATGAGCGACGGCCGTACGAGCGCGAAATGGGACAGCGATTCGGGCACGCATCAAGGCGTGCTTCGCGCCGGAGTATGGCAGCACGTCGTGTTCATCGTTGACGGCGGCCCGCGCATTATATCGGTTGTCGTCGATGGAATCCTGAATGATGGCGGCGCGGTTCGAGATTACGGCTTTGGGCGTTTCCCGCAGGAACTGGGCGATATCAATGGAGAACGTGAAGCCCGCATCGCGCCTCGGATCTTCGGCGAGATCCGCTTGGTCCGCATCTATGACCGTTACCTCCGGACCTCGGAGGCGGTCGGCAACTACCGCGCCGGCATCGACGGCAGATGAGATCTCGCCCCGGACATAGAGCGTTCCGCAAAGTGAAAATCACCCAGGCAAGA
>JBDKSR010000478.1:0-3381 GCA_039680545.1 Bryobacteraceae bacterium | reverse complement strand
ATCCGAGCACGGCAGGCCCGGATGCAGCCGGAGTGCTGGGTGAGGGGATCGTCGTCCCCATACCGGAAATCATGAGGGGCGGCGACACGATCACCATTTCGGCGGGAGTATCGGCCGGAGCGGCAACAATCGATGCGGCAGTTCTGCGGATGCTGGTGCAAAAATGAGGCCCGGCCGGCTGCAAGACTGGTTGCAGTTCGTGGTCGTGATCGCCTTGTTGGTCCTTGTGGCAAGCGGCCGCATGGATGTGATTGAGGCAATAAGGAACTGCGGCCCGGAGCGGCCTACCGGATTCAACAATCGGGACGAAGACGGAGGATTGTCAACAGCCGCCGAGCGGCCGCCAATGGGCTTGTCTCGGTACCCATAAACGCACGCAAAAGACGGCACCGCTTCCCTGATCTCGGCGAAAAGGGAATAAGGAAGCGATGCCGGGAGGAGAAAATGTTATATGCGACATCGGGAGGAATAGTCAATGAGCGGGGCGACTTCAGTTTTGCTGGTGATACTCGGTATCTCAATATCGTGCTCACTGGCGGTGTTTGTTATTTTCGCTGGGATTCCCACCCGGTTAAGGCGATCCCACCAGCAAGAGCAGAGATCACCGGATTCAGCGAGTCGTCACGCGGCCGGATGCGTCGGTATCTCAGGTCGTGCACGGCGGAATACCGGAACATGCTCACACTCACATATCCGTGCGGATTCCCATCTGACGGTCGTACCGTCAAGCGGCATCTACGATCGTTCGTGGAGCGATGCCGCAGAATGCTTGGCGCGGCCGCGCCAACCGAATCACTGTTCTGGTTTTTGGAGTTCCAGGCCCGGGGCGCACCGCACTTTCACCTCTTCACCACGTTCAGCATCGATAAGGGAGTCGTGGCTCGCTGGTGGTATGAGATCGTCGGGTCCGACGACGAGCGCCACCTCCGAGCCGGCACGCGCATCGAGCGACTGCGATCCGGAAAGGATGGCGTAGTCGCCTATGCGAATAAATACGCAGCCAAGTCAGAGCAAAAGGAGGTTCCACCCGAGTACACCTCGGTCGGCCGTTTTTGGGGCGTGGCCATGAGCCGGGAGTGTGTGTCAGCTGCCACCCGAATCGCCCTAGGGGCTTCCCCGCCGAAACGGACGGCGCGGGCACTGGGAGAGCTGAAAGACGGGCTCAAACGGATGATGTCAGCGGGTGAAGTGCGGAAATCAAGGCCAAACGAGAGGGCAACGGTGTACATCGCGCGAGGGTTGCGGGCGCAGCGCGAGCTGAAAGAGCTGATCCGAGGACTCGCATTCGCTTATCAGGTGGAATCCGGCATCGGGAACGCATTCTGCGAGCCGTTGCGCGAGGAAAAACCCAGAGCGAACTACGTTACTGAGGTGGACTGATGGCAAAAGCCGGTCTCAAGACGGGTCAGGTGTGTTTCGTCAGGCCGAACCGGACCAAGGATCGGGTTTACACCGCGAACGATGTGGCGCGGCTATTCTGCTCCGGGGTGCAACAGGGGCATTTCACCGTCCAAGAGTTCGAAGACGCGCGTGGGCGGAGGTGTCCAGGGCTTCAGTCGGATTGCGCAGAACTGCGAAATTACATCCAATCTATCTTGGAGGCACTTGCCGCGATATTGCTGTTGCTCGGGTTGCCGCAGACAATAGGCGCTCGGGCGATCCTTTTACTCGGCAGGCTTCTCCCAAGAGCATTGCTAGAAAGGCTCGGCATATACGGGTTTCTGACCCAGTTTCCGGCCGCGGCCGCGGAGCTGGAAAAGATTCTTATCAATTTGAAGCAACTTACGAGGTAGCACCATGGCGGCGAAAGATATCGCGCACCGAAGAAAGGTCCGCACATTGGAGGCGAAACGCGACGCGCTCATGGAGCGGGCGACGAAAACCAAAATGGACCTCGCGCAGACGCGCGCGGCCCTCAAGCAGCAAAGGAAGACGCGGTAATGGGCAAAGCACTCGAATTGATCGGCACTTCCGCGACCGCACCAGGCGCTGGCGCGGCGTTCACCGCAGTAGCGGGCAACTCTTTGCAGGTCCGGGACCATCGCCAAAAGGCATACCTCATCGACATTTCGTCGATCAGGCAGACTCCAGGGTTTTTTCGGCTCACGTCACCGTTGCTCCATGACTCCACGGTGGGCATCCAAGTCCTCGCTCCGCAGATCATCAACCAAATGTTCCCACCAGTCCAAGAGCTGTTTTCTCAGGACCAGCTTACGGCGTTCGGGTCCGGGTCGGCCGTGGCCGGCGACATCGAGATTTCCACGTACACCACGTTCTATGAGGACCTACCAGGCGTCGAGGCAAACCTCATTACTGCCGATGAATTGCGGCGTCGGGGCGAGGAAATCTATTCCTGGCAGAATCAGGTTGTGGCAACGGGCGCGGGTGGCTACACCGGTTCGCAGGCCATAACCACGCTGCAAGACCAGCTCAAGGCAAACCGGGAATATGCGATCTTGGGCGCGGCCGTGGCGGTGTCCGGTGTTCCCAACGCAGCGATCCGGTACGTCGGACCAGACTGGGGAAATCTCGGTGTTGGCGTGCCTCTCGACGGCGACGACCGGGGAAACAACACGTTCTATTTCGAAATGTTATCGAAATTCACCAGTTTGCCCACCGTGCCTGTTTTCAATGCGGCAAACAAGGCACTGACTTTCATATCAATGCTTTGCAACGAGAACGGGGTTTCCGTCCAGGTCAATACGACCGCAGTTCTGCTCGCGCCGAAGGCAAGAAAATGATCAGGACGAAGCTAGTTCAGCAACTACCGGCCGCGACCATCGTCATGGAGCTGTCAGAGGGGAACGAGCAAATCATGCCGATCTCCCTGTTGGTTCCAATCGCATTGTCGGCGGCCGCGACCGCACTGTTGCGCGTGACCGTGATCGACACTCAGGCATCCGTAACAATCTGGGACGTGACCAAGTCAATCACCGTCGCGGCCGGAACATCGATCACGCTGAACGGGCATCCGAGCACGGCAGGCCCGGATGCAGCCGGAGTGCTGGGTGAGGGGATCGTCGTCCCCATACCGGAAATCATGAGGGGCGGCGACACGATCACCATTTCGGTCGCGGTGTCGGCCGGAGCGGCAACAATCGATGCGGCAGTTCTGCGGATGCTGGTGCAGAAATGAGGCCGGGTCGTCTCCAAGACTGGTTGCAATTCGTGGTCGTGATAGCCCTTGTGGTCCTTGTGGCAAGCGGCCGCATGGACGTGATTGAAGCAATAAGGAACTGCGGCCCGGAGCGGCCTACCGGATTCAACAATCGGGACGAAGACGGAGGATTGTCAACCGCCGCCGAGCGGCCGCCAATGGGCTTGTCTCGGTACCCATAAACGCACGCAAAAGACGGCACCGCTTCCCTGATCTCGGCGAAA
>JBDKSR010000477.1:0-10188 GCA_039680545.1 Bryobacteraceae bacterium | reverse complement strand
ATTGCTGGCGCACTGCGGCGCGAGAGGTTCGAGATCACGTTTCTCTCGGCCGAAGAGGCGTGCGATCCGGCAGCTCTTTCACCGAAGAAGTATTTCCTCTACGTCGTTCCGAACGTCAAGTCCTATCCTGCGTCTGGGGTTGATGCGTTAGGTCAATATCTCCGAAGCAATGGCAACCTGATGCTGCTCGGGGCGACACCTTTCGCCAATCTCACGTTGGAAAGTCAACCGTTGATCGAGACGGTCTCACCCGTGTACAAAATGTACGCGCTGAAAGGTATCGCCTCGTTGAAGGTGGTGCCCACGCAAGGCATTCTGTCAGGCGCGCAGATGAAATTGCCGGTGCCCGCCTCCGCTCTAGCCAGCTATGCGAGGCCGGAAGGAAAAGGGTTCGAACGGGGCTATAAATGGCGATGGATTCCGTTGGTCAGAGCCCTGGACAAAGATGGCATGGAGCGTGGCACTGCAGCGTGGATAATGCTGCAGGACGCACCGCTATCAGAAGGTCCTGCGTTTGCAGACGCAGTGCGGCGCCTGGTTGCGAATGACAACGCTCGTCACCCGCTCGGAGCAGAAGGATCGGCGTATGCCGTTTGTGCGATTACCGACCCGGCTGCGTTACGGGAACTCGCGCTCACGAGCATGTTCGGCGACATGGCACGGCGGATCGCGGATGGACTATTTCTCTCTTACGGCGGTTCGGAACAGTTCTCTTACTGGCCTGACGAAAAGGTTCGCCTCGGCGCCACCGTCGTAAATCGTGGCATCGGGCAGGCAGCGGTTACCGTCCGTATCCGCGTCCGTGCTAAAGGCGTCAAAGAAGCAGCATTTCAGAAAGAGTCAACGCTGATCATCAAACCCGGCCGGTCCGCGACAGCGGCATTCGAGTGGGCAGCGCAGGGACTGAGTAGTGAATGTTACTTAGTGACGACGGAGTTGCTGCGCAATGGACGGCCGATCGACATTATTTCCCACGGGATGGGCGTGCTTTCCACAAAGAAAGCGTCGCGCAACGCGTTTGTAACGGTCAAAGATGGCGACTTCTGGCTCGAAGGTAAGAAATGGTATCCCGTCGGCGTCAACTACTGGCCAAGTTACGCCGCGGCGTTGGAGCACGAAGATTACGCCTATCACTGGCTGAGCCCGGGTATTTACAATCCCGAGGAAGTCGAACGGGACTTGAAGTTATTGCAGTCCATGGGGGCCACATTCCTGGGCATTCGCGTCAACCACCAGGACAACCGCCGGACCATACTCGACTTTCTGCGCCGCTGCCGCAACCACGGCCTTCGTGTCTTCGTCTTCGTGCAGTCCCACGTGATTTCTGACGACCCTCACTATTTCCAGGGCATCATGATGCCCTTCCACTTTCAGGAAGAATTGGCGGCAGACTTCATCCGTGAGACGCGGCTTGCAGACAACCCGGCACTGTTGGCCTGGGATCTGATCTGGGAACCGGCTGGGTGGGTGTTTTCTGATAACCAATCGAGCTTTGGATGGAAGGGCGACCTGAACTATCGAAAGCGTTGGGACGCGGACTGGGCGAAGTGGATTGATGACCGTTACGGCAACATAGCCAACGCGGAAGCCGATTGGCAGGTGCCGACGCCACGGCTCAACGGCCGGGTTACCTCACCGTCGTCGAAGCAGTTCCGGGAGGATGGCCCCTGGCGGGTGATGGTGGCAGCCTACCGCAGGTTCATGGACGACTTGATGAGCAGGAAATGGAATGACACCACACGCACCCTGAGGCGGCTCGATCCGAATCACCTGATCAGCTACCGCCAGGGGAACCTGTCGTCAACTGATTTCACGCTCACGGCGACGCCGAAGCACGTGGATTTCTTTGCCATGGAAGGCCACAACTTCAAGGCATCCGTTCCGTCCGCTACCGAGGCGGCCGGTTTCACTAACCGATACATTCATTTCGCCACAAAGGGATTGCCCTATTTCTGGGTCGAATTCACCGCCGATGTCTGGAACTCAGCGACGATGCTCCCGGACGAGAACAAGTTTGCCTATCAGATTCAGTGCCATGAAATTGTTTACCGCGAAGGCCTGGAAAATGGCGCGAAAGGCGGTGCTCCGTGGTGGCTGATCGGCGGCTATCGCGTCAACGAGAAGAACGATCAAGGGATCATCAACCCCGACGGTACACTTCGACCGAGTGGCCGATTGCTGCAGCAGTATGCCGCGTTGTTCAAGAAATCGGGAACCTATCCGGAGGCCGATACATGGTTTGACTTCGATCGTGATCGGCATAGCGGCGGGCTTTTTCACCTCGTATTCGACGAAGGGGCCAAGGCATACAAAGAGGCCGCGGCTCAGGGCCACAAGCTCGGTATTCGTACAGAGGCGACAGGGACGACTTCGGTAAACGTGCCGCTGGTGGCCGTCGGAAATACAAAGTATTCCGGCCACAATCCGCCCAAGTATCTCAACGCCGAGTTCAACTGGTTCAGGATCAAGTTTGCCGGCGCGAACGATTGGATCGAACTCCGCGACGGAGATCGGATCCGGGTGCCGCGAAACAAACCGATATTCGCCGCGGTCTCCGTGGGTAACTTGCAGGAAGCCACGTGGTTGACCCCGGTGAATTGCCAAGGCAAGCCGGGTGCGGTTTACCTGGCGACGCCCGAAGGTTCGGAACTGAAGTTGAAGCAGCCGATCGCCAAAGACACTGCCCGGTTCGAGGATGCAGACTTCGGGGAATCGTTCCTGTTGACCGAAGGCATCGCCACGAACACCAAAATCGAACTGCAGATGACGGCGGAAGGTCGCGCCTGGTTTGGCGAGAAGCTCACGATTACGTTCGAACCTCGTTGACATCACCGGCAGCCAGATCCTGGTCGCCACCGCACCCCCTGCCCTTTTCGTGGGGCGGGGAGTGTTCGGCGTCTGTACGGACACGATGCTCGGGGGCAAGAGAGCAGCAAGAGAGTAATCCTATGGCAGATAGACAGAAGACATTACAGGCACTCAAAGACACGGGAGTAGTGGCGGTTATCCGCGCGGATAAAGCGGAAGATTTAGTGGAGGTGGGGCGCGCGTTGCGGCAGGGCGGCGTCCAGTTCATCGAGATCACCATGACGGTGCCGGGGGCCATCCCGGTCATCGAGCGGGCCACCAAGGCACTCCAGAACGACGATGTGTACATCGGCGCCGGGACCGTGCTGGACGCGGAGACCGCACGTCTGGCCATTCTCGCCGGGGCCAACTACATTGTCTCCCCGGCCTTCCGTCCGGACATGCTCGCAGTGTGCAAGCGCTATAGCGTGGCTGCCATGCCGGGCGCCATGACGCCCACCGAAGTCCTGAACGCCTGGGAGGCGGGAGCGGATATCGTCAAGATCTTTCCTGCCGGCGTGGGCGGCCCGCAGTTCTTCAAGGACCTCAAGGGACCTTTCCCGCACATCGAGATCATGCCGACCGGCGCGGTTAACCGCCAAACGGCTCCGGCGTTCATCAAGGCCGGCGCATGCGCCGTGGGTGTGGGTGGCGAACTGGTGGGCAAACCGCTGATCGCCGCGCGGGACTTTGCCACCATCACCAGGAATGCTGCCGACTTCCTTGCCATCGTGCAGGAAGCCAGGAAGAAGTAAGCAGGGGAGATTCTCGTGAACACATCAAAAGGGGCGGTCTTCTTCGGTGAGTTACTGATGCGGCTGGCCACCAAACGCTATGAGCGGTTCGTGCAGAGCCGCGAGTTAGAAGTGAGTTACACGGGGGCGGAGGCCAACGCCGCCGTGTCGCTCGCCAACTACGGGCTGGATGCCTACGTCGTGTCGGTCGTGCCGGACACGGACATCGGCCAGGCTTGCATCAACTTCGTGCGGCAGTTCGGCGTGAATACCGATTTCGTGTTGCGCGCCGGGCCGCGGTTGGGAACCTTCTACCTGGAAACCGGAGCCTCGCAACGTCCCTCGAAGGTCATTTATGATCGCGCGGGAAGTTCGATCACGTACCTGGTGCCCGGGCAGGTCCGCTGGGATGAGATCTTCGCCGGAAAGCAGTGGTTCCACTGGTCGGGGACGGCGCCGGCGTTGAGTGACGGCATGGCCGCGACCACGCTCGAAGCCTGCCAGGCGGCCCGTAAACACGGGCTCACGGTGAGTTGCGACCTGAACTACCGGCGCAAGTTGTGGCCGCCCGACAAAGCTCGCCGCACCATGACCGAGCTGATGCAATATGTGGACGTCCTCATCGGGAACGAGGAAGACTCCGCCATCGTGCTGGGCGTCGAGGCCAAGGGCGTGGATGTGGCCACGGGGTCGCTGGACGCGGAGCGCTACAAAGACGTGGCCGGCGAATTGCACCGGCGGTTCGGCTTCAAGTATGTCGCGACGACTTTGCGCGAGAGTATCTCTGCCTCCGAGAACGGCTGGTCGTGCCTGCTGTCGGATGGCAACCAGTGCTATCTCAGCCGTAAGTACCGGATCTCGATCGTGGACCGTGTGGGCGGCGGCGACTCGTTCTCGGGCGGCCTGATCTACGGACTGATGTCGGGCATGAGTTGTCCGGAGACCGTCGAGTTCGCGGCTGCTGCTTCGTGCCTGAAACACTCCGTCCATGGCGACTTCAACCATGTTTCGCGCGACGAAGTGATCGCGCTCGTCGCCGGCAGCGCCTCCGGCCGCATCCAGCGGTAGAAGATCCCTGAATTCAGATACTGAATAGTCACGCCCGCCACGCCCACCAAACGAACCGGCGAAGACGTAGCCTGACTTTGCTCGCCGGTCGAGGGAGGGAAGAATCGTGATCAGTGGGTTCGCTTCTGGGGGGCTTCCTTAGCAACGGCGGGGCGTTTCGCTGCAGAAGAGACGGTAGCTTAAAAGAAAAAACCTTCCGGCTCCCCCCACTGGTTGAGGAAAGCCGGAAGGCAATTTACTACGCGCCGATACAGTTAGTATTTGAGCTTCATACCGAACTGAATGACGCGGGCGCTGTTGGCCTGGCTGGAGATGATGCCGAACGTCGAACTATTGACGCCTGTTCCCGGCGTGCCAAACGTCACGCTATTGGTGAAGTTGAAGAACTCCGCGCGGAACTCGAGCGTCGCCCGTTCTTTGATCGGGATGTACTTGATGGTCGAGAAATCCCAGTTATAGAGGCTGTCGGTGCGCGTGCGTGGCAGGTTGCGAGGCGCATTGCCCATGGTCCACGGGCTGATGGTCGTGAATGCGCTGGTATTGAACCACTTGTTGATTGACTGGTCGTCCACGTCGTTGGGATCGCCGATCACGTTCGGCCAACCACCGCCTCCTGTGGGAGCGCTGGCGGTGACTGAGATCGGGTTGCCGCTTTGGAAAGTAAGGATCGTGTTCAACTGCCAGCCGTTTATGATCTTCCGCAAGGCGCGCGGGCCGGCTTTCGTTTCGGGCAGGCGCCAACTCGGGTTCAGCACGAGCCGATGTGGTAGGTTACTGGTTGAAACAGCTCGCGCCCAACGCACGTTGTCCCAATCCTGCATGCCGTCGGAACCCCCGCCGGTGGACGGGTTGGTGCCTCCCGTGTTGTCATCGATGAGCTTCGACCAGGTGTAAGCCACCAACACCGAGTAGCCGCGCGAGAAGCGTTTCTCAACCCGCACGGTGCCCGCGTGATAATTCGAGTTGCCCCAGGAATCCATCCCTGAGACGCTCGTGAACTGCGGGTATTGCTTGATCAGGAGCTGGCGCTGAACCTTGGCGGCAGCCAGTGTTCCGGTCTTGATGATCCCGTAGTACGGATTGTCGACCATCTCGAGAAGCACCGAGGATCCCAAGGCGCGCTGGGCGGCTGTCAGATAGCTATAAGCTCGAGTCGCCTGTAGCTTCACGCCGTGGTTACCCATGTAACCAACTTCCACCAGCCAATTGCCCGGCAACTCGCGTTGCAGGCTGAGGTTCCACTGCTCGCTGTAACCACCGCTCTGGCTCCGCACGGCAGCGCCCAGAGTAGTTCCGAGGGCCGTCAGCGCACCGAGGCTGCTACCTGTCGGCATATTGATGCCGGATGGGTAGGGATTGACCAGCGTGTTGTACGGTCTGACACTATCGAGGCTGGTGACCATGTTCGTCGTGATATCGAAGCCGGTTGTTGGCGCATTGTAGGCGAAAGGTATGTAGAACATCCCAAAGCCGCCGCGCAGGGAGGTCTTGGGAAGCACCTGCCACGCGAATCCGGCGCGGGGCCCGAAGTCATTGAAGTCCTTATCCCAGAGCCCGCGCCCCAGCCCGTTGGTGCCGGGAAAGACCGCCCCGCCTCGAAACGTTACGCCACCCGACACGGTTTGCACCGTCGGATCGAAGTTGGTCAGGATGTTGTACCGATCCGTTAGCGGACCTTCGTAGTCCCAACGCAGTCCGAGATTAACGGTCAGATTGGGCGTTATTTTCCAGTCGTCCTGAATGAAGAGGCCCGTGTAGGTCATCTGCTCGGTAACGGCGTTCCAGCGTTTGACGTTGCCGCTGCTCGGCGTCCCAAGCAATAACGTGGCCACGCCGTACCCGGCGGTCGAACTGACTTTGGTCGGATCGGGGCCCTGAGTGAAGGCCCGGCTGAAGGTGAAAGCGAAATCGCCCCCGCCCTGGAAGCTGTTAAAACGGTAAACACGCTCCTCGGCCCCGAACTTGATGGTGTGGGAGCCCAGAAACTTGGTGAAGGCGATCGAACCGGACCAGGCTTCCACGGCCTGATGCAACTGGTTGTCGGCAATAGGCCCCAGTTGGTACATATCCGCGACTGACAGGCTGGGAAAACGCTGAACCTGAAGTTGTGAATTGAGCGACGCCGGCAGGCCGATCTCGGTCATGTCCAGTCCCAGACTGCGGTCATCGCGATACCCACCGTAGCGGTTGAAGCCGGCACGAATCTCCATCAGAAAATCGGGCCGCAAGACATCCGTGTAACTCAGCACGGCAGTTCTACGCGGTAGCTTCATGAGGGTGTAGTCGGGCGAGGCGATATTGCCGTTCAGATTGCCCTGTTCCCAGTTCGTGGTGTCGTTGGTATACCGGCCGGAAAGGCGACGATTCTCCGTGAAGTTGTGATCGATCTTGATCCCAACGATGTTCTTATCTTGGTAGGCCGCAGCCTGACCCAGGTAGTTGTTGGCGTTGGTGTAGGTTTGACCCCGTGTGTTCGGCGACGGGTAGTACTTGGCTATCGCCAGGCCCGCAGCGTTGATCTGGCTCGCGGGGATGACGTTCCCAGGGAAGACGGTCCGTGTATAGCCCGCCGAGGAACTGCCCGTGGTGGTCGCCGGGTCATAAATCTTGATGAGAGAACCGCTGGAAGTGAGCGTCTCACTGAAGTCGCCGCTGAGTTGTTTCGCAGTTGGGACCGTTCTGAAACCCCGAGCCTGGTAGTGGTACTTGAACTGTTCCCAATTGAAGAAGAAAAACGTCTTGTTGCGGACGATCGGTCCTCCAACCGTGGCTCCATATTCGTTGAAGACCAGTGGAGCCCGGGCCGTGCCTGCCTTGTTGTAGAAGTAACTGTTGGCGTTCAGGCTACGGTTTCGCACGAACTCATACAACGTACCGTGAAACTTATTGGTACCGGACTTGCTGACCAGATTAATGACCCCGCCAGACGTCCGGCCGTACTCCGCGCTGGGGTTGCGCGTAATGATGCGGAATTCTTCGGTCGCATCGACAGAGAGGAAGCTCATCATGCCTCCCCCGTTAAAGAACTCGTTCGCGACGCCGTCGATCAGGTACTCGTTGCTCGAAGGAGATCCGCCGCCGATCGAGGCGGGAGCCGACGACCACGATGAGACGGGCAGCGCGCCCATCGAACCCAGCATTCGCACGCCGGGCACCAACTGAGCCAAAGCCACCGGATTCCGGCCAGCCATCGGCAAGTCCTCAATCCTCTGGTTGGGCACCACCGTACTCATCGCCGTGGTGGTCGTGTCAAGCAGTGTACTGGCAGCATGCACTTCGATGGCCTCGGTAACCTGCCCGACCTCCAGGCGAAAGTCCAACCGCAGTGCCTGGCCTTCATCGAGCTCGATGCCGGAGCGCGTGATGGTTCGGAAGCCATCCCTCTTTACAGTCACCTGGTAGGAACCTTTGGGCAACAACGCCACCGTGTAGTAGCCAGCCTCGTTGCTGGCGGTTTCACGCTGAATCCCGGTTGCTGTGTTCAAAACCACGACATGCCCGCCGGTCACGATTGCATCGGAAGCGTCCGCAATACGACCCGTTATCTGCGCCGTTTGTGCTAGCGCCAACATCGGCGCCACGGCGAGGAGCATCACTCGAATGTATTTAATCATCGTTCTCTCCACCCTTCGCCCCGCCTCCGGAGAAGCGAGCGAGATCGTAAGGGGATCGTAACGCCCGGGTTGTTGCTCAGTAAACAAGAATTCGCCGTGAATTCGTATTTCGATTATCGAAACAGGCTAGCCACTACCACATATTGGCAAAGTCCCTTGTTAAGGTCACTTCCGTATTCAACAAACCATCTAAACTGGATTCAGACCACTACCCGGTAATCGCGGAATAATTCGACTGGTGAAATTTGCCAGCCTGGGTGTGAACCATCTGGGCACAATCAATGCGTAGGTAGAGGCATCAGTTCAGCGACCGCCAGCGGAACATTAATCTGCACACAATTCGAGGCAGCCCCGGGTCATGCGACGAGCAGGCTGAGTCTCATTCCACCATCAGGCTTCAGTAGAACGACTGCCCATCACTGGTCCGAAGTTGGCCCTCCCCGGTGGAGAAAGAACCGTACCATGATTCGATGTCCGGGTGACCAACAGGTGGCCAAAATTGAACGACCTCTTCTCGGAACTAGGCGGGGCTGAAAACAAAGGGTTTGTGGTGGGCGGTACTGGACTTGAACCAGTGACCTCCTGCTTGTAAGGCAGGCGCTCTAACCAGCTGAGCTAACCGCCCGCTCCACCACGATAGCACCCGTGAGGGAATGCCTTCAATTCGCTACAATCGACACCTGTGCAGCAAGAAATTCTTCCTGACCACATTCGCGAAGCCGCGCGCCGCATTCAGCCCATCGCGCATCGCACACCAGTACTCACTTCCCGCAGCTTCGACGCCGAAACCGGCGGCACGCGTGTGTACTTCAAGTGCGAGAACTTTCAGCGCGGCGGCGCATTCAAAATCCGCGGCGCCTCCAACTTTCTGTATTCGCTTGACGCAGAGCGGTTACGCCGCGGTGTGGTCGCATACTCTTCCGGAAACCATGCCCAAGCCGTAGCCATCGCTGCCCGCTGGACCGGCGCTTCCGCCACACTCGTGATGCCGGAGGATGCGCCCCGCTCGAAAATGGAAGCGACACGCGCACAGGGTGCGACGATCGTCACCTATGACCGGCTACGCGAAAGCCGGGAGGCCATCGCAACGAAGATCGCCGGCGAAACCGGAGCGACGCTCGTCCCGCCGTTTGACCATCCGTGGATCATCGCCGGCCAAGGTACGGCCGCACTCGAATTGATCGAGGAAGCGCCGGACATTGACGCTCTGATTGCACCGGTCGGAGGCGGCGGACTATTGTCCGGCTGCGCAATCGCGGCGAAGTCCATTCGACCCTGCATTCGTGTTTTCGGTGCGGAACCCGAAATTGCAAACGACACGTGGCAGTCGTTCGCCGCAGGAAGGCGCGTCCGGATTCCGACCCCCGAGACCATCGCGGACGGCCTGCGCGCAACTTGCCCAGGTGAAATCACTTTCCCGATCCTCCAGCGGCACACCGAGCAGATCTTGCTTGTGAGTGAGGCAGAGATCAAAGCAACGGTGCGTTTCCTTCTCTCGCGGCTAAAGATCTTGGTCGAGCCAAGTGGCGCAGCCGGAGCCGCAGCCGTCCTCTTCAGGAAACTGCCGCCCGGCGTGCGCAGCATTGGCGTCGTGCTCTCCGGCGGAAATGTGGACTTCGAGACGCTCCAGTCGCTTTAGGCGATTGCCCACTCGCCGTCCCATGCAACCCGCTCAGGGACTGTATCGGCTGCAGTGAGGAAGGCGCAATAATTCACGCGGACCTCGCCAAGAGCTGGGATCCAGCGGTATGTCGGTTCGCCGAAAAGTGTATTGCGTTCGATCATCTGCCGGCGCGACTCAGGAATTGGAGAGACGCCGAATTCCATCCCTCGGGTAAGAGTCTTCCCATTCCACGGTGGACTCATGCGCGAGTAATTCTCTTCCCAGATCCCGAGCCAGGGAAATGCTGCTCGCGGCCATACAT
>JBDKSR010000476.1:0-5424 GCA_039680545.1 Bryobacteraceae bacterium | reverse complement strand
GTCCGGACCTGGCGGCTTTTCTGCGCTCCATTCGCAAGACACTGGCTCAAGTTTTCCCGGAAATTGTGGTCCTTCCCGGAGGAACCGTTCACTTCTTCGCTGCGCTGAAGCCGGGGACTCTCGTCTCGGACCCGCAGGCGCTCGTATCCCGGTTGCACGAACGCAACCTGCAGACAACGTTCGTGAGAGAGTCTTTCCTGCCCTTCCGGATGATGCCCGACCGCATGGCCGATGTCGATACGCAGACGCTACCACTCGCTGAAACCCCAATAAATCAGGATTTCGCGCCCATCGCCTATTACTTCGACATCGCGTTGTGGAGCCGGCAATTCCATCCGACGGCGGGTGACTTTTTCTCCTCCGTGGCAAGAGTGGAGTTCAGGCGAGTCGTGATCCTGACTCTCGTGTGCCTGCTTGCCGTCGCCGCAATCCTTCGCCACCGGTCACGCGAGACCCACGTCCGGTCCGCCGCCGGTTTCTGCATATTCGCGATGGGCTTCACGCTGATGGCGCTGCAGGTGTTGCTCTTGCTCGCTTTTCAGTCGGTATATGGCTACGTCTACGACCAGCTCGCCCTCCTGGTCGCCTGCTTCATGGGCGGAGCCGCGTTGGGGAGCTGGCTGGCGCTACGCCGCTCGGGAACCGGCATGAAAACGCTCGGTGCACTGCAAGGAGTCGCGCTCGTATCCGCTCTTGCGGCGGTAGGCATCTCGATGCTGCTGGCAGGCACAAGCTCATCGGCAGGCATGTTCTTGTCCGGGCAGATCGTATTCCCTGGGCTCGCACTCGCGGCCGGGTTAATGGGAGGGTATCAGTTCCCGGTGGCAAGCCGGCTGTTTTTCGCGGAGGAGAGTGCGATGTCCCGGCGCATCGGTGTGCTGTACGCTCTCGATTTGGTGGGTGCGTGCGCAGCCGCGCTGGCCATTGCAACCTGGCTGATTCCGGTCCTCGGCTTCACGCGCACAGCGGTACTCGTCGCTGTGGTGAATGTTGCGCCGCTCCTTCTGTGCGTTACTTCCGGGTCACCTTCATGCCCGGCTTCTCTTCCCCAAAGACAACTGCCGTGAACGAAAAGATGTCCGCATCTGGGTCCTTCCAGGCATCGGGAGGCAATCCCGCTTTCACGCACGTCTGCTGAAGAAACGTCGCCCGGTCCCACCCTTGCTCCACCGGAACTTGCGGCAGAAGCAGCCCTTCCGTGGAGCCTTTCTTCATGACGAGCCCGTGTTTGCCGACCTCGATCTCCTTTACGTCGAGCACCCGCCGCAACGGTGAAAGCACGGAGATTTCGTATTCGAGCTCGGGCAGTTCTTTCGCTGAGACCGGTGGAAAGCGCGTGTCGCGCACCGCCGCCAGGGCGGCCACTTCGCGGACCGTCTCAAACAGCGGCTTCATCGGCGCTACATAGCCGATACAACCCCGCAAGACTCCGTGCTTCTTAAGCGTTACAAACGCCCCTCGCTCCTGCATCAGCACTTCGCTCGATGACGCCGGGCCCTCATATAGTTTCCGCTCGTTTACGGCTGTCTCGGTCGACTTTCTGGCCAAACGCGCCAACTCATCCTTCTGCGGACGGGACAGAGAGAATGCCGCGCCGGACGTCTTGCTTCCCGGAGCCGGCTTCGACAACGCGACGGCGCCGTAGCCAACCACACGATCACGGTCGCCGGTTACGTCTCCCGAATTGGCGTACTGCAGCAACGTGGCTCTTGTCGCCCCGAGCCGCTCCGCGGCAATCATTCCCGCGATGATGGGACCGCCGCCGCACGCTTCCCAGATTCGCATCTCGAAATTGCGCGCCATGCTCAGGTAATCCCACTCCTCGATTGCTCGCAATGTCTTGTGGTCGAGCTTGACCGCCTCGTCGTACTTGTGAAAGTGCGAAAGGTCCGAACTCATCACGATCAGCGTCTCCGGGCCGCGTATGAGCTTCGCCAGCGAGGTTCCGAGAGCACGGCAGGTCTCGTAATCCTGATCGCCCATGATGATCGGCACAAGTGAGAACCGGCCAAGCGCTCGCTGCAGGAATGGCAATTGCACTTCGATCGCGTGCTCTCCCCGGTTGCCTTCCACGACGTGGCCACGGTTCGATAGCTTCACACGAGAGTTCTTCTCCGTGAGTTGCTCCGCAAACGCCCGATCCACGGGGATCGTCCCCAACGGCGTCTCGTACGCTGTTCCGTCGTACACGGAGGCGAACGGAAAGGCGTCAACGTGAGAGGGCGATATCACGACGACCCGGCTTATGTTCCTGCCCTTCACAAGCGCGTATGCGTTACCGGCCACGCCCCCCGAGTAAACGTACCCGGCGTGAGGGACCACCACCGCCACCACATCCTTGATCGCCGGCGGCTTGGCCTTAGCGATAAAACCATCCACGGCCCCGGCCAGCACTTTCGGATCGGCAGGATAGAACGCGCCGGCCACCGCAGGTTTCCTGACAGCATCCCTGTCCCCGGCTCCACACGCCACGAGCGCGCACCACAACAGGACGATCAACCGGCGCATATGTTCACACCCCCCACATTCCAGCAATCGGCTGCTGGCAGAATTGGCACTTCCCTTTTTGAATGTGCATCCCACGAATCTCGAATCCGGTGCGTTCCACCACGGCGCGCCTGCACTTCGGGCAATACGTGTTCTCGGCGGGATGCCCCGGCACATTCCCTATGTAAACGTAGTGCAATCCGGCAGCATCCCCGATCTGTTTTGCACGCTCAAGCGTCTTCAGGGGTGTCGGAGGCAGGTCCTTCAACAGGTATTCCGGATGAAATCGCGTGAAATGGACGGGCACGTCCGGCCCGAGTTCGGCTTTCACCCATCTCGCGAGGCCTGCAAACTCTGCGTCGTTATCGTTGAGCGTCGGCACGACGAGATAGACGATCTCCGTCCACATGCCCTGCTTTCTCATCGTGACCAGAGCGTTCAAGACGGGTTTCAGCTCTCCGTTGACCACATCCTTGTAAAACTTCTCTGAGAAAGCCTTGAGATCCACCTTGATCGCATCTACCGACTTGCAGAGTTCCCGCAGCGGATCCAACTGGATGTATCCTCCCGTCACGACTGCGCTCTTAACGCCCGCCTCATGTCCGGCGCGCGCCGTATCGACCATGTACTCATAGAAGATCACCGGTTCGCTGTAGGTGTACGCGATCGATGCGCAACGCGATTGCTTTGCGATCTCCGCCACGCGTTCCGGCGGGAGGTAAACATTGCGAACCTGCTCCGGACGAACCTGGGAAATCTCCCAGTTCTGGCACATCTTGCAGTTAACGTTGCAGCCGGCCGTGGCTAGAGAGAACGCGAGTGTCCCCGGATGGAAGTGAAACAGCGGCTTCTTTTCGATCGGATCGATGTGCGCCGAGCACACCCGTGAATGCACCAGCGTGTAGTAGATACCGCCACGGTTCTCGCGCACCCCACAGTAGCCGCGCTCGCGGTCATCGATCACGCATTCGCGTGGGCAGAGTACGCACTTGATCTTCTTATGCGGGAGTTTCTGATAGTGCTTCGCCTCGCGGACGAACTGTTGATCGCCACCCGCTGCCGCGGCCGCCCCGGCTGCGGCGAAACACGGCATCGCCGCCGTTCCCAAGAAACTTCTGCGATCCATCCTCAAACCTCAATCCGCTCGATCGATCCCGGATCGTTCGTCCCCAAACGGTGCCGGGAATCCGCCGCGGTTGCGATATAGAGCGGCGCCCGGCCTGCAGCCGCCAGCGTCTTCATTCTCTTTTCCAACCGCTTTCGCTCGATGATCTGCCAGCCTGTGTAATCGAGGGCCACCGGATCCTGCGCAACAAGCAGGCCGTGGAACGGCCAGGTCCATTGCGGCATATATGAAGGTCCGCCCTCGTACTGAGCGGTAATGCCATCGCAGATCACCAGCCGCATCTTCCGGCGGATGGCAGGCAACATATAGACGTCGGGGACGTAAGGATTGCCCGACTGAAGGTGGTACTTGTTCGGGTTATGGATCGCGCCGAACAAGTTCTTCATGGCGAGCGTTACGCCCACGATCCCGTGATCCTTCAAAACCGGCAGGTTGATCACCGCGTCGCATACCTGAGTCAGCGTTTTCGCCATCAAGCTGCCGGCGCTGCCATAGACCGACAACTCGTCTTCGTAGCCGAGCACGTCGTTTCCGATGCAGCGTATGCGTCCGGATCGAGTCTCAATGCGAAAGCCGGCACTGTCCAGGTCGTCGTTCAGCCGGTCCCAGATGACGATGTTCCCGGCCGGAACGCCCGCCTGCCGAAGCCTTTCACAGATAGCCTCGACCAGACCTACCGTAGTCGCGCCGCCCTTTCCCGACAGGCAGTTCACTTTGAGTCCGACAACCTCCCCAGGGCGAACGATTTTCCGCCATGCCTCCATGGCGGAGTCGCACCCGAAGTAGGACTGCACGGCACGGTCCAGCAGACCCGGCAACCGCTGTGCGTCGAACCTCGCATCCCGCGCGATCACGACCCGTGATTTCACTGCGGGGACGGCGACGGCCGCGGCACCAAGGCAGGCCATGCACGCATCACGACGGGTCATTCTCTTAAGTACGTCTCCGCCCCCTATTTTCGCTCTCCGGCACTCACGCCAACAGGGCATGGACGTTCCCCAACTTCTCGGGGATACTCAACCCCTGTGGACAATGAGGCAGACAGGCGCCGCACGCCGTGCAGGAATCGCCCCGCCGGTCGAGACGCGCATAGAGTTGCCTCGCCCGCTCGCGATCGCCATGGTCGAGAGCATAGCGCTCGTAACGCATGATGTCGGCTACAGCGATTCCCTGCCCGCAGTGGTCCATACATTCGTTGCAGAGGCGGCACACTTCCGAGTCAGCATAGGCCAACATGCGGTCCATTGCCGCCGCATCCGAAGCGCGCATCGCCTTGCCCGCGGCGCTGAAGGTATCGGCAAACTCGTCAACCCCACTAATATGAATCACAGCCGCGTCGAGCCCCGAACGGGTGGTCAGCCATCGCGCCAGAGCGTGATGAGGACTTGTCCCGGCAGGAAACGTCTTCATGAAGGCCTTGTCCTGAAGCATCCGGCTGGCGCCGCGCGTTGTCTTCATGGCGATGGTCCCGAAGCCCTTGCGGCGGGCGAGCGAAAGGAATTCGTTGGCCGCCGCGCCTTCGCCATAGGAGTAAATGATTTGGGCGTGCTCGTAGATGCCGTCCTCCACGACCGCAGTCAGGATCTCCCAGCAGTTCTGCCCACCCGGCGTTCTCCAGTTGCCGTTGTAACTATGCTGGGAGAGGCAGAGGTGCTTAACCAAGCCTTCCTTTTTCAGGCGCTCGTACGCCCGCACCATGCCGCGGTTGTTCTTGAGTTCGGTGACGCTGTGGTAGCCGAAGTGGAACTGCATGTCGTCAAAGTAGCCGAGGCCGGTTCGCTTCACCGCCTGCTTGACGAACTGGTAGTGGG
>JBDKSR010000475.1:0-13795 GCA_039680545.1 Bryobacteraceae bacterium | reverse complement strand
GCCACTACCTCCAAACGCATCAGATCGAGCGTGCCCGCATCGACCCAAAAGGCACCGTGAAAACCGACCATCGCTTGCTTCGGAGGTACTCGGATCTTATAGCGGCTGTTTGAAACGGGAACCATGTACGTATAAAGGACAGCCTTCTTGCCTTCGAGTTCGCAGTCACCGACATAGATGAAGGATGCCGCATCTGTCAGAAAGACGCTGGTGGCGTTGATAGCGAAATTCCCGCTCCCGATGACGCCGTCCTGCACGAGGTCGCCGATCTGGCGGTCCTCAAAACTGTCTGCACCAGGCCACGCGAACAACTCCTTGTTGTCGACCATGGCCACCTCGAGCCGGAGCCCGTCGGCAACATCAACCTCGTGCGCGAGCCCTGATCTTTGAGTTCGATCGATCGTTTCGATGCAAGTGTAGTTGGGCAGCCGTTTGAGATCCCGGGCAACGTGAGCTCGAATACGGTTTAGAAGGATGCTTTCGGGAGGCGAGGCTGGCTGTGCGAACACAAGCCCGACCGATAGGAGAAGCGCCGTTAGCAATCGCATCGTGATCGCAACAAGTCTATATCATCGCTTCCGACTTGCTGCAGTCGCAACATGGCCGTCAGGATCAGTTGGATCCAGGTCAACGGGATCGTGGGCACATGTTGCCGTTGACCAACTCCCGCTAAATCCTGGCGTCGGAGTCCTCGTCTGTTGGCAACGAATTGGTTTCCTGGTCCCCTGGCGTCTCAATCCCGGCTGTGATAACTTCGATTCCCGCTTCCAGAAACCGTTGCCTCACGTCGTCGGGTATTTCGCTGTCCGTCACGATTTTGGTGATCTCGTCGGCACGCAGGCTTGTCATCATCGCCAGCCGCGAGAATTTTGAGCTATCCACAAGCAGGACGACTTCTCGCGCTCGGGTTGCTACTTTTCGCAGCAGTTCCACCAGAACGGGCGAGTCCGTTGTTGCTCCGTGAGCAAGGTCGAAGCCGGCGCAAGAGATGAAAGCCGCGTCAAAGTTCATTTCTTCGGATACGCGCACGGCGATCGGCCCGCCGTAAGCGTTCAGCATCTGGTGCAGTTCGCCGCCCGTCGAGATGATGCGGATGCCGGGACAGGCTTCGAACAACAGCGGAATACTCGGGGAACTCGTAACCAGTGTCAGACGGGATGGACTACGTTGCGCCAAATGCTGCGCGAAGTAGTAGCAGGTTGAGGAGGCATCCACAAAAATGCGTGAGTTCTCCTGCACCATCGCGGCCGCAGTCTGGCCGATGCTGCCTTTTCCCGCAGCGTTTGCAGCGAGCCGGTCGGCAAATCGGGATATTGCAGGGTCAGGCTCACGGAGAGTCACACCACCGCGGACTCGTCGGATTACGTTGCTCTCATCGAGTTTATGCAGGTCACGATAGAGAGTAATCGTAGAGATTCCCAACTCCTCGCGTAAGTCGTCGATAGTACAGGTTTTACGACTCTTGACTAGGTCGAGAATACGGCGATGCCGCTCATGCTGTAACGTAAACTTTCTCCCCCTTGCGCCCACATCCCGTCAGAAACGGTCCGATGTATTCTGGATCGGTTAAGACAACTTCATGACCGTCAGCCTGATAGTACCATATTGTTTCTAGATGCGTCATTAAACAATCAGGAAATATCATATGTGCATAACTTGGAAGTGTATTTTTGGCCGGATTTGAACCACCGGCTATACCTTATACTCCAGTCAAGATTCGATCAACGCGCCGGCTGACCTCGCGCAAATACGCTTCGTCGCCGCCCGGCAGCTCGACCGTGGCCGTACCTCGGTAATTAATCTCGGCCAACGCGCCATAAACCGCCTTCCAATCAACCTGGCCTTCATTGAGCGGTATCCACTGGACCTGGCCCTTCTCGAACTTGAAGTCCTTGATATGCACTTTCACGATGCGCTTGCCCAGCGTGCTGAGCCAATCCTGTGGATAGCCGAAGAGAACGACATTGGCGACGTCGAAGTAGGCCCTGACCCACGGGCTTTGGAACTCGTCGACATACCGTGCGAATTCGAGGGGACTGAGTAGAAACTTGTTCCATACATTCTCGACTGCGATTACAACCTTCAGTTCCTCGGCTAGCGGGATTAACTTGCGAATCTGTCGCTGTGAACGTTCCCAAGCGTCTCTGTAGCTCGTTTCTGGACTGACCACCGCTGGCACCAGCAGCACACTGTCGGCGCCGTACCGGTGCGCATTTCGCAGGCTGACCTCCATCCCTTTCAGACCTTCTGCGATGACGGCTGGGTCAGACGAAGAGAGCGGGTTCTTCCAGGATCGGTTCAATACTGAATGAATGCGTATCTTGGCGCTCTCAGAGGCATCCTTGATTTCCTCAACTTCACGCTCATCCAGACGCCGGGCGCACTCGATCTCATCAAAACCAACGTCGCGGGCCAACTGGAAGCGCTCCCGGAAGCTCAGCGTTTCCGGAAGCATCTCCAGTTGGACACCCTTCTTGATCGGGAGGCGTGACACCGACGCTCTCCCAGTAGCAACGGCTGCGGCGGACGCCGTGAGGAAATTCCGTCGATTCATACTTCTCCTCCCGCAAGCTTTCTACGCTGACACTTCTTCCCAGCTGACGACCCGGTGCTCATAGATGGACTTGCGTCCCATGATTGCCATCAGTGTTGATCGCAGCGCCGATTCCGCGTTGTTCAGGGGGAGCCGCTTGTTCCGCGCGTTATCGATGAAGGCTTCGAGCGAGACGTAACTCGCTTCTTTGCCGGCGTCCGGGACATCCAGCTTGATCGGGCCCTTCTTTTCGCGTTCGATCCAGGTTGCCGTTGGAAGATCGATAGCCCCTTTCGAACCGAAGACACGCTCTTTGACCCCGGAGAACTCCGGCGGATCGAAATAGAGCTGGCTGAAGTTGACGCGGATATCATCCGGAAACTCCCAGATGACACTGTAGTTGTCCATTACTGTGCGTCCGTCCGGCCTTTCCTTGAAAAGGTTAATCCCGCCAGACCCGAACGCGCGAAGCGGATTCTTGTCGATAGCCCAGACGCATAGATCGAGAATGTGGCAGGCCTGCTCGACGATGATGTCGCCGGAGAGCGTGCGGTCGAAATACCAGGCAGAAGCCCTGGCAGAAAGGTCCCGCGTATGCCGGTATCCCTGTAAGAAGAGCACGTCGCCGATGCCGCCTCGATGGACGAAATCCATAGCCGCATGCCGGTTCGGGTCGTGCCGCAATTGAAACCCGACCTGGAAGATCCCTTTTGCCGACTGCGCGGCCTTGACGAGTGTTCTGCACTCCTCAGGCGTTCGCCCCATCGGTTTTTCGCAATAGACGTGCTTTCCTGCCTGGAGGCAGGCCACAGCGATCGTCGCGTGTGTTGGTACGGGTGTGGCAATCACGACGGCATCGATGTCCTTACGCTCATCGAGCATCTTGCGGTAATCGTCGTAGGTCGCCGGTTTGGGCCCACTGGCTTCTACTGCCTCCACCGCTGCTTTCAATGCAGCCGGGCTGACATCGCAGATCGCAGCGATACGAACTGCTGGGACCTTCATCATCTGCTGAAGCAGAAAAGACCCGCGGACGCCGACTCCAATACACGCCACGCTTACGGTGTCATTTGGGGATGTCGCAGACAGCAGTACCCCCGGGGCGGCCAGGACAGCCGCTCCGGCTGGAAGTTTCAGAAACGTTCGTCTCGATGGATTCTCTGTCACCTTTTTGTCCTCGTTACCTCAGTTCATAACTGTATGGGTGCAGGCGCTCACCAGCACGATATTTGTCTCAGGCCGATTCCAGCCCCAGAGCGAGTTCTTTCAGGAAGAAGAGGCGCCCTGGCAGAGTCGGAAGAAAACTGCTTGGAACCCAGCGGTCGGGACCGTATCGCAAGGTCATCCACAAGACCATACCCTGCCACTGCGGCCCTCCGCCAAACGCGCCGCTCGCACTGCCGATGATCCGATCGGCCTGCAAGAAAAGACCAGGTCCGATCGTGTTGGCACGCGCCGGCACGGGTGTGATACAACCGCGGTGCTTCAGGATTGCGGTCTGTTCAATCGTGAGGGGGTGGAGTTTGGCGGCAAGTCGATGTGTCTGGCGTCTCCATTCCTCATCGCTCCCAAACTCCCCGCCGAAGTGCGGTTCCCAGAACGCGATGTGACAAGCACGCCCGATTCCGAACACGACGATCAGCTCAGCGCCTGAAGCCTTTAACTCGCTGATCCGTTCTGTGTACGACGGCAGCACCGCCTGGGTGGGGAAGTGACGCTGCTTTTCCGGAACGGTCAACTCTCCCAACGGGTCATAGAAGGTGTGTTCCATGGCGTTCTGAAAGCTGCGTTTGTCCTGTGGCGAAATCGTGCGGCCATCCGCATCACTCCACTCGTCCATGTTGAAGCCATAGACGTGGTCACACGGGATGTCCCATTCCTTGAGAAAATACACGGTCCAACGGTACATTCCCATTGGCCCAACCGGGAGAATCAACGCCAACTTGCGTCCTGCCCGCCTGGCCTTTAGGATCTCAAAGGCGATTTCATGCCCCAGAAATGTGTCGCAATCGGCTATCGTGTCGCACGGTACGGCCCGGAACTCAGGATGCCACCATGATTGTCTGTCCACGGCAGAAGCAGGGGGATTTGAGCAACAGGCCTGAATCCTGGCCAAGTCCCAGCCAGCAGGATAGAAATGCTCGACGAGCGATCCTTCGAGCGTGCTGAGAAGGCCGATAGGATCGGCTGTATTCGTCATTGATTGCTCCCTTCCCGATGTCCTCTGCTGCCGCCGGTCACATGCAGCATGGACTTCGGAACATATCCGCCGCAGCGTCTTAGTAATTGGATCCCAATCTCCACGTCACGCTGCTTCTCTGGGCCGTCCTTGATTTCTCGCTCGATGAACAATTGCCCCTGATAGCCGACTTCTTTCAGTTTCGCGACGAAACGCTCGATTCCCACCGCGCCCTGTCCGAGCGGCGTCTCCACGCCCAATGAGCCAGGACAACTCTCGACCGGCCAGTTGCCATCCTTGCAGTGCACCGACACCACATACTTGCTCAGCAGACCAAGCGCTGGGATCGGATCGCCACTTCCGTAAAGCACCATATTGGCTGGGTCGAAATTGATGCGCAGGTTGGGCCGATCCGCCTCCTGGAGGAACCGTAAGAGCGCGCTTGCGCTCTCCTGACCGGTTTCGAGAGCGAAGGTTTGCGCGTGACGTGCCGCATAATCGGCAACACGACGCACCACATCGCGAACTTCCAGATAGTTGGAATCGGATGGATTATCCGGCAGACAACCGATGTGACACGCGAAACTTCCGACGCCAAGCGCCGCGGCAAAGTCACAAACAGCGTAGGTTCGCGCCTCCCGTTCAATCCGTGTCTCGCGCGGAACGAACCCAACGGTACGCCGCACGGCCGGGATGTCCGCGTAACTCTCTCCCGTATATCCAGCGAAGACCGTGATGATTGTGAACTGTTCAGTCTCAAGTGCCAGTTTCCAGGCTTCCGCGTCGAGATCAACTGCGCCTCGCACACCCAACTGGCCACACCGCAGGCCGAACTCCTCGACACTACGTACGGTATCGAGCGGATCGCCACCAGCCCGAAACATCAATCCGATCTCAAGGCTTTCTAAAGTTCGCATGCGAGCTTCTCTCCCTTGCGATTTCGAGCATTCACGATCAGATTCATGAGCTTCACGGCCGCCGCCGACTCCCGCGGCGGACAAAGCACCGGTGTCCGTCCCGTACTTGCGCAATCGAGGAAATACCGGATTTCACTCGCGTAACTGTCGACATCGGTCAGCGGAAGATCCCGCTTCTCGCCGCTTTTGTCGTATAGTGCCGGCGGACGACCGGCCGAACTGAACTCCACTGTGCCACCGTCTGCCACGACAGTGTACTCCATGGAAAACGGGTACGCCCTCGGGTGATGCCACCCACCCGTAACTGTCACCGAAGGGATTCCGGAATAGTGCAACTGGGCCGTGATCACATCGATGCCGTGCTGCATATCCTCATACCCCCACGCGGAAACGGCTTCAGGTGCGCCAAACAGATGGAGGCACATGTCCACGTCATGGATCAGAAGGTCATATACGCCGCCACCGCTGAGAGCTCGATTGGTGATCCAACTCTGGCCGGCCCGTGCGGCACATCGCCGCCGGAAGAGAGCTGAATGAACGGCACCCAAACCACCCTGCTGAAGCAATTCGCGAAGAGCTACATAGGCTGGCCAGAAGCGCAGAACCTGCCCTACCATCAGCGTCTTGCCTTGCTTCTCTGCCTCTGCCGCTATTCGGTCGGCTGTCTCACCATCGGTGGCCATCGGCTTCTCTACCAGTACGTGCTTTCCGTGGCGCAGGGCTTCAATTGCCACCGGCGCATGCATGTTGGTCGGCAAGCAGATGTCGACTGCCTCTACCTCCGGATCGTGCACTGCCTCCATGGCGTCCGTGTACTTGTGCAGACCAGAAAAATCCAACTTCTCGCCGGGGCCTCCGATATTGCCCTGAATACCGCTCAGATCGCCCGTCAGTTGGTATTCGTCATTGCTGACGACGGCAACCAACTCCATTCCCGGTATTCTCTTGTACGCCTTGAGGTGGGTACTGCCCATGAACCCCAAGCCGATCAGTGCGATCTTCGTGCTCTACCCCCAATCTTGATCCCTGTGTCTGGACAGATGCCAGATGCAGAAATCGTTCATTAACTCCGCGTTGAACGCGCGTCTGTAACTCTGCCAGGCATTGTCGCGCGAGTCCCTTTATGAAAGGCGATGTTGGCTAGATGTGTTCCCGCCACTCCGTCCGCACCAACCTCGATCGGACAGGCCGGCTCACGGCGGCTTCTGACGCAGTCGAGAAAGTTCACAACGTGAGCATTGACGTTCCCGTCTGCGTGCGGTGCCGAGTATATCGGTTCACGGTTCTCCTTCGCCATCCACGGTTCCCGGTACATCTGTTGCTTACGATCAGACACAACAAGGGTGCCTTTGTCCCCCTGAAACTCCATCAGCGGCTGATCTCCTCTATACGAGTTGCAGTAGTTCAAGGTCCACGTAAGGATGAAATTGGGATACTCAAATACCGAGGAGAATATGTCCGGCGTCTCTGCTCCCTTCATCATCGCAACCCGCCCGTAACAGACGGCCGACTGTGGAGGGCCGGAATGACATATCCACTGCACTATATCGACCATGTGCGCCCCCATGTCGGTCATGGGGCCACCGGAATAATCCCAGAAATAGCGCCATCGGCGGAATCGCATTGGCTCCATCGGGCGTGGGCGGGCCGGGCCGAGGAATCGTTTCCAGTCGAGTTTACCCGGTAGCGGTGAATTATCCGGAGGCCCAAGAGATACACGATTCCACTCCAGCTTGACCAAACTGATTCGGCCCAAGGCGCCGTCCTCTACGAACTTTTTGATGTCTGCGTATGACTTCTCATTGCGCCGCTGCATGCCGACCTGGACGATTGACTTCGTCTTCCGCACGGCCGCCACCATCCTGCGGCTCTCTTCAAGCGAATGCGAGATGGGCTTTTCGAGATAGACGTCTTTACCGGCCTTCAGGGCAGCTAGCAGCATGGGGCAATGCTGGTGCTCCGGTGTCGCGATGAGCACGCAGTCGAGACCCTTGTGCGCCAGCAGTTCTTCGTAATCCAGGTACGTCTTCGCATTCGGGGCGACTTGACGAGCCAGTTCCAGGTTCGGTTCGTAGACGTCGCAGATTGCAACGCACTCGGCGCCATTGCGCTGAAAGAGCCCGCCGACGTAACGGCCACGGCCGCCGGTTCCGATTACTCCGTACGACGGCCGGTCATTGGCACCCCACGCATGAGAGGGCACGATATACGGGGCGGCTCCGATCGTCGCGATGTGCGATGAAAGTGAAAGAAACTCTCGTCTGTGCAATCCAGTTACCTCCCTGGGGTCGTGATCAATGCCGATCCACATATTCTAATTGGTCCCCATTGAAATCCTGGATGGGACTCGTTCATTGGTAACGGCCACGGGTAAGCATATCACTTGTGTCATTTATTGGTCAAGATCTATCAGATATTGATCTTTTACGCTGCTATATTTTTGCTTGTTTCATGATTTTTTGTATTGACATTTTGAAATGTCGAGTGTAAGCTCGTCCAAGAACTGTGATGCATCATCATCGGTGGATTCGGCTTCGGCTTCTCGCGCTAATGTTTCTGGAGTACTTCGTGTGGGGAGCCTGGAGTGTGCAGATCGGCAGCTACATGAATGGTTGCCTTGGCTTCAGCGGAGGGCAGATTGGCTGGATATACGCCGCCACCGCGCTGGGCGCCATGATTTCGCCGATCTTCGTGGGCTACATCGCGGACCGTTACTTCTCTACTGAGCGCGTATTCGGGTTGCTGCATGCGGCAGGATCTTTGAGCCTCTTCTTGGCTGCTACCGCGACAACCTTTCCTGCCCTGATGACGTTGATTGTGCTCCAGGCGCTCTGTTTCATGCCTACTCTTCCTCTGGCTAACAACCTGGCGTTCCGCAATATCGATCAGCCCGACAAGTTCCCTCGGATTGTGGTCGGTGGCACCATCGGGTGGATCGTGGCTGGGTTGGCCGTGGGCTTCTTCCTGGGTGGGACGACCGGGGACTTCTTCTACTGTGCTGCCGGTGCGGAAGCAGTTCTGGCGCTCTATAGTGTTGCGCTTCCCCATACGCCGCCCAAAGGGAAGGAAACAGGTGGCCAGGACGTTCTCGGATTGACGACGGCGAGACTCCTTAAACGTCCGGCGTTTCTCGTATTCGCGATTGCCATTCCGCTGGCAACTATCGCTGCTACCTTTTACACCACCTGGATGAACGCGTTCTTGGGTGAGCTTCATCTCCCCAGACCTACCGCTTTGATGACCTTATCGCAGATCTCCGGGGTCGTTGTCCTGATCTTCCTGCCGTGGTTCATTGCCAAAATCGGGATGAAAAGTGTGCTGGTGATCGGTATGGGTTTCTATGCACTGCGCTATTTACTGTTCGCCAGTACGGAGACGGCGGCGATTGTAAGCGGGCTTCTAATGCATGGATTCTCGTACGACTTTGTGATCATCGGAGCTTCCATCTATGCCGCGCGAGTGGTTCCGCCGAGCATGAGTGCCCGGGCACAAAGTTTCATAGCGTTGCTGACTTTCGGAGTGGGAACGTTTATCGGTGCACAGGTGGCCGGCCGGGTGGGACACATGTACGCGCCGCAAACGATCCTTGCCGAGCAGCAGAACGGCTCCGGTGCAGAACGGCTTCGCGTGCCCTTGCCAGCTTGGAATGCCTCCGAAGATGCCGGTTCAGGTCTTCCGCAAAGGCTCGGGGCTATAGACGACGTGATTACACTGCGTTTCCTTGAGAATCTGCCGAAAAGCGGTGTCGGCATCGATCTTGGTGGTAAGACGCGCTATGCAAGGAAAGACTTGATTGAGGCTTTCAGAACTGCGGACGAGAACCGCGACGGAGTTGTCACGAGTGCCGAGTGGGAACGTCCCCGGCGGCATTCTTGGCCGAAGGTCTGGATTTGGGGAGCCGGGTTGGCCATTCTGGCTGGATTGTTGTTCTGGGTTGGTGGCCGGGAGCCGCAGGATGTCGCGGAATGATTGAAAACTCCTGGTCGAGGGCATCCAGCGGTGTTTTGGCTGGATAGAAGAGTCAATGCGATTTCACAACGAGTGTTGCGATGTCTTTGTCCCTGACGGACGCGAACCGGTGGAGGCTCTCTCACGGACTACTCATCTTTGTGTCGGAGCGCACCAGGACGACGTCGAGATGATGGCATACCACGGCATTGCTGAGTGCTTTGGCCGCGGGGACAAATGGTTTACAGGCGTTGTCGTAACCAATGGTGCCGGCAGTCCTCGCACCGGCATATACAGCCAATACACCGATGAGGAAATGCTGGCGCTGCGGTTGAGAGAGCAACGCAAGGCTGCTTATGTCGGGGAATATGCGTGTCAGATCCAACTCGGATATCCCTTCACCACAGTCAGGGACCCCAGCCGCAATGAGGTGTGCAACGACCTCCTGGCAATTCTGCAGATTGCCAAACCTGAAGTCGTTTATCTGCACAATCTTGCAGATAAACACGACACGCACGTTGCCGTGGCCGTGCGAGCCATTTCAGCGTTGCGTATGCTTTCACCTGAATTCCGGCCTCGCAAGGTGTACGGTTGCGAGGGTTGGCGTGACTTGGACTGGATGCCGGACCAAGCCAAGCAAACCCTTCCGGTCTCGGCGTATTCCAACATCGCCGCGTCACTGGTGGGAGTCTTCGACTCGCAGGTGACTGGTGGCAAGCGTTACGACCTTGCTTTGCAAGGCCGCCGTTTGGCACACGCTACTTATTACGATCCTTTCAATGTCGACGCAGAACTGGCGCTTACATACGCGATGGATCTGACGCCCCTGGTGGAAGATCCCAACCTGCCGATTGTGCGCCATGTACTGGGTTTCATTGACCAATTGAGGACCGACGTAGAGCAGCGTCTCTCAGAAGTCAGCATATCGAACTGATTAAGAGCGTCGCTACTAGCAAATTGCATTAGCCTAACTTCCGGTCAGGTGGAAGGAAGTATCACCGCACCGGCCGATGACAGGCATGGACAAATGTTATTGAATGCTGGAGCCTACGGGCTCCAAGCTTGGTTAGTCTCACACCACTTCAAGGAGAGTGACAGCATGGTAAAGTACTTGTGCCGTTGGTTTTTGCCTGTGTTTCTGTTCTGTTCGGTTTTGGCGGCGCAGTCCGATCAGGCGACCGTACGTGGGACCGCTAAAGATCAGACTGGCGCAGTTGTGCCAAGCGCGACGATTGAGATCACGAACGTCGCCACAAATATCGCCAGAAAAACCATAACCAACGAACACGGCGACTTCGAAATTCCGTACTTAAACAGGGGTACGTATCGTCTCACTGCTACTGCAACCGGTTTTAAGTCTTTCGTTGCGGAAAGTGTGATCCTCAGCATCGCCGAGATCCGCCGTATTGACGTGACATTCCAGTTGGGCGACGTCACATCCGCGGTTACCGTAACAGCAGGCGCTGGTGTTATCCAAACTGAAGGTAGCCAGATCGCGAACAATTTCAGTCAGAAAACATGGGTGAACAGCGCTGCTAGTGCGGATATCTTCCCAGAGACATTAATGGCGTCATTACCCAACGTTCAGAACAACGCAGATGGATGGACCATCCGCGTTGCTGGCCAACCCTCCCAACAGATGTCAAACGCCATCGATGGCGTCAGCAGAGATACCTATAGCAACCAGGTACGGAACATGGCTCACCTTGAAGAGGTGCAACTGATCACAGTCAATGCTTCTGCGGAATACGCCCGAGTGATTAACGAAACCATGGTTTCACCGAGTGGAACAAACCAAATTCACGGAA
The DNA here is from genome assembly GCA_039680545.1 of Bryobacteraceae bacterium. Taxonomy (GTDB): domain Bacteria; phylum Acidobacteriota; class Terriglobia; order Bryobacterales; family Bryobacteraceae; genus JAEHDI01. The sequence goes on along the minus strand of JBDKSR010000475.1, from coordinate 2,410 downwards.
GAGCTTATTACCAGATGGTCAATTCCGCCCTAGCCGCCCGGCCAGCGACCTCGACCGTCAAACCATCTTTCAAAGAACACCACGCGGGAATCGAAGCATCCGGACCTATCGTCAGGGACAAAACATTTTTTTACGTATCCTACAGCCCATTTCGTTTTCCTGGCAGTTCGACCTATCAACGAAATGTGCCAACCTTCAGCATGCGTGACGGCGATTTTTCGGCATTTACTACGAAGATCAAGGACCCGTTGTCGGGTACAGTATTTCCTAACAATGTAATTCCAGCTAGCAGAATCAATTCGACTTCGTCGACGATACAGGATCTATACATCCCAGAGCCAAATCAAGGTGGCGCAACCTTGAGAACGAACAATTACAGCTTCATTCATCCATACCCCACGGACGCGATCAAAATCGACGTTCTTACGGGTCGTGTCGACCACAAACTGTCCGAGAAAAATACTATTTACGCACGGTACACAGTCAGGACGAGCCCGTATGTGTTAGCGGGTTGCTTCCCGGAAGTGGGCTCGTGGACTCGGGAACGCCATCACCACTCCATTGTCGTGTCAGACACTCACATCTTTTCACCCAGTTTGGTCAATACGGCCCGATGGGGATGGCTGAAGGACTTCGTTAAGGACGGTGACGAAGTGGATGGCTTCACGCCGGTCAAGGGGGACGAGGTCGTCAAGAACATCGGGCTTCAGGGCGTTAACGCGCAAGGGCTGAGTGCGATGGGATTTCCGACTCTCACCGTCACTGGGATAACCACAATCAATCAGACGGCCGGCGGCGTCAATCAGGACGAGCGGGATTTTTCGTACGCCGACTCTCTCACGTGGTCCACGGGAAGGCATGTATTCAAGTTCGGTGGCGAGTGGAAGACGTTTCGATATAGGACGGACACGGTTTCTGCGACAAACTGGGGCAGTTTCACGTTCAATAGCAGCATGACCGGTGATGGCTATGGCGACTTTCTGCTCGGGCTGCCATATGCGAGTTCACGGATCGACCCGCTGATGAATAGGGTCAAGAAGAATTATGAGTTGGGCTTCTACGTGACTGACACTTTCAAGATAACGCCTAAGCTGAGTGTCGACTACGGTCTACGCTGGGACTATTTCGGCCCCTCAAGTTACAACGATGGCCTTGTGTATAACTGGAACCCCGCCAGCGGAGCGGTGATTGTTCCCGAAGATGTGAGAGCTGATGTCAGCTCGCTCTATCCAAGTACGATCACCATTGCGACGGGTCAGGTAATCCCCTCGCCTACAAAGAGCGGCTTTCGCCCGCGGGTCGGATTTGGCTACCAATTGAAGAAAGACCTCGTGATTCGCGGGGGATACGGGATGTTCTCTGAAAGCGAGGGAAACTACTACGCATTGTCCGGCTCGGGCCCGTTCGAGATCGCTGAAACGTATTATAATACTGTTTCCGACGGCGCCGCCTCGTTTTCGTTCCCGAATCCATTTCCTACCTCAATTACTACCGCGGCGATTCCTTCGCAGAGTGTTACCGGGTATCCGATGGAAGCTGACAACGGTGTTATTCACCAGTTCAACCTCAGTGTCGAGCGGCAGATTGGCTCGGTTGGGTTGCGTGCTTCCTACATTGGATCGCGAAGCCGAGGAATGCATTACAGCATGTCCACGAATAAACCCGAGCCCAGCCTGATTCCATTTACGGCGTCGCGGAGGCCCTATCCGCAATTTGTGGGAACAACCTATTATTTCGGTGACGGGAAGGCCAATTATGATTCCGCGCAGTTCGAGATTCAACGCAAAATGAAGAGTTTGACCTTCGACGCCCACTACACGTTGGCCTCCAATCTGTACAACTATTCGAACCTTCAGAACCCATATGACCACTATCTGTGGAATCGCGATACGACAGCTCGTCATAGGGGAGTGGTCAACGTCATGTATGAATTGCCGTTCGGACGAGGGAGAGCGTATTTGAACTCAGGACCGGCTGCGGTTAACTTTCTTTTGGGAGGCTGGACCGCTGGCTGGACGGCGATGTTTCAGAGCGGTTTCTACTTCTCGCCTAGCTTCTCTGGTTCGGACCCCTCCAATACAAATACCTCCGGGGGATTGCCTGACCGGATTGCTGATGGCAACCTGGATCCCAGTGACCGCACAAATGATAGATGGTTCGATGCTTCGGCGTTCGCCGTCCCACAGAAGGGCCATTTCGGGAATAGCGGGGTAGACGTCCTGGAAGGTCCTGGACTGAACGTGCATCATTTGTCTCTTTCAAAGGAGTTCCGCGTGAAAGAACGATTCAAGGTGACCTATCAAGCGTACGCAACGGACGCCTTCAACCACCCGAACTGGAGGACTCCCAACGCGAATATTTCGGTGCCTTCCCAGGTCGGCAAAGTGACTACGCTCCTCGGCACTGGGAC
>JBDKSR010000474.1:0-3499 GCA_039680545.1 Bryobacteraceae bacterium | reverse complement strand
AACCGCGGCGATGTTCGGCTGGAAGGGACCGTCATGAACGAGGCTGACAGGAATATTGCAGGACTCATGGCGAATGGCGTATCAGGCGTATTCTCCGTGACCAACAACCTTGTGGTAAAGAAGTCGTAAGCTGGCCGGACGGGCCGCGGCAGAAGTGAGTGCCCGGCCCGTCTTGTTTCTCTCCTCAGTTACCATACCTGCCCAAAGTTACCATCTTCGAGAAATTCGCGGGTCTCCCGGCTTCGTAGTGTGTGCGCAATTTGCCGATCGAGACGGAGTTGCCGCATAGGGAAATATGTAGAATGAGGCGAGGGCGGCCACGTCACAGAGCGGTGTGTCTGCTGAGCCCGGTCCGTGCCTGAGGAATAAGCAACAGGCGGGGTGATCGATGCGGACCGTGGCGACGGGGCCTTAGACTGTGTCGGAGTTGTGAAGTGGAGGGGACGCACATGATCGAACTGGCAACTCAGGTGAGGAACGAGGTGGAGAGAGCCGCAAAGCGCTTCAGGCGTCTGAGCGAGAGCGATGTCACGCGAGACAGGGGCTCCGGCCGATGGGTAAGGAAAGAAATCCTCGGCCACTTGATTGATTCGGCTACGAACAACCATCAACGATTTGTCAGGGCGCAGTTGGCGGGTCCGCTTATCTGGCCCGGTTACGATCAGGAAGCATGGGTGCCGCTGCACCACTATCGCGACCGGCCCTGGACCGATCTCGTGAATCTCTGGGAAGCGTTGAACCATCACTTGGCAGTGGTCATCGAGTTCATGCCCGAGGCGAAGCTGCAGACGCGCTGCACAATCGGTAATCACGAGCCTGCCACGCTTGAGTGGTGGATGCGCGACTACCTGCGTCACCTGAAACACCATCTGGAACAACTTGAAAGCGATTAATGACGGCCGCCGATCGGCTGGGACGAAGTGGGCCTTCCGTGTGCACAGAAAGCCTAAGAAGCTGACCAATGAAAGCATATTTGATTGCAGAGATTGAGGTCCTGAATTCGGATACGTACGCGGAGTACGTTAAGGCGGCGCGGCCGATTGTCATGGAACACGGCGGGCGGTATCTTGTTCGCGGCGGCAAGGCCTTGCCAATGGATGGTGGCTGGAATCCGGCGCGCTTGCTCGTGATTGAGTTCGACTCTCTCAGCCAGCTTCAGAGTTGTTTCGGAAGCGACGAGTACAAACGAATTGCCCCGCTGCGCTTCGCGTCAACCAAGTCGCGGTGCGTCATTGTTGAGGGGGCGATGGAGCCGGATTAGGGGAGGGGAGGGAGGTATCGCCCGGACGATGCCGCGGGGTGCCTGCGGTAGCCCATCATTTGCAGCACATTAAGAGTCCACGCGTTCCGGCTGCCACTCGTCCACATCGCCACGGTCGATCCTGTCGTCGCGATCTTCCTGCTTTTCCTGCTCGCAGCGCTTTTCAATATCTTCGCGTTCCTCGTGACCGTCGGCCATATCTGTCCCTCCTTCTAGTGTAAGGGACAGTGCCGAGCGACTGCTTACGGTTCAGAACGCGCGCAGCGGAAGCCGATGTCGTCGTGGCGATACTTGTTCTTGATTGGAACTTTGAAGTACTTGGCTATTCCGCTCCGCTTGCCGTATGGTGATCCAGGCGGCAGCCCCACATTCTGGCAATCAACCCACGATCCGCCGCGTCGATTCGCCAGTGCATCGCCTTTATCTACTGGTGAAAGCGACCACTCCCAAACGTTGCCCTCGACATCGTACAGCCCCCACGCGTTGGGGCGTTTCTTCGCCACGGGGTGCGGGGTGTCATTCGAATTGCCTCTCCACCAGAGGTAATTGTCATCGAGCGAGTCGCCCCAGTAGTGGATGGTGGTCGTGCCCGCGCGGGCTGCGTATTCCCATTCGACGTCAGTCGGCAAACGTCCGCCGATATGCGCGCAATACGCCATGGCATCATCCGGCGAAACTTGGACCACAGGTTGCTTGCGGTTGACCGGGAACCCAGGCGTCTTCCAAGTCCGTGGGATACCTTCCTTTTCGGCGTCCGTCTGGTAGCCGGTCGCCTTTACAAAAGCAGCAAACTGCTCAACTGTCGTCTCCGTCTGGGCGATCCAGAACGGGCGTTCCTGCGCCGGTGCGGGCGGAACACGTATGAACTTCGGAGTCTGCGCAAATGCCGAGCAACTGATCAAACCTAACATCACGCATGCGCGGATCATGCTTTGGCCTCCAGGGTGATCTCAATGCTCGATTTGTTTGCCTTTGTCGGATACGCTCGAAGGTTCCCGTGGGTTCGTCCGTGGAGCAAGGTCCCATCCAGGGTGTACTCGGCGTGGTTCAGGCTCGTGCACTGGACCGTGTGACGCCGCTGATTATAGGCGCACGGGGCGAAGCCATGCGTGCAGGCACGGTTCAGCGTCACATAGCGTTTACTCTCGGCGTGAACCAGGATGAGGTTGATTTTGCGTGCTTCGTCGACGATGGCGATGGCTGTTCCTGACCGGCGGAGTTCAGGGACGCGTGTGAGGTCGACGATGATCTTCCCGTCCTGGAATTGAATGCTGTTAGCCGGTGCCGGCGGGGTTACGCAACACAACGGCGGTATCGCGGCGACGGCCAATGCACTTTGGAGAAAGTCGCGGCGATGTAACTTGGATGCTACCCGTTCTCCTATGTTCATAGGTGGATCGTAACACCCAACACTTACTAGATCCAGAAGTATCTTCTTCTCGATTAGCAGTTTGTTCAGAACTGAAAGTTATCAGGCGGGTGGCGGCCCTTCCCGGAGCCAGAGGATGTAGTCCAACGTTGGTGGAACGCCACCCAGGTCGCGCAACCGCATCGCGCATTGCCCGCGATGGTGTTGGCTGTGCATCACGACCTGCGTCATCGCCTGCGCCACCGTCGGGCGAACTCCTTTTAACCGCGGGAGATCCAGGATTCGCTCGAGTTCGGCTGCGGGCACCGAGGAAACGAACATCTGTTCGGCTTCATGGGTACTGTGGAACAGGTCCGCTAGTCCCTCCCATGACTCCGGCGCTTTCATTTCCTTCTGGACGTCGAATTCGCCGCCGGTGAATTGGCTCAAGAAATAGCGCTGCACGAACACAATGTGGAAAAGGGTGGTGCGCAGTCTTTCGTCCTGCACAGCAGCCGGACACGCTCCTGCCGCCTTCAATAACTCGCGGTCGGCCCACTCCTGGTGACTAAACAGCGGACGCAGCAGATCAAGCATTAGGTGCCCCCTCAACCAAGGTTCTGATATTGGATCCCTGATGTCCGTCCAGTGGACTTCTGGCCGAGATCCTTCGATCCTGCTCAGTGCCTAGGGCAACACCTTGATCCGGATATTACGGAAATCGGCGTGACTTTTATGCCCGAGCAGGGCGATGTGACCGGCGGGCCGGCGCAGGCCCGGGTGTTTCTTCAATACCTCGGGCTCCTGTACAGAATTCAGGTCGGTGTCGACAATCACGGCGTTGTTGAGCGTGATTCGTATGTGCGACCCGTCGGCCATGATCTCCTCTT
>JBDKSR010000473.1:0-1678 GCA_039680545.1 Bryobacteraceae bacterium | reverse complement strand
CAGACCTACCGCAGCAAAAGATAATTCCCGATGCCGACCGCGACGTGACGCTTCCCGCAGAGAGCACTGCGCAGTGGATGTTTGAAATCTGTCATGGCGGCGCGGCATATGTGATCACTCTTAAGCGTGCTGACGGCACTGTTGTCGCGGTGCTCGTACCGGGCGGTGTGGTCGTTGTTGCGTGGGATGGCGTCGCGTTCGGCTCCTGCTGACCATGATACTAACATCTCCATCGGCCACGCTGTTTAGCCGCATCAAAAGCGAGATGGTGTCGCTCGGCGTGTGGTATTCGACCGCTGCCGACGAAGCGGCTTTTCGCACGTGGTTTCTTCCGGCGTGGATCAACTCCGGCTGCACGTCCGATTTCGCCGTGCTGGTTCAGCCGTCTGCGCAGCTTTCGATCCAGTTCGGAGTGCGGGTCGGCGTCACCGGACACCGTGCAAATGTGTATTGGGGAGACGGAACAACGGATAGCGTAGCGCCGTCGGCTGATGTCGATACATCGCTATCCAAAACATACGCGACGGGGGCGGTGAGGGCGGTTGTGCTGATCGGTAAGATCGTTCGGTTCAGTTCGATCAATTCGGATGGGAAAACAGCCTTCGGCGGTCGTATTGGATGTCTAACGTCGCTGACCTCCCTCAACGTTCAGGGTTCAAACACGCTTTCTGGCCCCGTTGCAGGGTTCACGCTGCTGACTGTCCTCTACGTCACCGGCGCAAACACGCTTTCTGGCCCCGTTGCAGGGTTCACGTCGATGTCCTTCCTCTACGTCACCGGCGCAAACACGCTTTCTGGCTGGGGGGCACTCGCCGCATCGGCAACAGGCCTGTGTCAGATGACGCACGGAGGATTGACTGTGCTGGATGCGACCGAGGTCAACGCGGTGCTCGCGGGATTCTGGGCAAATCGAGACGCCGCGAAATCGCGCACCGAGCGGGTCATCGATCTCGGGAAAGATACTCCGACGCCCAACGCCGCGCCGACTGGACAGGGGCTCATCGACAAAGCGGCGTTGCAGGGCTACCGCTCGCCGACGCCGCCCGGAACGGCCGGGCTCTGGACTGTAACCACAAACTAGCCTCCCATGAAATCTAAATACGCCCTCTTCGACAAATCCGGTCAATTCGTCCGCTTCGAGCAGATCGACCCGGCTACCGTGCCCGTGATCCCGATGGCTAGCGACGGCCTGCCTCGCGCCGTAGCGGTTCCGACAGAGCCAGAGCTGCCGGCGGGGAAGGCGCATGCGTTCGGCCGCGCCGGCTGGATCGAGGTGGATGCGGAACCGGCGCCAGTCCCCGTGTATCTCCCGGCGTGGCGCATCCTCTCCGTGATGGATCTTCATGGGTACACGCCGACAGTCGAGACCATCATCGACTCGCTTCCGGTAAGGGCGAAGAAGGTGGCGAAACGCCAGATCGCTGGGAGCAACATCGAGCGGCATCATGCGCTTGTTCTCGCAGCTCAACAGGCGCTCGGGCTGACGGATGCGCAGGTCGACGATCTCTTTCGCGAGGCGGACGCACTCGTATGATCGCGCTACTTCTCGCCTCCTACGCGCTCGGCCCGTTTGCTCCTGAAGACGATACGGAAAATCAAGTACAAACACCATGACGCTAACCATTGCAGTCCTCTCCTTCGCGGCCGGCTATGCCGCCGCACTTCTCATCCCCAAAGC
>JBDKSR010000472.1:0-46325 GCA_039680545.1 Bryobacteraceae bacterium | reverse complement strand
GTCCCGGACCGAAAGGCTCCAGACTTTTAGACACCCCCCCCGGACCGAAGTCTGCGGGTCAACTCGATCGCTTTGTTGCTGTTGAGCCACAGATCAGCGGTGGTCGCCCTGCGCTGCTCATACATGGCCTCGAGCTTCTGCTTGACCACGCTATGGTGCCACTCGCATGCGGGTTGCCAATGGGTGCTGTCCCAGAAGGTCACCATGTCACCACGATGCGGGATGACATGATCTGTGATGGTGGCGGCTTCGACCCTGTCTACCGCCTCACAGCCCAGGCAGAGGGGATGCGAGCGCTTGAACCCTGCACTGGCCTTGTCCCACCGTGCGCCATACCCACGCTCCCGTGCGCTGCCCCTGCGCTGGTCGTACTCCACCCGGGCCTCGCGCTTGGTGCGCGCACCACGGTGGCGAAAGGTAGGAGGACAAACAGGCATCTATAAAAAGGGCCGCTTGAATGAACAAGCGGCCCAAGTCTAGGGAGGAAACGCCCAAGGAGGGCAGCGATAGGGCTAAGTCTATCGCCTACCCTTAGATACAAAAGAGCCCGACACGCTGGAGCATGCCGAGCTGGGTCTCATACTCGCCAGAACATCAGGAAGGGTCGATCACATGGCGCTCGCTCCGTTCGGATAATCGGTCTATCTCTTAAAGCAAAAACCCCAGCGTTTCCGCCGGGGCTTGAATCATCTTCGGTAGCAAATCTCGATTTTTTCGAGATTGGCCTGCGCGCGATGGCCTTGAGGCCTTTCGCCGTCGAGACGTTGTCACACTGTGACAGTGCTATACCGCTTCGACCCGATCCGTGTACCGTGCGGTAACGTGCCTAATATGATTCGGTTGCGGATCAAACTGATTCCTTCTGATCACGCAACGATCTGTTTCACGCGCTGCCGGGTTACGCCGACCGCGTCGCCGATAGCTTCAAAGCGCGCGCCTGCCCTGCGGGCCTGAAGTATTGCCTCATTGCGCGCTACTCCACGCGCAAGCTGCGCGATCATCGTACTGATAATAGTAGCCTCCACGGCTCGCGCTGCAGCGCGGCGCTTCTCGGTTTCATCTCGGGCAGCCTCTTGAGCTGCTGCGATTTTCTCGGCATACCGGCCATCGAGCCGATGATATCTGCCGATCACAGCGTTGCGGGTTGTCCCCAGTTTTGTAGCGATCTTACTGGCGCTGCGCTGCGGCCAAAGTCTCAATAATTCGGCATCGCGTGCTGGTGTCCACATCAGACGACCTCGATTTGAGATTCCTCGAATTGCGACGGAACCATGCGTCCCATGAGATTAACAAGAACAGTGAGTCGGCGATGTCGATCAAGGCTCGCAACATAGCCCATCCACATCTCGAAGGGTCCGGTTTTGATACGGACTTCCTGTCCGACCCTGAACGCCCGCTTCCTTTGGCCCGGCGGAACATCGAGCAACTTCTCGAATTTCCTTATTTCCTCCATCATCTTGGGCCGGATGACGACGGGCTGGGACTCGCAGCGGACGTAGCCGATGATGTGGTCGCAGATCTTCTTGAGGCGCTGTAGATCGGCCTCGAAATCGGGAATGAAGATCGCGCCCGAGAAGATTGCGACCGTGCGGGCCCGGTAGCGGTTCCAGCCCGTCTTGCGCGTCTCGGTTTCCTTGGGAAGGTAGACCTTGACCCTTTGCCTCGCCAACCTTTCCTCGACGGCGATCTCCCGGTTCGGGACAACGCGGAGCATATACCAGTGCTTTGGCTCTCGCTGGTCGTTGAGGGGCTGATCGACGAAGCCGACGAAGTCATGAACCTTAAGCTGCTGCATCGTCATTTCCCCCGTTGTCGTCGGTGTAGATCGTTCCGTCCTTTTTCGGCGGCCATGGCGGCGACATTGGCACGCGGAAGCCTTTGGTGGATTTGCGAAGCCGGAAATCAGGATGTGAGCCCGGAAGGCCATGAATGTTCGGATCGAATGCTTCGAGCCAGATGCGATCTCCTTGAACGTCAGAACCGATCCACGCCTGCAGGCGTTCGCGCCAAGCCGCAAATTCCTTCGATCCTTCGGTCACGAGTTCCCAGCTGGACGGATCCTCGTGCGCGAACTGCACCAGCGCGAGCAGATCAGGCCCAATCGGCCGGGCCCAGAAAGTCGACTCCGTGGTTTTGCCGGTTTCCTCGGACGTGGTGTTGATCAGCGACGGCGGCCGGAGACCGGCGATCTTCATGGCGAGACATGCCGCTTCGAGTTCGCGGCCGCGGATCAACCGGCGCTCGGTTGCTGGTTTTCCAGTTTGCAGCTTGGCCTGCGGGTATTCCTGCCAACCCCTTTCGGCGAGCCATTTGTGCGCGTCCTTGGGGCGACGCTTGAGTTTGGCGAGCATTTCGGCATGGGCCAAGGCTGCGGCTCTGGCGTGAGCCTGCTCATCGGGTTTCATCGTCACGAAGATTTCGAGGGCCCGGTAGCGGGACATCACCTCGTGTCCCGGATAGCCTCGCCAGAATTCGGCGAAATGCTCGGGTTCGATGATCTGTTCTTCCTCCTGAATTTTATCATCGTCACAAACGCCCCCGGAGGGGGCCTTTGGGGGAGATTCAGGTTCAGGTTCAGGTTCAGAGATTAGGCCCTCTGCCGAGTCATAGGGTCGGCGTAGGGTCAGCGCAGGGTCAGCGGAGTCCTCAGGCATGCCTGACCCTATCCCGCGTGATAGGGTCACAGGTGTAGGGTCAGCTTCTTCATCGTCATCGGAACCATGTTCCCTCTGACCGCGCTTGGCGCGCGCCTCTATTTGTTCGGCATCGATATCGATCAGGAGGCGAATGGTATCGCTCGTCCGTCGGCCTCGTGCTTCAGAGTTGCGGTGGCCACGTTCATCGACCCATTGCGGGACGCGGGCGATGACTCCGATTTCCTCTAGCCACGCCAAGCGGCTTCTGACCGTCTGTGCTGAAAGCTCGGTATCGAACGCCAGCGCCGGGATCGAGACAAAGCAGAAGCCATCGCCGTCGACGTAGAGCGTCACCATGCTGAGGATAAGCTTGGCGTGCGGATTGCCGAGCCGGAGGTTGCGCGCCCAGGCGTGCGCCTCATCAGCGGCAATCCGGCGCGGCCGCGGCTTTTGACGCGGGAGAGATTGGTTCATTTCAGGTTATGGTCCTGTGCATAACTCGGACAACGGGGATGGACACACCCGGAATCAGCCTTTCCACGCGACGCGATGACGCCGTCATGGCAGCATGCGAAAGTCGGAAAAGTGCCGGTCAAGAGTGGTCTCGTGATGCTCTTGGAAACTGGACGCAGGTACGCAACTGGAACTAGAAACTCAGTTTTAAGCGGCGTTAGCGCGCCCTCCGTTCCGGAGGCCGATGCTTGCCTGTCGCCACACAGATGATCGAGATCACCAGGGCAATGCAGATGAAGATGGAGGCGAGAAGCTTTGCGAAGGCGATCATTCGGTGGCGCTTTCTGAATTCACGTCCTCGCCCATCACTTCCTTCAAGACCCTCTCAACAAAATCGAGGGCGTCGTTCCAGCCTCTTGGATGGGCGTATTGCTCGCCTCTGATGATGGGCTGGCGGTTGGTGGCGAGGCGATGGCGGAAGACGGCGAGTTGGGCTGGGGTCATAACAGCGTCCCCTGTGTCGTTTGCTCCAACGGTTGTTCGGCATCTGGCGCCTTAGGCGGCAGCATCCAGCGGAACGGTTCTGGAATGATCGAGATGTCCGCCGCCGCCCAGTTGAAATAGCCGAGCGCGCCGATCGCCGGGATGAAATCGCAAGGCATGGGATCGCGCAGCACCAGCCCTCGCGAACCCATGAACCAGTCGCTTTCGCTTTCGGTTACAACGTCGACAACGTCGACCGAACCGATGATGCCGCCGCGCAGGAGATCAATTGCCTCGGGGCATCGCAGGGCCGACGCTGGCGAGGCTTTCAGGATTGCGTCAATAAAGTCGCGCGCGTCTTCGTATTCATCCTTCTTCATACCCTTGGCGGCATGGATGCAGACGCGCCCACGGCGTCGTAGGCCATGGTTGACCGCCTGCCAGGAACGGTTCTCGATGTCCTTGCCGGCATAGATGATCGCCCAGGCCCAGGGCTGGCGAACGGAGAGCGCGAGTTTCGGGAGGGCCATTTACGCGATCTCCCTGCATTGCGGAACGCGGTTGAACAGCTCAAGCAGTGCATCCCCGTGGCATTCAGCGCCGAGCGGACACCAGCAGGCGAGATTGCGATTGCGCAACGTCTTCAGGTTTTCGGCGATGTAGGTCAGCACCAGGCGCTGGCTTTCGATGCTGGCCATGGTCGTGATCGCGATATATCCGCCGAGCAGAAGCCGGAACAGGCGCACGCATTCGGCGCGCGTTCCGTCCTCCCCGACGACGAAGGGATTTCCGAGCGGGGCCGGCCGCGCGATATTGACCGCCGGCAAGCCGTTCAGCTTCAGGGATGCTTCCTGAAGGTTGAAACCCTTGGCGCGGGAAAGGCGCATGCGGACGGGAGAGATCAAGTGGATTTCTCCATCAGATCGTCAGCCGCAGCCTTGGCGGCGAAGCGGAATTCCTCGGTCAGCACCTTCGCGATATCTCGCAACGGCGCGTCTTCAGCCATGACTGAGGCAAATGCGTAGATTGCCCCGCAGGCCATCGCGCGCGGCAGCGAGGCGACGATGATGTCCAGTGGAACCTTCTTCGCGTGTTCGATATTGCAGAGTTCGACGGTCGCGAGGCAGAGGCCCTGCCAGAGCCGCAGGAAGCTCGCCTGATTGACGGGAAGATTTGAGTCGCTCTGCAGGATGGTTCGTGCCGCGAGGTCGCTGAGGGCCTTGAAATCGTCATAGCCTTCGGCGCGCTTGCCGTCGTTGCGCTGATCCAGCCATTCGGAAAAGCTCGGCAAGGGTCGTTTGGCCAGGGATGCATCTATCGTCATGTCAGTCCCACCTCCTTCTCCGCGCGCATCTGGACGAGATCGATGGCATTGAAGCCGGGGCAGCGCACGTCGAGATCGACAGAGCATTTCTCGGCATAGGTCGCGAAGGTGGCCCCGCAATGAGAGCAGATCACCCCCGATCCGATCCGCTGCCGCACGAGCAATTGAACTTGCTCGCGCAGCTCGCGGATGCGGTTCGGGGTTCTGCGGTGCGCCGGCATGATCAGCCCGTGGTCTTGCCGTAGACGGCCGTGAGCTGCGTTCGCTCGGCGGCGCCGGTCACGATCTGCTTGAACATCGCCTGGCGAACATGCTCCGGGCGCCACATCTTGATGCCGAGCTTCATTCCCTCCTGCTGGTCGAGTTTCCAGCGCAGGAACGCGGTCATATCGATCGCGCTTTCCCCGAAATAGACCGGGATCGACAGTGTGAACTGGCGTGGGATTTCCACCTTCTGGCCGGATTTGTTGCTGGCCAGCGTCGTGTCGTCATCGAGCGTGAAGCTTTCGTTGTCGCTCTCGGTGCGAACGGCCTTGGTCAGCCGGATGTTGCGGGCGCCATGAAGATCGCGCGCGATCTCGATCAGTTCGGCTGCATTGGGCTGGACGATATCGGGATGGTTTTCCTCGAGGAAGCGGGCGAATTCCAGCTGGCCCATCAGCTTGCCGTCTATGCCGGTCCAGAGCTTCCATTCTTCCGAGAACGGCAGCGCCATGGTGACCGCGTGTGCGACGTTTGCGGCCTTCTGGTCTTCCTGATGATAATCGATCAGTCCGGTGATCGAATTGCCCATCATGTCGGCGAACAGTTTGGTGTGGTCCGTCTTGAATGCGTTGACGTAGTCGACCAGCGAATCCAGCGCCTGCACCTCGACACGCTGCTTGATGTAGGATGGCGTGCGCGGAAACAGCCCGTGCGGGTCGGTGACATCTTTCGCCTCGTAGCCATCCGGCACGATCAGATAGCGACGGCCGTCGCTGCCATCGACGGATTGAACGAGACTCGCCTTGCGGGCGAGGTCGGCGATGGTCTCTGCCTGGTTGGTATCGGTCATGGTGAAAGGTTCCTTGAATGGTGATCTATTACGGGGTGAGGATTTGGCGAGTGTGTCAGGCGCTGCCGGCGCGACCCTCCGCAGCGTCGCGGAACGTCATCTCGGCCTGCGCCGGATCGGTGCGGTGCAGGTTGCCTTCGGAGTCAGAGAAGAAGACCGCCTCGGGGAGATCGATTTCCGGGATCTTGCACTTGACGTCGATGGCGAGGGTCTTTTCGGAGCCGCCGCCCTTTTGCGGCTTCACCTTGATCTTGATGGTGATGTCGCCAGCCTTGTTGGTTTCGTCGACGGCCTGGATCAATTCCGCGAGCCGCTGGCTGGCGAGATCGACGGCGCGGCCTTTCCGGTATTCACGCAAGACATCAGTAATGGGACGCATGGCTTTCTCCTGTCGTGGTGGTGTTGCGTTTTTGATCCAGCGCGCTCCTGCCCGGCATCGGATCGCCGAGAAGCCCATTGGGCCCCAGGATCGCGATGCGCCGGCGAAGCTCGGCGTCCTCCTGGAGGATCGAAAGACGAAGCGAACGCGCCGATGGTTCGGAGGGCGGAAGAGGTTCCGGGAGAGCTGCGGTTGGCGCCTTGTAATATTGCCGCTTGCGCTTGCCGCCGTCCCGGCTCGGCTCGGCAAGGATGAAACCCCCGTCCTCGAGCTTGCGGCGAACTATTCTCGACATCCTGTTTTCGCAGGCGCCGGTGGATTTGCCGACGCGTTCGGCGATTTGAGGATAGGACAGGCCCTCGGCATGCAATGTCTCGAGCAGCCAGTCCTGCCTCTTGGTCCAGCGAATTGCCATGGTTTACTATTTTCCTCCGTTTGGCAGCAATTGAACGCACTGGTAGAACATCTCCGCCGCCGCCTTCTGCCAGCGCTCATGCGGAACAACGACGTCGGGAATCGGCTGCTGGCCGAATTCGTAGGGCTTCGGAAACCCCATCAGGTCGCGCCACTCGGTTGCGAGCAGCACGCGATCCCATTTGTGGATCTGCTTCGCCATCTCGGGCGAAGGAGGCCACTGCAAGCCGGCCTTGATGTGGATCACGAGGTCGATGCGATCGGTGAGCAATGAGAAGCTGTCAGCGATCGTAGAAGCGAGCACGCCGAAACCTCCGATGATCGCGGATAGCGCTCGCTTCTTTGGCGTCGTGTCGTCGCCCAGGTAGGCTTCGTGCATGTCGTGGCACAGCAGATAGGCGGCAAGCTCTCGGTCACCGGTCGCGATCAAGGCGGCGCGCGAGCACAGGACTGAATGCTGCGCGACCGAATAGGAAAGCCCGGGCGTCGCTCCGCAATAGCGGTTGGCCTTGGAAAGGTGCTCGCAGATCACGTGAAACGAGACGTCTTCGACCTTCGGATTCAGGAGATCGAAGTTGCGACCGTCGGAACAGGTCAAGGTTGTAGTCGTAGCGGGCGTCATGCCGCTTCACCTTTCGTAAACGTGGGCCCCTCATCTCCCAATCTCAGGAAGTCGGGGAGATCGATGATGTCGTCTGAAATTGGGTGGGCGTCTCTCCGCCCTGTCACGTCCAGATTCTCAGACGTTGTAGTCGCAGTCCGCCCCGCGACATGCCTACTTGAACCCATCGCATCGAAACCACTCTGGGCCTCGACTACGTTTGCCTCTGGTTCTTTCGCTTGGGATTCAGATTGATTGCCCCAAGTCGACCAGCCTGGCCGTGTCTCGCGGGCGAACAGTTCGACCTTCGGAAGGTCCGGCCAAATGCGTTCGATCTGTTCCGCGAACCATGCGGGCTTGGCCGAGTGGCCAGTTTTCTTCTCGCGGTACAGCGAGCGCGGTTGCGTGCCCGGGATCGGCGCTGGGAAGGCGCCGCGCTTGGCGATCAACAGAATCTCGTGCTGGCTGAATCCCCAATAGCCGGTGCCATGGTCGACCTTGTCCCAGCACCATTCGGAGACGTATTCGAAACCCCAATGCTTGATCGCCTCCAGCGTATTGGCGAGCTGCGGCACTGTAGACCAGCACAACATCAGTGCAACGTCGGTTGCGAGCTGCGGAATCGGCAGCGCCATGATCTCCGGCCATTCCATGGTCGGATAGTGATTCTCGATCGAGCGGTCGCCGAAACCGGATTTGAAGCGGGAAGCCGGATCGAGATAGAGGATCGGAAAGCGCCTCGAGGTATCGACGTCGCGGTTGCCTTCGGAGATCCGCGCGAGCTTCTCATTGACCTCGGCAAAGCGCACCTGTCGCTGCCGGGCGCGGATGTCCTTTGCAGCAGCAAGGATTTCCTTTTCGCCCTTGGCGACGATCGCGGCCTGCTCATCCTTGGGCAGGCTGGAGATCGCTTCCGCAGTCGATACCGCGACCGCGCCTTGTTCGACTGCATGCTTCAGGTCTTCGGCGCCGTCGCGCAGCACGGAACGGGCCCGCTCCACGCTGCGCGCGCCGACATTGAGCATGATGGCGGCGGCTTGCGCGGAAATTCCGCCAATTGGCGGAATATGGTCCGGTGCGGGTTCGAAGGCTTTCTTGCTGCTCGGGCGTCCAATGCCCATGTCGGCGAGCTTCGCCGCGACCATGGAGCGCTGACTCTCGTCGAGATGCCGGCGTTTGAGATTCTTCGACAGCACCCAGGCGAGCGGATCGCCGTCGACATCGCGGTTGAACTTCCTGAACCAGGGATAATCATCTTCCAGATGATCCGATGAAAGCGGTTCGCCCGCGCGATGTCCCCAGCCCTCGCCCAGCACTTCGCCGGTTTCGGCCAGATGCGCCAGCGCGTTCGCCCGGTTGCGGCCGTCGAGGATGGCGCCGCCGAGCAGGACGATCGGATCGCGCACGCCGTTGGCGCGGATGTCTTCCGCGAACGCCAGGAATTCCTCGCCTTCGATCAGCGGGAACAATTCGGCGAACTGGTGTGCGGGGAAGATCAAACCAGTTCCTCCCGTGTCGCCAGCCATTCCGGAATCACCAGGTTGCCGAGGGAAATCCGGACCGTCTGTCCGTTTCGATCCGTCCCTTGCGTCGTCTGGCCGGTGAGGTGGAACGATTGAATGAGACTTCGTGGGATGTATCTGGCGTGCTTGCTCTCGCCGTCGATCGAGACGACCATGGATGGACGATCAGGACGGTCGAAATGGACCGCGACCAGGAGTTCGGTGGGATCGTTGCGGCTCATGCGGCAGATCCTCCCGCGCCAAGCCGAGCAGCCAGATTGGCCAGTTTCTCCCTGTTTTCTTCCGTCAAAAACCAACCGGCTCCGCGCTGAGTACCGATCGCAATATGGAAGGACGCGAGATATTTTCGGATGCGATGCAAATGCACGTCTAGCGTTCTAATTTCGGGCTGGTCACATTCGAGTCGCGATCCATAAAGAGCTGCGTAAATTCGCTCACGATGTGCCAACTTCCATTTGAACAGGATGTTGACGATCTGTTTTTCGGCAGGTGAAAGCTTAAGTCCGATAAAGCGATCGACACTCTCTTCCGACAAACCCAAGATTGTCTCCAACTCCTCCACGCGGTCGCGAAGGCGATGAAGTTCATTTGCCGCGCCGCTATAACGGCGCAGCATCTCAATGGCTTGGACATGGGCGGGGTCGTTGCGGCTCATCCGAGCCATTCCTCGATCACCAGCGCATCAGCCCGATAGGCGCGCACCTGCAGGTAGGTCAGCTCCGGCTTCATCGTTGCGTCACCGGACAGCAGGAAGGGCTCGCCCTCATACATCACGACTTCCGGGGCGTGGTCGTCGGTTACCATCGTCACGGTCGCGACGCGCTTGAGATTGAGATCGAGCAGCGCCGCACGGGTTGCCAGTATCTTCGGTTGATCAGACGAACCCACGGCCGCCTCCCCGTTTCGAAGGCGGATTCAACGGCCATGCGATGACGCCGATCGAGAGCGCCAGCGCGCCGGCGGCGATGATGATCAATGGAGTGGAATCCAGAAGCGCATCGCCGAGATAGACGATGGCGAGAAGGGCGAGTTCGAACAGGCCGACGGAATCGGGCGTCACGTTTGCTAATCCCTGCCATGGCCGGGGATATCCCGGCCTTTGATTTACGCAAACGCAACGACGCAACATTCAGAACTTTGGACAATGGCCAGGGCCGCGCGGGGCGGCGCCTGTCAGGTTATTTTTGAGCAACACCTTCGGCGTGATCCGCGACGCGATCGCGCGCTTTCGAAAGCAGCGTCACGGCATCTGTTAGTGCGACGCTCCCGCCAGCCTCTTCGACCGCTTTCATGGCGTTTAAGATCGCGATTTCGGCCGTCGTCATCCATTGGATATCGGAACGCGTCGGAATGCCGTCGGGACGCTTCGCTGGACGCATCCCGCCATCCTTTTTCCACGCATCAAGTGCTGCGTAATATGGATCGGCGGCGCGATCTGCCGCATCTTTTGTCCGTTTCCATTCTCGGAAGGGGCAATATTTATGGGTGCAAAAGTGCGACAGCATCATTTCGGATTTGCCACCGCTACCCATGCCGCACTTCGGACATTGGGTCAGTGCTCCGACATCCACGCCCTTGCAGAATTCGCGGACCCGATCATCATCAGCTTCAGTCCAAGGCATCAGTCATACCCCCATGATTTGGCAATGCGCTTGAACCGCTCGTATCCAACGTGGCGCGGATCGTCGAGATTGCGCGGGTCGCCGGGCTGCCCCGACAGTTCAGATATTGGCGTTCCAAGAGGCTGATCCCCGCGAAACTCTTTCGCGGTCATGATCGGCACGTCGCCTTCCATCGGCTCGCGGGGTGCCTCCCATTCGGCGATGCCGAGATCGCAGGCGTCGCAGTACCAGCCCGCAGAAATCCCGCACTCGAAGTCGTTTTCCTCGAATGTATCGCTGATATCGGCGTCGCATTTCGGGCATTTCATGCCAGCCATTTCAGTTTTTCCCCTATGCCCGGCGCTTGCCGCGGATTTCTTCGATGACGACGAGAATGGCGCCCAGCGACGGATCGCGCTCGCCGGTGAGCCAGAACTGCGCGGCGCGTTCCGAGCAGCCGAGCTTTTGGGAGAGCACCACGTCGGGCTTTTCATCCGGCCAGATGGCGAGGCAGGCCTTGCCGAACTTGGACAATTGTTCGGTCCGGATGTCTCTTCGAACAATTGTTCGAAGCGTTCTCCTTGGCAGACCGATGGTCCTCCGTGTTGATTCGCCCATCGCTTAACCCCCAACGCGTAACGCAACATGACTGACAATGAAGCTGACTTCGAAATGATATCGCTGGCCGCCGCGACCAGGAACGTGGTGGCGTTCCTTGAAGGGAGGGCTCCGGATGGCGCGCGAGCCGAAGGCGCGAGCATCGGCTCAATCTCTGACGGGGCCAGCAGAGATCCCTCAGCGTCGCCATCCGGAAGTCGATCGACAATCAGTTCGAACAAACCCACAGCACAGGAAGCGCAGACGAACAGCCCGCTATCGGTTTCCAGCGTGGCCGTTTCGGTCAGGCAGGAATCGCAGAGGCTGCGGGTGTGGAGCGAGATCATGCCGCGCTCCGTGAATCTTGTTCCAAAGCGAGACATGGCGCAGCGCGCAAAAGAAAGTTTCCGAAAATTTGAAAATTTAGTGTCGGAAATCCGACATATATGGTTGCATGGGGCTGCACACCTCCAGCAACGCGAGTGCAACCATGGGAACCGTTATCCGTCTCCCGAGGCGTCATTGGCGCGCCTCCAAGCGTTCCTCAGATCGTATGGGACGCGATACATCCTCCGGCCATTCGCCATCGGGCCAGTTATTTGAAAACCACTCCAGCGCGCGCTCCATGCGCTTGACGTTGATATCGGCGCCGCATTCCAGCGCCGCGAGCTTCTTGCCGTCGTTGAGTGCGCGGGAGCTGACCGTCGAAAGCGGAACGCGCTCGATCTCGGCATATCGGCGGGCAACCCTGAGCAGTGAATCAATGCCTGACATGGCCGGAATATCGGTAAGCTTACCGGATAAGTCAACGGCATTCTTACCGGATGCTCACAGGATCGTTTCCGGTCATTCTACCGGGATGGATTTGGCCGTCATCCTAGAGAACATCGAGCGCCAGTTGCGCATCAAAAAGATGAGTTCCGACAAGGCCTCGCGCCTCGCCGGCAAACCGGACGCCATTCGCAACATCAAGCGGAAGCTCAAAGGCGAAATCCAGGGCGACGGTATTACCGTAAAGACATTGGAAGCGCTGGCTGGCGCGCTTGGATCGACCGTTGACGAACTGACGACGCCCCGGGAGCGAATCAATATCAGTCCGGTCCCGGGGCTTCGGGACAGCATTATCGCCAAACTGGAATGGCTGGATCGAGAGCGGGACCGCGCTCTCCAGGAGCTGTCGGCGCTGGATCAGGCCGAAAATTCAGCGAAAAAAGCAGCCAAAAGAAAAATCCGGTAAGACTACCGATTTTTCTTGACCGGTAACCCTACCGGATTTATTCTGTTTCACGTGAAATGAATTCACGGGGGACGGATCATGGCAATCACCATTCAAGCGCGGCAGGCAGATGGGTCCTGGGCGACCCGAACGGCATTCATCGACGATAACAAGCGCGTCCAAGCCGGATCGATGAAGGCTGAAGATCTTGAGTGGAAGGCGCGCGGCCTTCTCCGCAAATGGCAGACACTCGACGATGGCAAGCAGCTCCGCGTCCATAATTCCGATAACGATCCAAAACCCCAATTTCGGAGACCGTCCGACAAAGCGAAGCTTCATCACGTCTATGTCGATGCGATCGACGGTGCCGCCGTTGTCACGCCCGATTTCAGCGATGCGCAACGCGCGTTCGATGCCTTCACCCGCGAATATCCCGGCGACGAAGTGACGTGGGATCGTGTTGACGATTTTGATCCAGAGCTGGGCGCCTTCGGCAGCGTTCGCGTGAAACAGAGCGTGCCCGCACAGGTCGCCTGATGCCCGTCATCCACTTCCAGAGCATCCGAAGAATCCCCGGCGAAACCATCGCTGAACCGCTCTGCAGCATGATTTTCAATCAGCGCGACGAGGTCACGCTGCTCAAGCATGAAGTCACCTGCCCGTTCTGTCTGCGTTTTTTAATCGAGTTAAAGGAACCCAGTAATGCGTAACGCCCCCACCTTCTCGAATGTGATCCGCCTTCCCCAGCGGCCGAACTCGTACCCGCGTAGGCCGCTGGCGCCGAACCGCAACGCGATGACGGCACTCGCGCTGTTCAAGCACGGCGAGACCGAAAAGGCGCTGAAGGTCTCCGATTGCAACGACGAATCCAGAGCCGTGTGGTGCCCGAAGGCCATGCTGATCGTGGAGTGCGAGGCGCCGGAAGGCGTCATCGTCGCCGCGATGCCGCAGTGCGTCGCCGAACAGAAGCGCCTCTGGCCCCGCTTCGTCGACCGCGAGGGCTGGTCTGAGGCCAAGATCGACGCGCTGAACGAGGCCGAGGCCTTCGCGGCAAGGAAGCGCAACCGGCTCAGGAATTATCGGCCCTCATCGTTGGGGCATTTCGGACGCAACCAATTCGCTTGACGGAGACTGGAATGCACAGCGAGGCGACCGCCAAGATGAAACACTGCCCAATACTGGGATCAGCATGTATCGCGTCGCAGTGCATGATGTGGAGGTGGATTTTGACGAAAGAGCCACTTCCGAAAGCAAATTACGGAATGGCGCACGGCCTCGCTCATGCCTTGCAGCCGACAATCTTCGAACGGGGCTATTGCGGCGCTGCCGGCGCGGCGAGTGGATCTCCGGAGATGAACGCGTCATGACAGACAACATCATCCCCTTTCCGACTTCCATCTCTACTTCCTGCTCCGGACGTACCATGCCCGGACTGACGACTCCCGAACTGCGCCAGCGCGCCAGGGATAATTTCTACACCGCGGAACGGCTGCGGGGCGTCGATCCCGCGACCGCCTATGACCGCTCAGAGGCGTTCGGTGCGCATCTCGACGAGATCTATGCGCGCATGCAGCGGCGGGCGGCGGAGATCATGGAGGGGTCGAAGTAATGTTTCCCCAGCGCATCCTTCGCCCCCGGTCGGCATTTTCGCTGACGAGCTCGCTGCGCAAGCATCCGCGCATCCCCAACCGCAACCACCTGGCCTTCATCCGCAAGCTGCCGTGCGTGGTCTGCGGAACCCGCCGTGGCGTCGAGGCGGCGCACGTCAAAATGGGCAATCCGCTCTACGGCAAATCGCACCCGGGCGGCGCCTCGAAATCCGACGACGCCTTCACCGTTCCACTCTGCGGAGCTCACCACGACGAACAGCATGCCATGAGCGAGTCCGATTTCTGGATGGCGCTTGCCATCGATCCTTTGGCGCTGGCGCTGGCGCTGTTCCATTCGACCGGCGAC
The DNA here is from genome assembly GCA_039680545.1 of Bryobacteraceae bacterium. Lineage (GTDB taxonomy): Bacteria > Acidobacteriota > Terriglobia > Bryobacterales > Bryobacteraceae > JAEHDI01. The sequence goes on along the minus strand of JBDKSR010000472.1, from coordinate 32,088 downwards.
GAGGAACGCGCCGAACAGGTCATCCGCAGCCATCGGGAGATCAAGCCATGAACAGCGCGCGCCGAAACCTCATTGCCGTGATGGCAGCGGAGCTTTGCGATCTTCCGGCCTGTGCTGGCGAGCGCGATGCGGTCCGCGCCCTGATGGCAAAGGACAAATTCAAACTCGGAGATATCGCAGTGCTGGCCGAAGAAGCACTGCACGAAGCGCGCCGCCGCGCATCGGCGGCGAAGGAGCATCACTAATGAACAGGCCAATCCGGGTCGTTCCCTTCGCCGCCGATTATTTCTTGGTGGGAGACACCTAATGCTGCGTCGATTACGTGCTTGGAACATCAGCCACAATTTTGCGATCACAAAAGCATTCTGGGCGCTGGTATTCGTCGGTTTTATCATCTGGCTGGCACGCTGATGACCCAGCTATACCGCCCGCATATTTCGGTCGTCGTGAAGGCCCAGGTTCGTCATCCCGGCCAAATCAGTTGGATCAACGTGCTGCTCTGGATTCCGCTTCCCGTGGCGTGGATCTGTTTCCTCGCCTGGATCATCTGGCGGGTTGCGCATGCTTGACCAGCTCCCCCACGGCTACACGCCAGCGTTCCTGATTGCGTTCATCGGCCTGGTCGCGTTCGCCTACGCCATCGCTTTGTTTTTCGGCAAATGATTGGTTGAAAATGATCACCGCATTCTGGACCGCTCTCGCCCTGGCCGCTGCACCCGTCGTCTTCGCCGCGATCGAACTTCGGCGCTGGAATGTCGAGCAGAGCCGAAGAAAGGTGAATCTGCCATGAGCGACATATCCGGATGGTCATGCGACGAACGAGACCGCAAGCAATGTCGAAATTCTCATGGTTGCCACTGTCGTGAGATCACGTCGCTTATGGCTCGGATAGATTTGCGTGACGCGGATATCGCCGAACTCGAAGCCAAGCTGAAATCCCTCGAAGCGGAGCCGCGCATTCTCAGCGCCAACCCGAGGAGCTTCATGTGATGACCGACACGAAGCCGAGCGCGGGGGAGTTGCTGCCGTGTCCATTCTGCGGCGGTAGCGATGTTTGTGTTCGTTCTGACTTATCTGAGGACAAGCCAGCCCGCGTGTATGCTTATCATGTATTTTGTCATGATTGCCATTCGCATGGCAGAAACCACTATCGCATTGGGTGGTGTGAAACTCAGAAAGCAGCATGTGAAGCATGGAATGATCGCTCCGCCCCCGTGGCTGGCGCGGAGAGTGGGGTGAAGGAGGCGAGGCTGATTACGGATAAATTCGAAGATGTGCTTTGCCAGCAGCGAGACGATTGCGATTGGCCTGAATGTGACTGCTCGCGCAAAGTAGCGAGGGGAGGATTTGCTTGTCCGATCTGCCGCGAGGATATTCCGCACAACCATTCTGACGACGAGGTACAAAAATATCGCCGATCGCCCGCGTTGTACGCAGAAGCATGGCGCAGATATTACGCAGGCACCGACCACCATCCAGTTTATCGCAGAATATTTATTGAAGGTGGATTGTTCGCCCTCGCCTCCCCGCCCTCGGTAAGGCCAGTGGAGCGGGAGATTTCGATAGGCGATATTGTCCGCATGAAGGAAGACGCGCGTTTGGGCCAAGACTGGCTAGACGTCAAAATGAAAGTCGTTTCACTTCGAAAAGATCCGAAGGGCAATCTGTGGGTCTCTGTTATCGATGCACCCTATGATCAGCGCCATCGCGGCAATGGCATCTACGACGGTGAGACGACTGACCTGGACGCGCGCGATCTCGCCCTCATCTCTGGAGAGCAGAGCGCAGCAACCGAAGCCCTGAAAGACGCCGCGCGCCGGCTCGCCTTCGAGGCGAACAATCTTCCACTAACCAGGACGCAGGCGGAAGATCTCAGCAAGCGCGGAACATGAGGAAATATCCCGATGACCATCCCTCACCACTGCCTCTCCTGCAACACCACGACCCCGCATCGTCACCTGCACGACTGCGCCCACGGGATTCCAGAAACCCACATGGCGGGCTCCGAGCGGTTCGAATGCACGAGCTGCGGCAGACTGACCTTTGCCCATAGCCAGGACGCAGACCTGTTCAAGTTCGTACTGGATGCGGTCGAACGGCGGGCGCCGAGCTTTGCGATGGCAAGACGTTAAACACCACTTAAGGAGCAGTCATGAAAGATACTACTAAGGCCGATCTTGAGGCGGCAAATCGCGAGATCAGGAACGTGATGGATCGAAACGCCGAACTCAAGAAGCAGGCGGACGAGGCATATCAGCATGGATATCGAGATGCGCTCCAAGCCTTGGATAATCTTGCGCGTATCAATCAAACGCAAGCCGGAATGATGACCTACTTCATGGGGATCATAGCCGGTGGATTGAAAGCCCGCTAATACCGCGCAACGAGTTGATGACGCCAATGCCGGACTACCTGATCGGATATCCTGAAGACGTGGCGCGGGAGGTCGAGCGATCGTGAGCAAAAGCCCGCGCACCATTGACGATTTGCCGATGTTCGCGCCTGACGACGCGATCGCGGCCGTCTTCATGGGGCCGGGGAAAACCGCCGAATGGCGCCAGATTGCGGCTTTACTGGAGGGCCGCGGTCTGCCCAAGATCGACCAGATGATGGGCGGCCGCTACGTTCCGGCCGTCAAGCGCTTCTTTGATGACGAATACAAGCTGACCGCCGGCCCCGCTCTGGCCGCGCCCGATGGCCCCGAGGAACTCGGTTCATGCAAACCAAGGCGCCGAATCCTCCGGGTCTGAGGATCCTCCGCGGCAAGCCGATCTGGCGCGCGACCAGGGCCGCCGTCAAGGCCGGCTATCCCGTCAAGAGCGTCAATCTCTCGCTTTACGCCGGCGACCAGGACGCGATCGCGCGGCGCTGCAGCCGGCTTCAGATCGAAATGAATTCATGGCTGTCCGGCCGGCGCGGCAACGTGACGACGTTCGACGGCACGATCCGCAGCCTGGTCGACCTCTACCAGGCCGATCGCGAAAGCCCCTATCACGGCCTGCCGGCGTCGACGCGCGACCCCTATGACGTCTATCTCCGGGTCCTGCGCGCCGAGGTCGGCGAGCGCCAGATCGACCGCTGCGACGCCCGCGACGTCAGGCGCTGGTTTGCGGCATGGACGGAAGGCATTCACCTCGCCAAGGGCAAGATGATCATCGCCGTGCTGAAGGCGATCCTGTCGTTCGGCATCCAGTGCAGGAATCCCGGCTGCGCCGAGTTCAAGGCGATCCTGTCAGAGATAAAATTCCCCGCGCTTCCGTCCCGCGACCAAGCGCCCACAGCCGCCCAGATCACCGCCGCCAGGACGGCTGCGAAGGCCGCTGGGCACGCTGCGGCTGCGCTGGCCTATTCCCTGCAATTCGAGGGAACGCTGCGCCAGTGGGATGCGTGCGGGCAATGGGTACCCATTGGCGACAAGCGAACATCGACCGTGCTTTACCGGGGCAAAAAATGGCTCGGGCCGCACTGGTCCCAGGTCGACGAGAATCTGGTGCTGCGGTTCAAGCCGACCAAGACTGCCTTCACCTCGGGCGCCGAGGTGGCGATCGACCTTTCCGTCTGCCCGATGGTGATGGAAGACCTCGAGGAAATTCCCGCCGAACAGCGTACTGGTCCGATGATCAAGGATCCGAAGACCGGGCGCCCCTATACCAAGGACCGTTTTTCGCGAGTCTGGCGCGCGGCCAGGAAGGCAGCCGGCATTCCAACCGATGTCTGGAACCGCGACCTTCGCGCCGGCGGCACTACGGAAGCCCGCGAAGCTGACGCCAAGACCGACGATCTAAAAAAGCTGGTTGGACACACGGCCGGTTCTAAAATGACGGCCGACGTCTACGACCGCGCCAGGCTGGAGGCGCACCGGCGCGTCGCCAGTGCGCGCAAGACGAAGCGGGACGCGAAATGACCGGGACACCAACCGGCGCACACCGTGTAGCACCCAAAAGCAATATCAGATGGTTAAGGTCGATTAATCTTAACGAGCTGTTAAATGCGGAGCTTTGAAATTATTGGTGTTTGTGCGCTAGAAGAGGCGGCGTGCGCCGGCACGTACCCGGCATGTTCTGGCATGAAAAAGCCCGCAGGCGGGAGACATCGCCTGCGGGCTTTCCGCTCGAAACGGGGATTCCCGCACCGTCTCGCGCGCCGCCGTGGGGGTCCAGCCCGGCGGGTTCTTCCGGCCTTTTTAGAGCGCCATGAATATCCGGACGGCGAAGATGCCGATCGCGGCGGCAAGACAGACGACACCGCCGGCGGCCAGCAGGATTTGACCGAGGAACGAACCGTCCTCGAAGCTCGAGCGGCTGTCTTTTCGAAAGGCCAGACCGATCAGCAGCAGGCCCGCGACCAAAAGGCCGAGCGCGACGTATTTCATGCGGATTGCTCCTTGTTTGGCAAACTCATCTCCCGCAACTCCCGCTCGTTGCGCTCCCTCGCCGCGCGATATCGCAACGTCGCAGCATCCAGGGGCACGCATGGGAGGCAGCGGGCCTGCGCCTGTTCGAGGGTGTGCAGCAGGCGGTCGGGATCGCCTTGGTTGGTCATGATGGTCAGGCCCCTCCACCGTGCACAAAACAGAACACGTAATCGCTCCGACCGAGGAAGATCACCGCGTGCCCGGTTGGATTCCCCCGGTCCCATTTCAGCTTGTTCGGCGGGATCTCGAATTCTTCGCCAACGTCCCGATGCGGCCGGCCTCGGGGTTCGTCCGGGCGATCGTCGGTGATCTTGCAAAAGGTCTTGCCCTCGCGGACGTGAATGTCATCACACCAATAGGCATCGGCCTCGCCGCAACATGAGGCGGTCGGCGCATCCGGCTGCATCAGGGACTGGTACCATTCCCGCAATTGGGGATCGGTCGCTTCCCACTGGCCGGAATCGTGGGCGAGCGCTGCCGCTGCAATCAAGATCAGCGTGGCAGCAACGAGAAATGCGAAAAGCGCGGACGCAATGAAGCGGCCATTTATGCGTTGAAAATCTTCGTCCGTAGGAGGTCCTTCCGACATCATCCCATCACCCGGTAGGCGATCACCCCCGACGTGGTCCGCCAGCGTTCCCGAACGGCCCTGCCGTCATTGCCGGACAGCACCAGGATGCGATTGCCATCTGCGGCCCTGATCAGGCCCACATGGTGGCGCCAGACCACGACGGCGCCGGGTTGAGGCCCTGACGCGGGAGCGCCCACCACGGCCTATCTGGACGCCCTCCAGAGGTTACGGTCGGAAATCCCGAAATAGGCGGCAAGCCAGCAGCCGCACCAGGCATGCGGGCAGCCGGCAGGCCGGCCGCCAAGGGCGGAGTGATGTACCCGATGCATCTTCACCTTGATCGAGCGAACGCCGGAAAGGAAATTCGGCTGATAGCTGCACGGGCGCATCACGTCGCCGGTGGGAACGCAGGATTGCCACGGTCCGGAACGCGGCCGGGCATCGGCATTGATGGTGAGCGCGCACAGTAAGGCACACGCCGCGAGGATGGCTTTCAACATTTACGATGTCCTTGATGGTTACTTGCCGAGAACGGCCTTGATGCCGAGCCACATCGCGCCGACGAAACCGCCGACGATCGCGGTGACGATGACCTTGAACGTCATTCCCTGGGCTTGTTCGACGCTCTTGCGCCATTTGCGCAGGTGGATGAAATCGGCCCTCAATTCTACCCGGTCTTCCTCTTCGATCCCGAAGGAGGTCAGGATGGTCGCGATGGTCTTGAGGACGACTTCGTCAATGTCGTTGTTGTGAAGCCGTTTCTGCTCGGCCAGAACGGCGCCGACTACTTTCTTGATCTCGTCGTCCTGCATCATTCCCCCGCTGATCAAAATACCGAGTAGGCGAAGGTGATCGCCCATGTCGCGGCGAAAAATCCGCAGACGCCGGCCAGCATCAGCAAGGTAGCGATGCCAATAGACTGGCCCCATCCAGTGGATTCATGTCGCGGCCGGCGCAGACCGAAGTGGCGCGGCATCGGCTATCTCCTATTGTCAACCCAAAAAAGGGACAGCAAAAATCCGCAACCTGTAGTTTAATTTGATCAGCCATGTCAGCCCTACCCCTAGGGTTGGAGTGGTCAGGCTCGGTCCAATCGTTGACGCGATGGGCCGGGCCGCCTCGTTATCGTTCTTTTCGATTGAAATACATGTGGCCTACTCCCATGACTGTACCGGCGCCGAAGATGCCGGCCAGGATCACGCCGGACCAATCGGCAACCAGGCCCGTGATTGTATAGGTGAAGCCGGGCTTACCGTACAAAGCCGGGCAGACGATGTTGTCCCACACCACGACCTTCCATTCGTAGATGATCCAGGGCGTAGCGAAGCCGCCGATCAGGTACATCAGGAAGGGCGATTGACCGACCGTCTTGAGAAATTCGACGCGGGTCTGACCTTCGGCGACAAGACCGGTGACGAGCTGCTTCGCTACGTCCGTGTCGCCGCCGATGCGGGCCTTGGTGATCTGGACCTTGGCGTCGTAGTAGCGCGTGGTGAAGTTGTTGATGCCGCCCGCGATCGCGGGAATGGCCTGAAAGAATGCGAGGATGGCGGTCAGCATCTCAAGCCGCCTTGTCCGTCACCGCGGCGACCGCTTCCGCTTTCTTTTCCTCGGCCTTGTCGATCGCTATCGCGATCTCCGGCGTGATCTTGCTGTCGGCGACCGCGACGAGTTCGATCGGTTTCGTGGTCGTGTTGCGCAATCTCTCGTCCATCATGCCGACCACTGTGATGGCGAGCGGCAGCAGATTGAATGCGGCTTGCACATAGGGTGCATAGGCCTCGGGGATCAGCGGCATCAACGGCATGAGGTTGATTGATCCGATCTCTGTCAGAAGCGTCAAGACAACGCCCAGGATCACCTTCATGCGCGCGAACAGGATCGTTTCCGACTTCTTGAACAGAACGATCTCGACTGGCTCGACGAGTGCGAAGAATCCTTCAGCCCAGGGTTTCGACTTAAGCCATTGCCGCCCCTGCAGCGCGTACCAGAGCAGCAGAACGGTGAAGACGACAAGGACGAGAAGAATTTTCATGACCGCACCTTCCTGATGAGCAATACGATGGCCGTGACGATGCCGGCCGCGATCAGCGCCGAGACGCCGATCTCCGGCCAGTTCCAGCCTTGCGACGCCGCAGCGCCGACGGCCGCCCCCGCCCCGATGACAACGGCCGCGGCCTTCTTGGTAGCCGGCTTGATCGCGGGCTTCGCCGGAACTGCGCCGGCAAATACGCGTTTCTGCGCCTCGATCCAGTCGGCATCGGAGGCCGGATAGGGCTTTCCGGCTTCGTGCCAGGCCTGCGCCTTGAGAAAGGCGATTCCGCTGGGGCTTTTCCAGAACGCATCGTCCATGATGGTATCGCGGGTCATCCCCGGAACGCGGGCGATCACGAAGCGGATATAACTCTCGACCTCGTTGTGGCCGGACCAGATCGCGATCGCGTCGGCGAAGCGCTTATTCCTGTAGTTCGCCGAGGTGCGCCACAGGTCGAGCTGGGCGCAGATTCCTTGAACGTAGGTCGGGAAGACCGCGATGTTGTTTCCCTGCCCTTTGCCATCATTGAGCGTGACGGCTTTCGGCTCTGCGCCCCACTTCTTGGCGAGCGCGCTGCCCCACATGGCGCCGGGGTTCTTGTATCGGATTGACGCTGGCTCGGTCATTTTTCTGCTCGCTCCGGATGGTGAGTGGTGCTGTTATTGAAGGACGGGGCCCGACAGGCAGCCGAGCCACCGGGCGACAGGCTGCGAGAACTGTCATGGGTTTAGCTCTAGATACTGCTGGAAATTCCGTTCGGATAAAGCGCGATCGCAATCCGTATCAGCGGAATACCGGCGAACGCGACCAGGCCGATGCACCACGCGATTAAGGAGAGCCAGAGCAGGCACGCCAAAAGAAGGGCGCCGGACTTCTCAACAATCCCATGGCAATTTACGGTTGTCCGGTTGCGGAAGGTCATATACGGTCCGGTCCCATGGAAAACGTCAACGAGTTCTATCGTTTTGCAGGCCTGCCGGCGGACAGAACGCAATTGATGGTCACGACTGGACTGATCGTCGCCATGGTCGCCGTCAATGTCGTCCTGCTCTTGAGGGAATGGTGGAGCAGGCGCAGCTAGAACGGCGCGCCGCTCGCGTGCATCGCGTCATACATGATGGTGGTGACGCTGGCCGCGCCGACATCCGTCGATTCCGCGCCAAGCCATATCGATCCCTCCGCTAGTGGTGAATTACTGCCGGCCGAAACAGTTGATTCAACTAAAAGTGTATGTGCAATCGGCTTTGCGGGCCGGCGGTTGTGGTGGTAAAGACATCCCCCTGGATCTCGTCGGGGAATTCAAAGATGCTGCTACGCCGCATTGTCGACCGCGTCACGCCGCTGATCAGGACGCCGCTCGAGGGCTACGAGCAGCCCGAGCTGGTCGAGATGATCTATCGGAAAACCGTCACCGCCCCGGAACAGCCCGCGTCCTGGCCCGAGATGGCCGGCGCCTCGTCTGTGCTCGATTTCGGCGGCGGCTGCGGTATTCACTATCGGCGTGCCGCCGCGCAATCCGCCGCGATCCGCTGGGCGGTCGTCGAGACGCCGGCAATGGCCGCGCGCGCCGCAGAACTACAGAGCGAACGCTTACGGTTTTTTTCGCAGATCGAGAATGCCGGTGCCTGGCTTGGCCGGATCGATGTGGTGCATTCCAATGGCGCACTGCAATATGTCGAAGATCCCCGCGCCACCCTTGCGGCACTATGCGATCTGCGCGCGCCGACCATGATCTGGGAACGCATGGCCCTTTCCCGCGATAGCGATGGTCGGCGCGAGATCCATACCTCGCATCTGGTCGACAGCGGGCCTGGTGCGGCGCCGCTCGGCATTCTAAACCGGCACGTTCGCTTGCCCCGGACGATATTGCCGGAATCCGATTTCGTCGCCGCGCATCGCGAATACCGCATGATCAAGCGCGGCGATGACCATTTTGTTTTTCAATTATAATATTCCTCGACGATCACGATGCCTGCGGCACCCGCGCCCCCACTACCAGCCGACGTGCCCGCCGCACCATTGCCGCCGGCGCCAACCGCGTAGGTATAGGTCGCCGCCGGTGATTGAATGATGTGCTCGACGTAACCGCCTGCCGCTCCACCGCCCGCAATGCTGGCGGTTGCACCACCACCACCACCACCACCACCGCCGCCGCTGTTGGAAGAGGCCGCCTGGCCCGAGCTCCCACCCGCGCCGCCACCGCCGCCGCCTCCAAAATAAGACGCGCCACCCTGTCCGCCTGGCCCGTTTGTCGCGCCACTCGAGCCGCCTCCGCCGCCGCCTGGAATGTTCACCACATTGCCGCCACTCGACGAACCGCCCAAGGTGGGGCCGCTGACGCCGGATGCAGGACTACCCCCGCCGGCGGAAAGCGAGCCGCCCGAAAACGTCGATGTCCCGCCCGCCGTCGCGGACGCACTGTTATTGCCGCCGCCACCGCCGCCGCCGCCGCCGACCATCCGAACGCGAATCCAGAGCACATTGGCCGGCGTGGTGTAGGTTCCCGATCCCGAGGTGAAGACCTGCTTGGTCGGCAGCGTGCGCCGCGCGGCCGTGAGCTGGATCGATGCGCCGGTCGAGGTGATGCCGTTCGAGGTGGTCACCGCGCCGGTCTGGCTGTCGATCGAGGTTATGCCGGCGCCGGTGATCGGCACGTAAGTCAGTACCCTCCAATTGCCGCTGCCGAGATAGACCGCGATCGCGATATCGCCGGCCGCCGTGACTTTCGACGTTTGCGTCGGGATGATCAGCGAGGTCGAATTATAGGTCAGCGTCAGCGCGCCGCCGAAGATCAGCACCTTCTCCTGACCGACCACTGCAGTTGAACCGAGACCGGTGATCGTTGTCGTTCCTGTGACGTTCAAAACATGCTGAGGCTGAGATCCGATATCGGTCGTTGTGGCACTTGCGATGGTGCCGACACCGCTGCCCACCACTGGAATCCAGATACCATTGGCGACGTCGATCACCGCTTCCACGACCCATGCCGACCCGGTATAGCGCTTGAGCACCGGGAAGGTAGCCGACGTCGTATCCAGCCAGGTCTGACCGAGCTTCGGAACGCCGCCCAGCGCATTGGTTGGTGCTGAGGATCCGGAGTTCGCTGTCAGCAGCGCATCGAGCGCTGCGTTCATATCGTTCGCGGCGGTCAGGCCGCTGAAGACGCCGGTAGTGGGGATATAATTGTTGCCTTGCGACATGAGATTTCCTTTTGGATTATTTCAGTAGCCACGGACGAGCAGATTGACGTTTGAGCCGCCGACCGAGATGCCGGAGTTCATCACCTTGAGTGTGACACCAGAGAGCGTCAGATCGGTCCATGTCACCAGGTCGCCGGCGTTCGGATTCTCGATTGAGGGCGTCAGATGCGGCAACGGCTCGGCATTGATGCCACCGTTGAACGGCAGCGGTGAAGCGCCACCACTGGGCTGGAACGTGATCGCAAGGCCTGTGCCTGATGGCACGGTCAGGCTCTGATAGGAATCGAACCGGTCTGGGACGTCGATGGTCCAGATCCAGCCTTCCAGAACCGCGATCGCGCCGGGATTTGGAAGCTGAGAGGTTGTCAGGATATCGAACTGGATCCCGAGCTGAAATATCCAGCCCTGATAGACGTCAGGCGACCAGATCTGAACATCGCCCCAAACCGGCGACGGACCGACCTGACTCATCCGGATGATCGGTCGCACCCGCACGAACGCGGAAAGCGACGCGCTGAGAAAGTCCGCAACGGCTATAAAATCCTCCCGGCCGAGAAAATCGTCGTCAGCCGCGATGCCGGTGGCGGTCCAGTCGTTCGAGATCCGGCAAAACGTCACGCCGCCCGTATCGACGATCGTCGGTGACCAGTAGATGCCACCACCCTGCAGCGTGCCGTCGCCGTCAATGAAGTTTACTGTGCCAAGAAAATCGCTACGAACTAAGAAATCATCGATGCCAGATGTGCGCAAAAAATTATCGGCATTGTCGATCCCGACATTCCCGGTGAAGCTTCCGGTCCAACCCTCGTCGCCTTCATCATGCGTGACCACGATGTTCTGCGTGGTGACGGAATCCTCGATCAGAATGGACTGAGCCGGCGCTGCATAGACTCGCACGCCAAACGGCGACACGGCGTAAGCTGTCACCCAATACAGATCATCGCCCACAGTCTGCCAGGGGGATACCGCAGCATCCTCAATGATCTGCGCGGATTCGAAGCTTGATCCTTTGCGGATCTCTATGGGAATCGTTCGAACGTCGATCGGCGGATCCCATGATAGAAACTGACGCCCGGAAATAAACGTGTTGCGGAGATTGGCGACGGGCGCCGGCACCACCGACAAGCCCTGCAAGAACAGGGTAGCGAGTTCCGTCCAGTCAGACGTGGTGCCATCGACAAAGATGCAGCGAACCCTGAAACTCCAGACCCCGGCCGCGATCAGCGGCACGTCGGAACCTGTACGCGGCGGCACAACAGTATCGATCCGCGCCCAGGGGCCGTCGGCATTATCATCGCGTTGCTGTACCTCAAATGAGGTGATATTGCCGAAGCGTGGCACCTGCCAAGTCAAACGCACCAATGCCCGGACGGACGCTCCGGCGCCGTCGATCACCTCGAGATATTTCAGATCCCGCGGCGGCAGCGTAAACGGGTCCGGCGGCAGCGTGACGTTCGGGTTATAGGGCGGGATCTTTCCCTGGTCGGCGGTCGAGACCGCAGGCGCGTCGTCCACTAGCGTCAGTGTCGCGATCAGATCCTTCTGGTGCGAGATCCCCTGCACCCGATAGTCCGCGGATTCCTGATTGGTTTCGCCGAAGGCGAACAGATTTCCCGCGCTGAGCCCGGTCAGATCCCCGACCAAGGTCAGGCTGGTATAATCTCCCGCTACGACGGAAGGATCGACCGCGCGATCGATGATCCGCGCATCCTCCGGAACGCGGAACTGCATGCCATAGCTCTTGCCAGCCTCGATCGTGATCTGCTCATCGAAGGTCACGACCTGGGCCGCAATCGACTTCAGCCGTCCCGAGGCGAGCCCGATCAGGAGAACGTCATGGGTGACACTGACGCGGTCGCCACGGGTGCAAATCAGATGCTCCCAGCCGACCGAAAGGCTGATCTTCTCGGGGCGGAGTCTCGATTGGGCGATATGAAAGCGGCCGTGCTTCCAGACCAGGTCTGGATCGGTGACCCCGGGAAACTGGATGCCCTCGAACAAGGTCGCGTTGGTCGCATCAAAGCCGTCGTCATAGACGATGCGCTCGTCCTGCGTGTAGCCGTTGGTTTCGTTGATGAAGGGAACCCGCCAGCCGTGAGGCTGCTGCGGATAGGGATGCTGGCCCTGGAACCCCCAGGAATTACGAGGCGTAAAATGCTGCACGATCGAGTCATTGGGACGATCCCAGATCACGCCCCATTTGCCGTCGATGAAGGCCGGTATTGCTCTGCCCGCGGCCGCGATCTCATAGATCTGATCGTAGACCGACATCACGGAGATCAGCACCTTGTTGAACTTGAAGCCGTTGGCGACGCAATAGTTCCACCAGTCCTGCAGGTTGGCGATATCGATCAAGGCGTCAGGAACTGGCCTTGCATTGGCCGGCCCCTGCAGCACATGACGAAACAGGTCGGGCGGCCATTGCGAGGCGGTATTCGCGTTCCACGTCGATCCCGAGCCCGAATAGGCCTTTACCAGCGAGGAGGTTATGCAGTTGAAGGTATTGATCACCCCAGAGAGCTGGTTGGTCGCCCTGATCCGCAATGCGACCTGCGCAAGTGGCTTCGGAAACGCGATCGGAGGAGCCTTCCTGATCGATCTCAGTGCGGTCCAGACGATCGTGTCCTTATGCTTGGCCGGGTCGCCGTCGCCAGAATGCTTGCGGGTCTGGAATTCATATTGGCCTCTGGGCACCGGAAGATTTACCCCGCGCCGGGACGGGCTGGTTGAGCGGGTGAACTGGATATCGCCCGGCTCGGTCCATGTCGCCGTCCCAACCAGTCTATACCGCATCGATATCAGGACGCTCCAGTTGTCTGGGCTGCCGGTCGAGGCATTGATCACGTAGATGCCTTGCGTTGCGATCCAGTCTGCCGATATTTCGTCGGTATCTACAGATGTTGTCTGCGACTGCCAGTAACCAACGTCATCGACAGTTCCGGGGCTGCCGTTCGGATTGTGAAGTTCGATCGAGAGCGCAACTTCGTCGACCTCGCCCGGGTAAAGCGTGACCGGAGCGTCCCCGACAAAACCCTGGCGAATTTCAGTGGTGACATCCGAGAACGACGACAGCGGGGTTTCGCCGATCCGCAAATCGGAAATCGCGAGCGGGCCGTATCCCAAACAAAACAATAGCCTCAGATACTGATCGTCGCCGACGATCTCGGTGTAGGGCTTGGCCGCATAATATGGCGATTGAAGATGCGTACCGAACACGACAGGAATCGGTCCGAACGGATTCGACTGGTTTTGCGCTCCGTTGATCGAATTGAGTGCGGTTGAATTGACACTTTCAAGCTGCTCCGGCTTGGCGATCGGAAACAGCGCGTTCAATGCCAGCGTGCCGGCCAGCATGATGCCGCCCGCAATCAAGGCGGTAGCTACCGTCAGCGCCGTTCCGGTGATCGCAAATCCGGCGATCGTCAAGCTACTGGCTAGCGGGCCGGCAATCGCGATCGCGGCGATCGCGATAACGACCGAGAACACCGTCCGCCAGACCTGCCCGTCCTGCAGCCGCGGGATGAACGTGACTGCCTGCCCCTTCTTGACCCGGACCTTCGACCAGTTTTCCTCTGGTATCTCGTGGTCGCCGATCCTGACGATCAGATCGCGCCGGTTCTGCCAGACCGGTTTTTCCTTCAGTGCCTCGGACAGAATTTCACTGATCGAAAGCCCGGCCGGCACCAGGCAATGAATCCTGGCTCCGGCGACAGCATTCAACGGATGCGTTGTGCCGTAGACCGACACCATGTCGGAGGGCGAAAGAACCTCGCCTTCGATTGATGCCCTGCTCAATGCGGTCATTCATGGTTCCGATACCGGTAGAAACCGACGACGCGATGGATGAAGAACCCGGAGCGGTAGCGCTCGATCCGCGAGGTCTCGCCGCGCTGGACGTGCAGGACCATTCCCGGCGCCGTGACGATCCCGATATGCCGCGGGAATTTCCCCTCGCGCATCAGGACGCCGTCGAAGGCCGTTTCCTGGCTGGCTTCGACTTCATGCCAATCGTCCAGCTCGCCGGCGATCAGCCGCGCCATCGCCTCGCGATCCGCCCCGGTGACGTAGCGGTCGCCATGGGACGGCAATTCGATGCCGCGCAACTCGCGAAACACCATCCAGAGCAGGCCGTAGCAATCGCATCCGACGATGCTGCGCCCCCTGTCGAGATAGGGGATGCCGACGAAGCGATCGAAAGCGCTCAAAAGAACAGGCCGGGAAAAGAAGCCGGACTGAATGTCCCACTCGGATAGGGCTCCGTCACCAGTGCATCCATGGTCAGATCGAATACCAACTGGCTCGCATCGTATGTCAGGTTCGACATGTCGAGCGCCGGCCATGTCACCTCGACGGTATCGAGATCGGAGGCCAGCACGACTTCGATCTTGACGCTCGGCGGCGTCGAGACCGATCTTGCGAGGGGAACCAGGTCGCGCGTGACATTCTCAATCGTCAATTTGGACGCCGGCGGGCTCTTGTCCTGCTCGTCCGGGATCGTGACGTCGACGCCGGCATAGAGAAAATCGATGCTCCTGCTTTGCGTCCGGTACATCACCGGATCGGACGAGAACCGCTCGGTCGGATCGGTCGACAGATAGATCGGATCTGCGAGGCTGGGATGCGTGATCGTCAAGAGGAAAATCGGTACCTCGCCCGATTCCTGCGAGAACAGCGCCTTGCGGAAATCGAGGGATAGTATCCTCATGGTAGTACGCTCAGCGTGATATTGACCCGGTACATTCCAGGCCCGGTTTGCTGCCAGCTCGGCTGACTGCCCTTCGGAAACTTGACCAGGACGGTTCCGCCGAAGGTCGGATCGGTGAAGCTGAACGGCAGTGAGCCGCGCAGCAATGTCGTCCGGAAGAATGCGCTCAAGATCGCGATCTGCGCTCGCGTCATCCGCATCGCGCCCGACAGCGGACGCACCACAGCAGTAGAACGGGGCCGCGAGATCGGCGGACCGATATCGGGCGCCGTTTCGATCAGACCGTCGCCTTCCCCGTCGGAATAACCGACGATGAAACACTGCGGCAGTGTCGCGGGCCAGGCGTCAACCATTTGCCGTCACCTCGATGCGATGCGCTTGCGGCCGTCGAGCGCGGCGGAAGTCGCGCTTCCCGGATTGGCGGCGTTCTTGGCCGTGATGGAATCCACGAACACCGTCAGATCGAAGCCGCCATTATTGTTATCCTTCTTTTTGGTCTGGCCGGCGCGACTGGAATCTTCGACGAGGTTGACCGTGATGTTTCCTCCGCTGCCACGCCCATCAACGGATGGCATAACTGCGGGCATTCCGACGGGACCCCCATCGGCATAGCCTCGCTGCAGTCGCAACAGCATTGGAACGCCGATGCGCTTGACCGCCTCCTGGTCGAAGACATATTCGCCTTTGTGGACGATGCCGGCCGGATCGTTCCTCGACCCGTCGCCGGTATAACCGCCATCCGCATAGATCGCCGGCAGGCCCGATACGCCGGCCGTTGGTGCACCCGAAAAAAGCGAGAAACCGGACTGAAGGCTTCGCATCAGGGGCCCGACGATCAGGAGCTTGATGATCGCTTCCTCGATCGACCTGATCACGACCTTGCCGAAATCCTGAAAGGCCTGACCGGCCGTTTTGGTTCCGTCGATGACATCCGCCAGGCTACTGGTCAGATTGGTGGATATCGTGTTCGAGATTTCCCGCGACACATCGTTGAAGCGCATGGCGGCGGCATAACTGCTGTTGAGTGCCGCCGGGATATCCGTGCCATAGATCCCCCTGAGTTGTGAGGCAATCGCTACGTCCGACTGAGAAAGAAACGCGGTGCCGGCTTCGAACTTGATCTGGGACTGGACCTGTTTTTGCGCATAGGCAGCCGCCGCCCGTTGCACCGCGTCCGCTTCCTTTTCGATCGCGATGCGCTGCGCTTCCGTGACGTCGGTATTGGCCTTTCCAGCCGCGGTGTTGGCGCGCTTCGCGGCTTCTTCCAGTTGGGCAACCGTCTTGGCGCGCTCGCGCGCCGCAGTATTGAGATCGATCGTATCGGATTCGGCGTTGAGGATAGCGATCCGTTTTTCGGTATTGGCGATTGCGGCTTCGAATGGATCGCGAACGCCTGTCGATCTGAGTGTGGGCGCCCCGCCGGTGCCGCGCGAGGACTGCTGTTGTGCCGGCGGAAGATTACCAAACCGCTCTGCGAACGTGGCCGGTTGGTCCTTTGGCTGCAGGAGCGATTGAACCGTTCTCGCGCCGGCAACGACTGGTCCAATCCCCGGAAGTGACTGGGCGGCCCCAAGCGCCAGGTCAGCCGCCGTTTTGGCAACACTCGGAATATTGATACCGTTGGCAAGTTCAACGGCCTTGGCAACGAGATTGACGACGTCGGCCCAATAGCCCTTGATGGTCAGAATGACCCCCGCGATGCCGTCCCAGGTCGGCTTGAGATCGCGCGACAGGCGGTCCTGGGACAGCCTCAGCTGATCGTCAACCGCCTTAGCCCGGTTGACCATCTCATCCGAGAATATCCCATCCTGCGAAGCCTTGAGCTGGTTCACGGTATCGAGGATGCCCTGGGCCGACGTCTTGCCCTGCCTAATCCGGTCGACGAAAGCGGCGCCGAACATCTTCTCGCCGAGATCGAGAGATTGCAGATGCTGACCGATGCTGTCGAGCTGAACCATCGCCGCGAGCACGCTCTTGACCTTGTCATCCTGCGTCTTGGCGTCGCGGAAATCGATCAGGCCCTGGAGCGGCTTACCGGTGGCTTTCTGGACCTCCTGGTTATAAACGCGCAGCGCCAGCTCGACATCATTGATGCGTTCGCCCGCGACCTCCCATTTGCCGAGATCGATCGGCGATTTTTCCTTCGACGCGTTGAAGGCATTCGACAGTGCGGTATCGAGCTCATCGGTCGTGATCTTGAGCTTGCGGGACTCGCCCTCGAACTGCTGGAGAAACTGGGGCGAAAGATTCAGGTTCGAAGCCTTGTCGGCGACGGCCACCATCGCGGCGATCTGCTCGCGTGCCGCGCCGACGGCTTCCGCGACCAGATGAACAGCCTCATAGACTGCAATGGCCCGCAGCGCGACCGGCGCCAGCGCCTGTGCAAGACCGGCCGCCGCGGGGACGCCGACTGCCGTGAAGGCCTGGAACGATCCCTTGATCGCGGGAGAGGCAAAGACGCTCGCGACCTTGAGGCCCGCTTCGGTCGTTTCCTTGACGGCCGTTTGCGTGAACGCCTGTATCTGCGGCTTGACCGCATCGAACTGCGCCCCCACGAACTTCGTGGCGTTCTGGACTGCCGGCTTGAACTGGTCCGAATTGACGACGAGTTTCAACTGCGCCTTGGCGAATTCCTTTACCAGAAAGTCAGTGGTCGTCCTGGTCAGCGACTTGGCGTCATTGACGGTCTTCTCGAAACCCGGAATATCGAGTCCGACTGGAATGCGCAGGGCGGGAGCGGCCATCAGTTCACCGAGGATGGGATGTTGTGCTTCTTGAGAAGATCATCGAACTCTTCGTTACTCATGGCTTCCGGCTTATCGTCCTTCGCATAGGCCTCGTTGCGGCCGTCGATATAAGCAACGATTTCCCAGAGCGACCAGTCCTCGACTGAGCGAAGATCGATTTCGAGTTTCGCGGCGATCTTGATTATCTCGGAGCGTCGGAGGCGTCCGTCGTCGTGATGGAGCCGGTTTCCGGTGCCTTCGCCGGTTCCTCTTTTTTTTTATCGTCGTCTCCCGCTGTTCCGACGGGATCGTCAGGCACGCCGAACATCGCCGCCTTCACGATTTCGTAGGCGACGAGCACGCTATGGGCCAACGGGTTTTCGTCGACATGCCGGCGCACCGCGGCCATGGCGGCTTCGGGTTTCATGCCGCCGCCGATCAATCCGAGCCTGATCGGCTCCCGGACGTCGTTGAGACCCCATGCCCCGTTCTCCAGGCGCGCCATGATGACGGCGAAACCCGCGTGGCACTTGTCCTCGAGGTCGAGGATTAACCCGACTTTGGCAATGCAGAACGTGTCCTCGCCATTGGCCCAGACGATTTGCCGCGTCCCCGGTGCACTCATGAATTGATCGCCTCCTGCACGGCATCCTCGATGTTCTGTCGGATCTCCGGCGCCATTTCGCGATAGGTATTGAAGAAGAACGGCTCGGCTGGCGCGTTCACCGTTCCAAACTCGACGGCCCGGCTATAGTCGTAAGTAATGCCGCTTCCAGCCCTGATTTCCTTGGTGGTAGCGTCCCCGCCCGCCGTGACCTCGAGGTCGACATCGCTTTTCTTGCGGCGGACCTGAACGGTATCGCGCAAGGCCCCGGATTTGACCGGAGCCGCGGCCTTGATCGCGCTGGCGAGCCGGTCGGCCTCGTCCTTGATCTTTCCCGCGAGACGTTTCTTGACCTTGAAGGAAAGACCGGAGAACCAGTCCTGCAGCTCGTCGTCAGGCCGCGCCATCAGGGATTATCGGTCCAGATCACGGCGCCATCATTCTTGATGGTGACATCGACAAGGACCTTGTTGCCCCTTGTGCCGGACAACTTGAAACCGGTCAGCTTGAAGCTGCCGGAATAGTACCCGAGACTGGCGTGATCGAGTTTGATCTGCATGTTTTTGCCGGTTGCCGACATGAACCAGTCATTCCAAATCGCGAACGATGCGACCGCCATCACGCCGTTTCCGGTAGCGCTGCCGGACAGAGCGTTGATATCGGTTGCCTCCCATGCCGGCGCTTCGGGATCGTCGCAGTCAGGGATCAACGTTGTGTTGGTCGACGCCGAAAGATCGAAGGCCTTGGTGGTGAGGCCGCACGGCTCTCCGAAAACTTCGGGGCTTGCGCCGTCACCGACGAGCAGGAGCAGCTTGGTTCCGGCAATTACTTCGGGCTGTGCCATTGCAGAGATCCTTTCATAGCAAGGCGATCCGTCCGAGGCCGGCCGGATGGGGGTTGCGCTTGTAGGCGCGGGTTAGGCTGGGGTGATAATTCCGTGGAAAGTGATCGCGGCATGATGGGTCAGGCCATCCGGATCACGGAGATAGTTGACGCTTTCGACTTCGAACACGACGACGTTGAAACCACCGACAGTTAGAGGCTGGTCATCGAGGACAGCGAGAACCTCTTTTGTGATCCCCTTGACTTCCGGATATCCGACCGCACGCGACCAGACATCGATCTGCGGATAGACCTCGACGCCGTCGATGCAGCCGGACTTGTCCGGGAGAACCTGGCAATCTCCCATGCTGACATAGGGAAACGCCGCGCCGGCCGGGACGTCATCATAGATACGGCCGCCCACAATCGACGGTGAATTTCCTTTCAGCGCAGCCACGATCGCGGCCTGAAGCTCGAGGCTGGGATCGCTCAATTTTCAGTTTCCTGCATCTCGATGACTTCGCCGGCCTTGGCCGCGACGATCACGCGAACGGCCGCCTCCGGCACGCGCTGATAGGTGACGCCGCCCTTGTAGGCGACATGCACGTTCCGCTTGGGCTTATAGACAAAATCCCGATCGAGCCTGACCGTCTTCACGTCGCCACTCCGCTCTGGCACAGGAATTCGAACCACGCCCCGTCATCCTCGGGGTCGACCGGCCCGGAACGGATGTTCCAGATCGTGCCGAGTCTCATGTCCTTCGCCATCCAGTCCGTGGTCACGGTTCTCGTCAGCGCGTCCTGCCGAACCGTGATCGTGAACGTCTGCTGGCCCTGCAGACGCTGCGCCAGGACCGTTTCGCCGCCGAATTTCGCCTGGACCTTCCCGGCGCGCGCGAACTCAGGATCGGCAGGATAGGCCGTCTCGACGTTGCCGTAGCCGTCATCGGTTGCGGCACGCCTGAAGAATCCGATCCGATGCCTGAGTTCGCCGGCCGTCGTCATGGATCAGAGCGCTACGCCGGAGTAATGGATATCGACGTCGAGCACGGTGGCCGACAGTGCGATGCCGAGCAGGCAGACATATTCGCCGGTACCGATATCGGCGACGGGACAGATGCCGCCGGGCGTATCGCTGAGATAGTACGCGACGCCGGCCGTCAGCGTGCCACCGATCGTGACCGCGCCCGACTTCACCCCATTGATCGGCTGGTTCAACGATGCGCTATTCAGCGTGACGCCATCCGCATGCCGCGCCTCCGCTGTGGTCGAATTGCTATCGGCCAGCATCCACTTTTTCGTGGTGGGATCGACATAATAGGCCTTGCCAGCTGGGATAGTTTCGCCCGCAGTACCGGACGTGCGGCTATGCCCTGTCCCGGAGACGACGACGTTGGCAGCGGTAATTGAAATATCGACCATGACGCTTAGTCCTTTCTGGAGGTTGAAACTATCTCGCGTTGATTGTCAGCTTGAGATCACTGGCCTTCGGTCTTGCTCGAGATGATCTGGCCGACCGCCGGACCGCTGCCGGCTTCCTGGGATTTTTGGCCATCCTGGCCAGCGATAGGGTCACCGTTGGATCCTCCGACCATGCGTTCGATGGTGGTCTTCAGGCCATCCTTGTAGAGCTCGAGCTGGCCGACATGGGCCTTGCCGACCCCGTGCAATTCGTCGATCTCGTCAAGCACGGTATCGTAGCGCCTACCCGTAACCTCGATGTCGGCCTCGCTCTTTTCGGCGCGCTTGAGGCGGCTCGAAAAGGCCGCCAGCGCCATCGGTCGCTTGATTTCCATTTCGGAAATTCTCCCCAAAAGATCAGGATTGACTTCTATTCTGGCCAGTCTCACGCGCAGATGCGCGATCGCGATCAGCGCGTCGAGGCGGTCCATCTCATTTCGATTTGATGCGGAGCTTCACCGTCTGGTCCATGGTGCGTCCGCCGGCGGTGACGATGCGGTTTTCGACGAGATAGCTCTGGCCCTCGGTACCGCCGGAAATCCAGACCTTGGTCGTCGTTGTGGTGTTCGACGTCGAATTCGCAACAATGCCCAGCGGCAGCGTGAAGGTCGACGTCGAAATAGAGTCTGCCGGAATCACGGTTTCCCCGGCGGCAACGGAAGCGAGTTCGGCCTTCGAATAAAGCCGGCTGGTCCAGTCGATATCGTAATCGAGAATTTCGTCGGGGTCCTTGGGCGGCCAGTTCATTGCCATGCGTTCCTATGCTGCCACTGCATCAAACCATTCCGGTTATGGCATCACGAACCGGATTTCGGCTGCGATGGTCACTGATCGGATTTCGGAAGAAGCAAAGACGATCCTCTGCGACTGGATCTGGACCACACTGAAGCCGATGATGCCAGCACGACCGGATGCCGAGACGCCACTGAGGCCGGCAGTCGCATTATGACTGAGGCCGAAGGTCCCGGCGCTGCCACTTGCCTGGACGCCGTCAGGCGGGATGATGCCGACGGCCCCGAGCAGTGTTCCGACGAGGCCCTGCCCGGCCGCAGCCGCGAGTGTCTTCAAGCTCGCCGGCGCCACCGAACCCACAAAACCGGAGGCTTGGACACCCGTGATAGACTTGGATGGTGAAATCGCGAATGCAAAATTTCCCGCCGATCCGATCGACGCGACCCCGACAACCGACTGGTTGACCTGCCCGGCGAAGGAGAACGTGCCAGCGCTGCCGCTTGCCGAAACCCCGGCTGGCCCCTTGAGAACCGCTTCCGCCAGCGTCCCGGCGAAACCTGATGCCAATACGCCGACGGGACCGATCTGCCAGGCAGGGCCAAGACTTCCCGCCGAGCCCGAGGCCGATACTCCCAATGGAACAGCCGAAACGGCCGGTCCGAACATCCCCGCCGATCCGCTCGCGCTGACCCCGAGCGGTGCGACGTTCGTTAGCCCCGAGAACGAAAACGTCCCAATACTCCCCGTCGCGGCATTGCCGGTTATGGTTCTCGACGCGCTGGCCGTCTCGGTGAGCGATCCCGCGCTACCCGTCGCAGCGACGCCCGTGATCGCAGTCGACGCACTCCCGGTCTCCGCAAGCGTTCCTGCGGCCCCTGTCGCAACGACGCCCGACGGCACATCCGCGCCAATCTTGGCGATGGTGCCCGCCGCGCCGGTGCCTGAAACGCCGTTGATTACCGGCGAGGTCCTTGCCGTTAACGAGCCTGTCAATCCGCTCGCCGCAACGCCCGTGACGCCTTTGGCAATCGTCCCCGCGAACGTCCCGGCTGAACCTGTACCGGCGACGCCTCCAGTCGAGATCGACGCGCCGCCGCCGGCGGCCGGCAATTCCTCGATCAGGCCATAGTAGAAATACACGGCCTATATCCTCCGCACGCTCCACGGAAAGGCGCGGCCGGTACCGGCGACCTGTAGCAGCGTGAACTTCGCTTGCGTGGTCACCGCAATCGGCGGCGATACCTTGGCATTGTTGACCTGCGGATGCTGAAAGGCGCCCTTCCACATCTGGCGATAGTTCGTGCCGTCCACCTTGTCGTAGCAACGCAGCTCGAGGAGATCGCCAAGGGCCAGGTTCACGGTATCGACCGAGAACACATAGGTTGCGGCCGTCGTCGGGCTGTCCAGGACATGCTCGGTCCCGATGGTCGCGGTCTGCGAGCCGGAATTATCGACCGTCCAGCTCATCTGTAGACTCCGTAGACCGTGAGGTCGTTCTGGTACCCGGAACCGAACACCGATTGCATGCGCCCGGCGATGCGCGCGCCGGCCGGAATGGCAATCGGGAGAAACGGCGATATGCCGGCGCCGGATTGATAGGAGGCCGTGATGTCGGGAACAATCACGATCTCCGAGCCGCCGGCGCCGATCGCGACATCCGTCGTGGTGTAATAGGACAGGTTGGTCCCAGCATTCCATCCGACATAGGCAAACAGACCGATGTAGTCGCGGGCCGTTGCGGCCGTCAGTTGCCCATATGACCCCTTGCCGCTTCCGCCGGTCAGCGCCACTCCTTGCGAGGTGGCACTGTTAAACCCGATGGCGTCGACGCCGGCGGCCCCCTCCATCTGGGTAAAGCCGCCATCGAACAAGGTGACGGCGACGCCCGGTGAAGTCCCGCTGGCAGCGTTGACCTGCGACCGCGCCGAGATGCGCGTTCCCTTCGGGATGGCGCAGGGAAATGAAAAGGTCGCCACCGCATTTTGCGAGCCGGCGCCCGAACAGCGCAGGTTGTTGAAAACAACAACCTCCGAACCGCTGGCGCCCACCGCGATATCGACCGCTGTCTCCGTTCCGGTGGTCGCAGCAAAAAATACCAGGATGCTGCACCAGCAGGCATCGGCGGACGTCGCCGCAACGAGCTGGGTGAACGCGCCCTTGGTGTTTGCGGTCGCGCTGGGAGCAACCGCCGTGGCGAAGCCGTTCCCGGTCGGCGTCGGGTTGTATTCAACGGGGTTGCAGATATCCAGCCCCTCGGGAAAGCCGCCGGGCATCTTCAGGCGCTCGCCAGGATCGCCGCGACCCGATCGGCCACCAGCAGGTTGATCGAGACCAGGTAGGCTATGCCGTCGACGATGACCGGATCGGACAGATCCAGTTGCATCGTATGTTCCAGGGCGAACATGAACTGTTCGACCTTCGCGTCGGTGCTCGCGGTGATGGCCTGGAATTCCTGCGGCGTAAACCGCAGGATCCATCGGCTCGTGCCGATCGGCTTAGGAATCGGCGCCGGCGTTGTCTCAACAACAGTTTTCGTCGCGGCATCCCACGCATGCGAGGCATCCAGCGCCGGCATACCCGAAGCGAGGGCGAGGCCTGCC
Source organism: Bryobacteraceae bacterium (assembly GCA_039680545.1). Classification (GTDB taxonomy): domain Bacteria; phylum Acidobacteriota; class Terriglobia; order Bryobacterales; family Bryobacteraceae; genus JAEHDI01. The sequence continues at coordinate 8,219 of JBDKSR010000472.1, read as the reverse complement.
GCGGCGAGTTCCTCGGCGGACGCGACCGGGCTGTCATCGGTCGGCGCCCAGGAGAACAGCGAGCCGTCCGCGACCCTGTAAACGTACAGTGCCATTACGCGATCCGCAGAATCGCGTTCGATGCGTCTGGCGTCGGGAAGACCAGCGTGAACGTGCCCGCGGTGACGGTCTGGGTACCGCCGAAGTCATGCGTCGAAACCGACGGCGAGGCCTGCGGCCCATTCTGGGTGGTGTTGTAGATCATCGCGGCGGTCGCTGAGAACGTCGCCGTGGTCCAAGACACGTCGGCGAAATCCGTCAATGCCGTGGTGGTCGAGAGGCTCGGGTCCGTATTCGTCAGAGCGGTACCGCCCGCTGTGTAACCGGTGCCGGTGACCTCGTCGGAATTGCCCGTGATGTCGGCATAGGAGACCGAGGCAGCGCCATAGGTGCCCGTCGGAGAAACCTTGATAAGCGCGATCTTGAACGTGTCCCCGATCGCGGTGATCGTGCCCAGCGCTCCGGTCGAGGCTTTCGAGACGAAGATCGATGTCGAAGACAGGATATCCGCGATACGCGACCCGGCGGCCACGTTGGTGCCGGAAAGGAATTGGCCGACGGCCAACCCGGTGAGCGCCGAAACCGCGGTCCAGGTCGCGGTCGAGGCGCCCGTCGCCGTGAAGGTTCGGCTCTGCGCGAACCGATGAAGTCCATTCAAGAGATCACGCTTGAACGAAGAGCACATCGCCGTCGTGGTGCCAGCCATAACCTGTCTCCTTTAAAGCAGCAGAAATCGGCCGCGTGGCGGCGCTGGATGATGCGAAATAGTTCTGGGATTAGGCCGAGGCCTTCGCCGCGATCAGGACCCTGGCGTTTTCGCCCTTGGGATTCTTGTCGGCGTGCCAGGAGCGCGCATTCTTCTTCACATGCGCGAAATGCTTGTCGAGGATATCGCCGACGACCGTCTGCACCTCGGGCTTGGCGAAATGATCCGCGAAGGCGTCGGAGATCGCCGCAACCTGGGCGACGATCTCGGCCTTCTTGTCATAGGTCGAGAACGGACCCGCGATCCGCGCATCGCCTTCAGCAGCGAGCTTGCCATATTCGAAGGTCTGGTTCCGCGCGTGATGCAGCGAAAGCGCGTCCGCCAAATCGAGCTCGAACCTGCTCTTGGCCCGCCGCGCCGCGGCCTTCCGCGCGCGATCCGCATCGCTATCCTCCGGCTTGTCGTCGTCGACCTGCACCAAGTCCGCGATGTTCTTCGCTGTGACCTCGGCCCACTTATCCGACGGATGGTCGCCGCCATTGGTAATCATGATGAGAGGTTGCATGTGTAGCTCCTTTCCTTAGCCTAAAAATGATCTAGCCGGTTAGAATCGAATGCGCCGATATGGCGCGAACAGCGCATCCGTAGCGAGTGGGACGCTCATGACCTGAAGCGATGAACCGACGACGACCGCTTCCCGGTTGGCATAGAGATGGCCGATCAGGAGCAGTAAGCCCTGCTTGATGGCGGGCGGCAGCGGCTCGTCTCCCCCCTCTTCATAACCGGCGTCGTACTCGACCTTGATCGACGCGCTCTCGACGCTGGTCGCCGGAAACGCAAAGGTAGACACGAACTCGACATAGGCGCCGAGGCCGTCAACCTTCAGCGTGTAATTGGCTCTACCGATCGTCTGCTCGACACCGGCCGGATCGATATACTTGACGCTGTTGACTTCGATCACCGGGAACAGCGGAAGCTGCAGGCATCTCCTGAAGCAGTCATAGTCCTGCCGCCAGGTCTGCGGGCAGAGCGCGCGGCCGAGAATCCCCGTCCACCCATCGGCATAGGACACCGCCGCATCGATCAGTGCGTTCAACAGCACATTGTCATCGTTGAAGTCGACCCTGCACTGGGCCTTGACCTCTGCAAGCGACACAGGCGCGGCCGATGGCGCCGAAACGAGGATGGGACGGTACATCAGAGGCCCTGCCAAGACTGGAGAAATGGCGGGCCGAAACCCGCCATCAGTTCATCAGACCGGAGGATTGGCCGCAGGCCGGCGCAGCGGTCGCAGGATCCACTCGGCCGCAATGAAGATATTGCCCGAGTCGTTCGCGGCCGGCGTGATGGTCGCGCGCAGGTAGCGCTTGATGCCGGTATAGCCGATCTTTTTCAGCTTGTTGTCGTCGCCGGCGGCCGTGAAGCCTGCGAGCAATTCGGTACCGTTGAGATAGGCATCGTCAACGGCGGCGTTGTCCGACAGGTTCGACGTGTTGCCGTCCTCGATCAGGACGGTAAAGGTTGCGTCGGTGTCAGTATTGACGCCGAGGTCGATCGCCAACATGCAGCCGTCATAGCCCTGCAGATCGACGATCTGGGAAACGATCGCGGTATTGCTGGTGTAGGCCGCCTGGGGCGATATCGCCCGCTTGACGTCCAGGTTGTCCATAATGTCACGCATCGAAGCGTTCCTTTCGATTTGAATTGGGTGAATGGAAGGGACCGGCGGACGAAGCCGCCGATCAATGCGTCACATCAGGAGGTGTAGAACTTCAGCAGCTTCAGCGCTTCGAAGTTCACCATGCCGCCGCCGGTGCGCCAGGTCGTATAGAACTTGACGTAGGGCTTGGCGGTGTAGGGGTCGCGCAGCACGCGAATGCCCTGACGATCGACGATCGTGTAGGCTTCCTTCAGATTGCCGAAACCGAGCGAATAGCTCTGCGACGCAATCGTGGGCATATCCTCCATGCGCGCGACCGGGAAACCCATGATGGTTTCCGGCTGGCCGGCGACGAACGAAGGCTGCCAGAGATAGTTGTTCTGACCGTCCTTGAACTTTCGGATGACCGTGATCGTGAGCCGTTTGGCAAACCACGCCGCACCCGACAGATAGTCGTTCTTCAGCATACCCATGACGTCATAGAGCTTGTCGCCCTTGGCCGAAGCCGCGAAGTCCGCATCCACGCCGGTTGCGACGTAACCCACGCTGCCCCATGCCACGCCGGCGCCGGAGTCCGTCGCATAGGGATAGCCCGATACGAAGCCGCGGATCTTGTTCGCAGCGCCGGTCACGAATTCGGCGTTCTCAAACCGAGCCCGCTTGTTCGCGACCTTGCCGGCCAGCCAGCCTTCGACGTCCACAGAGCTGTCGTCGAGTAGATTCTGGGTGGCCTTCGGCTCGGTATCCATATTGAATACCGGGATCTTCCACTTGCCGACCTGCGGCGTGGTGGTATCGCCGGAGGCCGCATGTTCACCGGCATAGCCTGCGCCGGCCTCACCGAGGTCTTCGATGCCTTCCAGTGCATCGGTTCCGATCGTGACGACGTTTGCATACTGACGAACTGGGCTTGTTTCATAGACCTTCTTGACGATCTGGCCGGAGGTATCCGGGGTGACGAGATAGCCGCCATCCGGGTCCGAACCGACGGAGAGCGTCTTCGCCTCCTCGGGTGTCAGCAGCTTTTCGCTCTTGCGCAGCATGGCGCCGAATGCCGTCTTGTAGGCGTCGTAACCGTCCTGGTCGAGCGGCGTGAACGCCTGTTTCTTCTCGGCAGCTTCTCCCTGCAACATGATGTTGAAGGTCTTGAGCTCCAGTGCCGAGCGGCCCTGCTCGTCGTTCTTGAGGCCGAACCGATTGAGCTTGATTTCGAGCGCTTCACGCTCCTTCTTCTCGGCCTCGATCGCGCGATCGATGGCGGCCTTGGCTTCCACAGCGACATCGAGGGACTTCTCAATCTTGCCGATGCGCTCGGTCAGAACGGGATCGACGAGACCCTTCTTGATCTCGGTAATCTGTTCGTCGTGCGACTTCTTGAAGGCGTCAAACGCCTCGCCCTGCTGCTTGAGCAGGTTTTCAATTTCCGCCATTGGATGTTCCTATGTGGTGAGGGTTGCGATGTTGCGGCGAATGATTGCCGCCAGATCGGCGCCGTCCTCATCCCGAGGGTCCGTAGCCTTGAAGCCGCCTGCAGCGATTGCCTTGGCGGCAGCATGCGAGTAACCGCCTACATCCCGCAGGAAGTCCTCGAATTCACGAATTGTCTTGATATCACTCGACTTGACGGCGCCGACGCGTGCCTTGTCATTTGCCGGAAACGTGACGATCGACAGCTCCATCAGGTCGAGCTGTTCGAGGAAGCGGCGCGCTTCGCCGGCCTTGGCGCCGTTTCGAAACTTGATCGTCTTGTAGCCGATCGACATGCCGTCGAGCGTGCCGGCCTTCAGGCCTTCATAGATGTACTGGCCGCGCTCGGTGTTCATCGCGAACAGTTCGCCTTCGAACTTCAGGCCCTTCGAATTTTCCTCCATCGAGGTGTACTTGCCGACAGGAAGCATATCGACCGCACCGCCGCCGAAGATCCCGCCGCCGTGCTGCAGAAGCATCGGCGGCAGCTTGCCCTTGTCCTCCCAGGCGCGAAGCGTGCTTTTGAAGGCGCCCTTCTCGATCACGTCGCCATAGGAATCGACGTTCCCGAAGATCGCACCATAGCCGGCGAACACGCCCGTCTTGTCGGAGGCGAACTTCACTTCCATGTCGAAGCGAATGCGGTCCATCATCATGCTCCAGGTGCAGGCTTGTCTGTCGGCTTCGACGCAGCGGCCGGCGCCGCAGGCTGCGGCAGTTTGTCGGCTTCCGGCTCGTCGCTACGATCCATATCCTCGAAGTCTCGGACCTCGTTCTGCGTCAGCCAGCCCTTGATGCCGCCGGAGCCGAGCGCCTTCGTGTAATATTCGGCCTTGTCCTTCGGCGCCGAGCTCATCAGCGCATTGCTGATGAACTTGGTGTAGTAGCCGGCCCTCAGATCGTCCTCGCCCAGGAGCTGGACGTTCGCGCTTTGCGACACGCGCCGGTACATCGGATCGAGGGTGTAGGTCTTGTGCGCCTGGAAGAATTCCGAGGCGCTGGCAAAGGTCGGTGACTGGTCGCCGGCATGGCCAATCATGATCGGCCAGACCCGCATGGTGCGGCAGTTTTCCTCGATCTGAAACTTGCGCGTCTCGATCAATTGCTGATCGACCGCCGACATCATCAGGCGCTTGAACTCCGCACCCATGTCGAGGATCATCGGCTTGCCGGCGCGGTCGCCCCCCGGAAGATGCTTGTCCATCCATGCGGCGAGGAACGTGAACTTTTCCGGGCTCAGGTTTTCCTTGACCGAATAGACCGCTGACGTCTGCGGCGAATTCTTCTGGCCGTCGCTCTGTCCCTGCTCGAGGGCTAGCGTGAGCCCGACGGCGTTGCGCGCCATCCCGACGGCATCCATGCCCGTGTAGGAATTCCACGAAGGGCCGCGCAGATGCCAGATCGCATCCTGTCCGAACTCCTGCTCGTTTCCGGTCTTGCCGCGAATAAAATACCGAAGGCGATAATCGTCTTTCTGCTCAACGCGGACCCGGCCCGGCTCGATGGAAATCAGCTCGCGAATCTCGCGGGCGATACCGACGCGGTTGACGAATATGAACGCATTGTAGGTGAGGTCGAGATGGAAGCTGATCGTCTCCAGGAACTCCAGCGACGTCTGCCAGCTGTTCGGCTTGCGGCTGATCAGCATATGCAGCGGATGATCGGTCGCGATCTTCCGCCCGCCCCCGGTCTCCTGATAGACGCGAAATGGAACCGACAGCCCTTCCGCCCTCACCCTTGCACAGGCGAGGATCGTGGTGACGTTCAGCATCGACTGCCAGTTTACCGGAATCCCGGCGGCCGACAGCCGCGCCCCGTACACCTCCCGAAACAGATCGAGCGACGACGTGATCTGCTGGCTGTCGCTCTTGAACGTTAGCGCGCGCCAGGCGGCGCCAAGGCGCGACTGAAGGGTCATTCGGGATAACCCCTACTTTTCCCAAAAGGATTTCTTTTCGACAGGCGCGGCAATGGCAATTCCGATCGCGTTCACCAGCGCAGCGATGAGATCGATGCGGCCGTTCGATTTAGCTTTCGTCGGCTTGATGTTCTCGGCGTCGTCGGTGACCACTGCGACCGCCTGCGCATGTCGGCGAAACAACGGATGCCCGCCGTGGTGGAAGGCGTTTGCCATCACGAGGCGTTCCAATTCCTTCGACGGCGCAGAAAGCGATACGAAGCCCTGCCCGTAGAGCACGACCGGGATGCTTTCCTGCTCCAACCTCACCGCGGTGCCGGTAGCATTGAAACGGTCGATCGCAAGCCCGCCTTCATGCGCCTCACGGTTCGCCTGCCCGTAGCAGGCGATCCGAAAGCTGGTCGCATCGCGCAGCACCTGCTTCTCGATGAAGCCATAGTCGACGACGTTGCCCGGGGTCGTGAACAGCGCTCTTTCCTTGATCCACCGCTCGTAGGGTTGGCGGTCGCGCTTCGCCTGTTCCTTGACCAGGTCGGCCGGCTTGTAGGCCCGCGGCAGCACCACGGGAACATCGAGGCCTTGCTGCACCGGGAAAAACCACACCAGCGCCGACAGGTCCTGCGTCGACGACAGGTCGAGCCCACCAAAGCAGCGCTTGCCAATGAGCCGCGTCTCGAACTCCGGATCGTTCCACGCGATTGGCCCCGCGCAATGATCCCAGCCGAACCGCCTGCCCTCGTCATCGACCGAGTCCATCGGCAACCAGCGCACGGCCTGGTCGGTCCAGATGTTCAGCCGATAGCGCTTGAAGTCGTTCTCCAGCCGCGGGAGCTGCCGGGCCCGCTTGAAGTCGGCCATGAACGGCTCGACCTTGACGGACTTGCCGAAGTTCGGATTGGCCTTGCGCCAGGTCTCTTCCTTGGTCCAGTCGTCATCCTCGCCGGGTGCGTAGATGACCACCATGGTTTCGGGATCGTCTAGATCGCCCGCCAGGAGCGCCTGACATTCCTTGAAGACTTCCTCGCCGTGCGTGCCCTTCTGGCCGGCGGTCGAGATCAGGAATTCCAGCGGCTGGCGCCGTGCCGCAGAGCTATCATGCACGAACGTGTAGAGATCGCCCGTCGGCCATTCGTGGATCTCGTCGCCGACGAGCCCCGACATGTTCAGCCCGTGCTTGCCCTTCGGCTTACCGGAGAGCGGCCGGAACGATCCGTTCAATTCGGGGCAGTAGATCACCTTGCCCAGGCATTCCAGCTTCTGCGCGAGCACCGGCGTGCGCACCGCCATGTTGCTCGCCTTGGTGAACACGATCTTCGCCTGTGCCTCTTCCGAGGCGATCGAGAATACCTGCCCGCCCATTTCGGCGTCGCCGACCAGGATCAACAGCGCGATGCCGGCGGCGAGTTCCGTCTTGCCGTTCTTGCGCGCGATCCAGACGAAGCAGCGGCGGAATCGGCGGGTGAGGTCAAGTCGTTTCCATCCGAATAGCGGCCTGACGATATCATCTTCTTCCCACGGCTCGAGCACGAAAGGCCGACCCGCCCATTCGCCTTCGGTGAACACGAGGTGGTTCGGGAAGAAGGCAGCGGCCTTTTCAGCGGCCGTCTCATGATACCAAAAGTCGCCCTCGACCCACGCGCCCTGAATGAGATAACGGGCCGCAACAATGTTGCCGGCGGTATCCCTCTTCTCCGGTATCCACAGTTTGAAGTGCGGGTCCCACCACGCCTTCGGAAATGCTTTGAGCGCCGGCGGCAGGGCCGATGCTATCTCCTTACCCGCCGCAGGCCGCGCCGGCGCGATCTCCTTACGCATCGCTGACATCAGTTCAATAGACCGATCGGCCCTTCGGTTGGTTCGGCCGCAGGCGTGGCAGGCGCAGCGGGATCGCCCTCGCGGCGTTCCGGCTCCTTCGATCCGAACAGATCTCCAGTAGCGCCGGTGTTGGCGCGCGCCGCCATGATGCGCTGGCGCTCCGCTGGGTTGAGCCCGAAGCGGTCCTCGATCGCGAGCAACATGCGATCAAGCCGGTCGGCCATGACGAAAGCGGGATCGGCCCGGCGGACGACGCCGCTCGCGGTTTCGATCTCGTAAATGTCGCCCTGCTTGTCGAGGCGCTTCTGCAGCTCGAGCCAGCGCGCGTAGTGCTTGCAATAGCGCGCGAAGGCTGGCGCATCGGCTTCCGTCAACAGCTTCATGTTGCGGAGCATCGGCGCCATGCGCTGGAAAATCTTGAGCGCCTCGCCCTTCATCCAGGACGGTGCGGCGCCTGCTGCCGGAGCGCCTGGTTGCGCGGCCTTCGCCGTCTTGCGCTGCTTGCTGCGAATCGGAGCTTTCTGATCCTTCACACCCGCCGGCTGCGGCTTTGGTCCTCGACGGCCCATGGCAAAAAAAATCCTTCCGGAAACTCGCGAAAAAGTTTGTGTTGG
>JBDKSR010000471.1:0-11414 GCA_039680545.1 Bryobacteraceae bacterium | reverse complement strand
TTCCGTTTACGTACGGACGACCGCCTCCCCCCGTTCGTTGGCCGTTGTTGAAGGCACTTGGATCCGTCGTCGTTACACCCGGCGCGAGCAGCGTCAGAGCGATGAAGTTCCTGGTCACCAGCGGCGTATTGACCACCGTGTTGGATGTCAGCACAGAGCCGACGATCGTCGTCTCCGTGTTGAGCATCGGAGGCGCTCCGGTTACTTCGATCGACTCGGTGACGGCGCCCAGTTCCAGCGTAAGGTCGAGACGAGCCCGCTGGTTCAATTCCAGGACGATACCCGAACGCACGAGAGTTTTGAATCCCTTCGCCTCGATGCGCAGTTCGTAATTCCCAATCGGGATGCGGGGGAAGGCGAAGATGCCTTCCTCATTGGTCGTCGTCGGCCACTTTGTCCCATGGGTCACGTGGACAGCCGTGACGTTCGCGCCAATCACGGCCGCCCCGGTTGGATCGCTAATCCTGCCGGTAATACCGGCGCTTACTTCCTGCGCCGTGCTGGTTGGCAAGTACAGGAATAACAGGCAGAGGAGTGCCACGAAAGCACACCCCACCCTAAGCGTAAGGATGTTCCTTGCTGTCATTGATTGGACCCCCCTCCGTGGTCTCCCCACGTTCCATTAAAGAAACTTAACCACGGATCTAGGTCAATTATCCTCGGAAGGCAGGAATGCGTCAATGGGGGGATTAATTTTCCCTAATTCGTAGATGCAGAAACGGAACAGGCCGACTGGTGGGCCTATCGCCAAGAAAGCGGGAGTCTGTAGGCTCCCGCCGGGTCACGTTGATCGTAAGTCGGACTAGAGGCGGAACCTCAGGGCAAAGCTGCCATCAGCTATGTGGCCCCAAAAGGATCCGTCAAGAGGATTGGGAATTGGCAATGCGGTGCAACGTAAGCCAAACTAAGTAAATGGCTTAAGCTGTATTTTGACAAGATTTCGAGCGCGATATTGAGGCCCTTATTTCTTTGTTGCCGGGGCCTTGATATTCATGTCAATCTCGGGGACTCCAAACTGCCCGCCCAGTTTTGAGAGTCCTTCGAGGTCAATCGACCCGTCGATGTGCACTACGGTCAGTTCCTTAGGCTCCATCGCCAGCACGGTTATTCCGACGACTCGGCCGCCCTCCCGGCGGACATAGATTTCGGCGCTCTCGCGATCCTTCTTGCTCGATGCGGCCACAATCTGCGCCCAACCCTGATGCAGCAACTGAGTGCGAATGGGGGCGACATCGGCGTTGCTGTATTCGCCTTCTTTTGCAAACTCGAAGCTCCGGACCTGGATACCCTTCAAGCCGCTAACCAGCTTCTTGGCCTCCTTTTCATCGGCCTTTTCAGAGGAAAGAAACTGGCCCGCGGCCTGCAGCATCGTGCCGTCGAGTCTCACGTTGACGTTCTCGACCGCTTTGGCGGCCAGCTTTTCGAAGCTCGGGGGGAACTTGATTTCCTGGCTCCATGCCGGAGTCAAAACCATCGCCATACATACGATCAGAAATCTCATAAGTCCTCCTGCCATCAATTCCTTAGTTCGGCATGCCGAAGCTGAATTCCACCCGTCTCCAATACCTTCGCCCTGACGAACTGAAGCTTGTTTCCGGTGATCTTGAGGGCCAGCACGAGCTCTTGTTTGGCCCGCTCAGCCTTCGCTCTCTCCGCCACCTGCCGTGCATGGTAGCGGGACCCCGCCACCATGGCGACCAGTGCCACCGCCACGCACGCCCAGCGCAAAACCGGCCGCCGGAAGAACTCCCGGAACGTCCAGGCGTGCGTTCTCTCCGCAGGCCGGACAGCGGCTGCCGAGAGCACCCGTCCAGTGAACCCTTCCGGCGGTTCCTTCCGCCGGAGTGCATGCTTCAGTTCGTCTTCAAAGCGTTCCATGTCACCAATTCTCCGATGCCGTCCGGGACACTCTCCCGGGGACACCCTCAACGCGTGCCGGCAGGCGGGACCTGCCGTGACAGGTCGTAGGCAATCTTGCTGGCGACGTCGGGGACACCCATGGCCGTGATCTTGCTCGGGTCAATCTCCCCGTCTACGTGAACCACCGTCAGTTCTTTCGGTTCCATCGCTATTACCACGATACCTATAATCTTTTCACCCGCCCGATGGAAATATATTTCGGCGCCCTCGCGTTCCTTCTTGTTCGAAGTGGACACAATCTGGGACCATTCAGGCGTCTTCAGTTGGGCACGAATCGGAGCAACGTCGCTGTCGTTGTATTCGCCTTCCTTGGCGAACTCGAAAGTGCGGACCTGAACGGCCTTCAGGTTACTGACGAGGCTACTGACGAGGGGACCGGACTTCTTCTGTTGCGAATCGGCGATTTTGCCTGCTGCTTGAAGCATGGCAGCGTCGAGGTTCACGTTGGTGCTTTCCGTCGCCTTGGCCGCCAGTTGCTCGAAGCTGGCCGGGAATTGAAGCGGCTGGGCCCATACCGGTGCGAGAGCTGCTGCTAAGAACACCGTCAAGATCTTCATATAGTCTCCTGTAAACGCCTTTCCTGATGTCGTAATTCGTGTCTAAACCTGTCGTTGAAGCGGTTCATACTGCCAATTCTCCGAGGGTTCGAGTCGCTTTCTCGCGCAACATTGCGATCGCCCGATGCAAGCTGGACCGCACGGTCGAGACGGGCATGTCGAGCGTCTCCGCGATCTCGTCAGCATCCAGATCCTCTTGAAAACTAAGGATCACGACGAGTCGAAGCCGGCCGGGCAGCGAAGCGACAAGTTTTCTGAGCTTGTCCGCCAGAATCGGATCGCCCTGATCGGCCTCGACACCCTGTTCCGGCGCCGCCGTCAGGCTGATTTCGCTCGCATCCGGACGGCAGGACCGCCGCCGCGCCCAGTCGATACAACGATGGCAGGTGACCTTTCTCAGCCAATGCGCCGTGTGAGCCGGGGACTTCATCTCGTCAAGATGCTCATAAAGCTGCATAAAGACCTCTTGCGCCAGCTCTTCGGCGGCCCCGTAATCCCTCAAATAGTGGTACGCAAGGCTGAACACCATAGCCTGGTGCCGCGAAACGAGCTCGGCGAAGCTACCGGAACCGCCGGGATTTATGTCTGTTGCCGCACCCGGCTCTGTTCCGGTGACCAAAGGGGTCATTCAGCTCCTTAAAACCCTCTCATTAGGAAAGTACGCACGGGAGCCCGATTCGGAACGAACTATTTTCGGGTCCTAACCCCACAGTAGTCTTTTTGGTGTAGATTGGGGGTTCGAATCCCGATCCGGAGGTGGTTTCTTGCCCAGTACAACTTCCCGACGTTGTCTGTTGCGGTCCGCCGCCAGCTTTGCCGGTGGGCTCGCACTCGGCCGCCCGGCGGCCCGGGCTGAAGAGCCGATGCCCAAGATCCGCCTGGGTGACGTTGACGTTTCCCGGGTGATTTGCGGCGCCAATCCAATGGGAGGCTATTCGCACTTCAATAACCTTTACAGCGCGCACATGAAGGAGTGGTATACCGAAGAGCGCATGCTGGAGGTTCTCAGCCGGCTGGAACTGAATGGGATCAATACCTGGCAATGGTCCTACGACCCTAAGTCGGCCTCGGTTGTCCAAAGGCACCGCCGCGCGGGCGGCAAGCTGAATTTCGTCGTTCTGAGCCACGGCGAGTTAACCACCAATCGAGCCTTGCTTCAGGAGGTCGCCAATCTGAAGCCCATCGGCATTGTGCACCACGGAGGCTCGACCGATACGCGGTTTCGGAACGGCGAGATGGACAAGGTCCACGACTTTCTGAAGCAGGTGCGCGACAGCGGTGTGAAGGTCGGCCTCTCCATGCACAACCCGCTCGTGATGGAGTACGTCGAAGAGCGGGGCTGGGACATCGACTTCTACATGACCTGCATGTACCAGGTCACCCGAACCCGGGAGGAGATCGTTAAGTTGCTCGGCCAGTTTCCGCTGGGCGAGTTGTTCCTGGAAGACGATCCCACGCGCATGTGCGAGCGGGTACGCAAGACCAGCAAGCCGTGCCTCGCTTTTAAGATTCTGGCCGCGGGGCGCGTGACGGACAGCCCCAAGCGGGTCGAAGCCGCCTTCCGCTTCGCCTTCGAAAACATCAAGCCGAAGGACGCCGTGATTGTCGGCATGTACCCGCGATACAAGGACGAGGTGGCCGAAAACGCAGGCTATGCCCGCCGGTTCGGCGCCGTTCCGGCGTAGGGCCGCTGCGCCGCAGCCCTGATCGTTGGTAAGCTGTGAAGCTTATGGTGATTGGTGTCCCTAAAGAAACCTTCCCCGGTGAACGCCGGGTCTCTCTCGTTCCCACATCGCTGGCTGCTCTTGCCAAAGCAGGCCACCAGGTAGTTCTCGAAGCCGGCGCAGGGGTTCCAGCCGGTTTTCCCGACGCGGAATACGCGGAAAAGGGCGCAAAGATCGTCAATTCGCGGGCGGAAGTGTTTGCCTCGGCCGACGTGATCTTTCAGGTCCGGTCCTATGGCGATAACCCTGTGGCCGGGCGGGAAGACGTCGCCATGTATCGATCCGGCCAGACGGTCATCGGCTTCTTCGATCCGTTGTCGAGCCCCGCTCTGTTGAAGGAAGTCGCCGCCACGGGTGTGAACGCCTATTCCATGGAACTGATGCCGCGCATCACGCGGGCGCAGAGCATGGATGCTCTCTCCTCCATGGCAACGATGGCGGGGTACAAGGCTGTTCTGCTGGCGGCCGAACGCCTGCCGAAGATCTTCCCGATGCTGACCACGGCGGCGGGCGGAACGGTGCCGGCCAAGGTGTTCATTGTCGGCGTCGGCGTGGCGGGTCTGCAGGCGATCGCCACGGCGCGGCGGCTTGGCGGCGTGGTCAGCGCGTACGACGTCCGTCCGGCTGTCAAAGAGCAGGTCCAGAGCGTGGGCGCGAAGTTTGTCGAACTGCCGCTCGAAACGGCCGGAGCCGAGGATAAGGGCGGCTATGCGCAGGCGCAGGATGAGGAATTCTACCGCCGCCAGCGTGAGTTAATGGGTCGCGTGGTGGCCGAAAGCGACGTGGTCATCACGACCGCCGCTGTACCCGGCAAGAAGGCTCCGGTTCTGGTCACCAAGGAAATGGTCGCGGGAATGGCGCCCGGTTCGGTGGTGGTCGATCTGGCTGCCGAGCGTGGGGGAAACTGCGAACTGACGCGGCTGGACGAAGTGGTCGTCGAGAACGGCGTGACGATACTTGGTCCCGGCAATCTGCCCGCTACGGTGCCTTACCATGCCAGCCAGCTTTACGCGAAGAACATCTCGAACTTCTTTACCCACCTCGCGAAGACCGTGATGGCGAAGCCGGATGCGGACGACGAAATCGCACGGGGAACGCTGCTGACGAAGGGCGGCGCTATCGTGCACCCGCGCATTCTGGAACTTCTCGGAGCGGCGGAGAAAAAGTAGGATTGGAGAGCCCACGTCTTCGGGCGTGGGCCCTCACTCATCTAGTTGGAAGCGAGTTCCTTGTTCACTTCGGACAGGAACGCCTTGGCGTCTCCGAAGAGCATCAGCGTCTTGTCCATGTAATACAACTCATTGTCGATGCCGGCGAAGCCCGGATTCAGACTGCGCTTGATCACCATCACCGTGCGCGCTTTGTCGACATCCAGGATAGGCATTCCGTAAATCGGGCTGTTCTCGTCGTGGCGCGCCGCCGGATTGGTCACATCATTTGCCCCGATGATGAGCGCCACGTCGGCCTGCGCAAAGTCCGAGTTGATGGTCTCCATCTCGTACAGGCGATCGTAGGGAATGTCGGCTTCCGCCAGCAGCACATTCATGTGTCCCGGCATGCGTCCCGCCACCGGATGGATGGCGAACCGGACGTCCACGCCGCGCTTGGTGAGAAGATCGAACATCTCCCGAAGCTTGTGCTGGGCCTGTGCCACCGCCATGCCGTAGCCGGGCGCAACAATCACCAGTTGCGCGGATTCGAGGATCTGTGCCGCCTCTTCAGGCAACGCTGACCGCACGCTGCGCTGCTCCGCGTGGCCTGCCTTCACCTGCAACTGGCCAAAGGCCCCGAACAGCACGTTCGCGAACGAACGGTTCATGGCCCGGCACATGATCACCGAGAGGATGAATCCAGACGCGCCGTCGAGGGCGCCGGCAATCACGAGCAGGTAGTTGTCCAGGACGAATCCCATGAAACTGGCCGACAAGCCTGCGTATGAGTTCAACAGCGCGATGACCGTGGGCATGTCGGCGCCGCCGATCGGGACGATCAGGAGTATGCCGAAGATCAGCGCCAGCGCCGAGAAGATCGGGAAAGCCCAGGTCGCCTCAGGGTGAATGCACAGGTAGATTGCGAACGCGACAGCCGCGCCGAGGATGGTGAAGTTGAGGACGTTCTGCCCCTTGTGCACGATCGGACGCTGGGGCAGGAGTCCCTGTAACTTGCCAAACGCCATCATGCTTCCGGTGAAGGTGAGGAATCCAAGCAGAACCTCGATGGACAACGCGACCATCGGGAAGCCGTGGGGCGCCTCACGGTAGAATTCCGCGGTGCCGATGAGGGCGGCAGCCAGCGCGCCGAACGCGTGGGACAGCGCGGTCCGCTGCGGGACTGCCGTCATCGGCATCAGATAAGCCAGGGGGATGCCGATCGCGGAACCGATGAGGAACGCGATGAAAATCCATTGATAGTTGACGACCTCGAAGCGCAGCAGCGTGCCGACGACCGCGAGCAGCATACCGACTTCGCCTGCCAGGACCCCACGCCGTGCCGTGGAGGGATGGTTCATCCACTTCAACGCCAGGATGAACAAGGCGGCCGCGACGATGTAGCTGGAATGTACGAATATCGTGGTCATTTCGCTGCCGTCCCCCGCTTCTTGAACATCTTGAGCATCCGGTCCGTGATGAGGTATCCGCTGACAACGTTAATCGTGGCCGCCGTCACCGCGATGAAGCCGAGAACACGGCCCAATGTGGTGGCGTGCGCTTCGCCCGTTATCAGAATCGCGCCGACAACCGAGATCGCCGAGATTGCATTGGTCAGCGACATCAGGGGCGTGTGCAGAAGCGGAGACACCTTCTTGATTAGCTCTAGGCCCAGGAAAGCCGCGAGCATAAAGACGTAAACGCTAAGCTCGTTGAATGCCACAGGATAGTTTCCCTCTGAGTGGATGTTGGGGGCGAAAATCCCCCGGAAACGTTGAAGTGTACAACATCTGACGACCCTTTTGCTTGGAGCCGCCCAACGGACGGCTCCGCCGTACGCCTAAGAGGCGCCCGAACCACGCAATTTCTACTGGCGCCCAAGCCTTCGAATCTTTACGCTCCGGAACCACGCATCATCGTTGTGGTTCTGCAGGCTGATGGGGCAGCCTTTCGTTCGAGGATGAGCCAGCAACTTGTAGATGGCTGAGTCAGCGCCCCACCGGGCGGTGATCGACTTGACCACCTCCGGGGAATCAAGTGACGTATCTACTACCTTGACTCCGTTCAGCCAATGTTCGACATGATTTCCACGGACCACGATCCGGGATTGGTTGAACTCACCGAGCGGTTTGAGGACGACACCCGAGGGAGCCACCATGTTGTAGAGCGCTCCCGTGCTCCTCATCGGCGAACGCTTTGCGTCGGGATTCTGTGCGTCGTCGGTGAGTTGATACTCGAAGGCGACAGTGTAATCTTCGCCGCGCACTCCGGGCGCCAGCGTCCTCCTCGCGGACACGCGGTTGAGTATTTCGAAGTTAAGTACGTCTTCCCACCGCTTCATGTCCGGTTTTATCTTGCTGTGATCCACGAAAATCCGGTCTTGAATGCGATACTTCACTCCGCTATTGCCGGCCGCCGCGACACGCCACTCGAAGGCTAGCTCAAAGTCGTCGAAGGTTTCGGCCGAAACCAGATCCTCCGTGATCCGGGGCTTCGCGACAACCTTCAAGCAGCCATCCTCGATTGTCCAGCCATCGCCCGGGGGATCTTTCTTGGATGGATCCTCCCAACCGGCCATGGTCTTTCCATCGAACAGAAGATGCCAACCCTGCGCCACGTCCTTCTTGGTCAGCTTGTTCAGCGGCTGGTTCGGCTGCTGGCCAAGGGCGAAAGCAGGTAGCAGGATAAGCAGGGCATAACCGTATAGAAGTCGCATAATTAACCAACGATACGGAAAAAATTGTATCGCACCCGGAGACCTCCCGGTTTAGAATTCCCTCGGGATCTGGCAGCATAGGAACTATGGGTGGGTTCGAACTAGTTCAACCGGCGGGTCCTCGCCGCCGGGCTGTTAATCCGCAGACCTTGAGGGCCGAGGCGCAAGCGTTGCAGACTCGCCGTCAAGAGGCGTCGCAGCGCGCAGCGGACGCTTTGCTTCGACTCCAGACCAAGGAAGGGTACTGGGTGGGGGATCTGATTGGCGATGTGTCCCTCGAGGCCGACTACGTGCTGCTGCAGTTGTGGATGCACCAGCCGCATGGCTCTGAGTGGAATCCCCCAAACCGGGTACGCATCGAACGATGCTGCAAGTCGATTCTTGACCATCAGTTGCCCGACGGCGGTTTCGCCCTGTATCCGGGCGGACCTTCTGAAATCAGCCTGTCGGTGAAGGCGTACACGGCGCTGAAGCTGGGAGGGAGGGATCCTGAGTCTACGGAGATGGTGAAGCTCCGGGACACCGTCCTTCGGCTCGGTGGCGTGCAGGCTTGCAACAGTTACACAAAGATCAATCTCAGCCTGTTCGAGCTTTACCCGCGGCGGTTTGTTCCGACTGTCCCGCCCGAGATCGTTCTGCTTCCGGCGGGCATCCTTTACGAGATGTCGTCATGGACGCGGGCCATCGTTGTGCCCCTTACCATCGTGCAGGCGACGGGCCGCAAGCGGAAGGCGCCTGACGGGTTCAACCTCGACGAACTCTTCGTCCCCGGCAAGAAACTTACCCTGGTGAAGAAGGAAGGGTTGGCGAAGCTCTTCATCCACCTCGACAGGCTCGTGAAGCTTTGGGACAAACGCGGTCTGAAGAATCTGCGTGCCGTAGCGTTGCGGGAAGCTGAACAGTGGATACTGGCACGCACGAGGAACTCCGATGGGCTCGGTGCGATCTACCCGTCGATGATGTATCATATCATGGCGCTCGACTCGCTCGGTTATGCCAGCGACCACCCCGATTTTGTCGAGGCCGTCCGGCAACTTGACTGCCTTCTGACCGAGACTGACGACCGTTTCTTCTTCCAACCCTGTTTCTCGCCCGTGTGGGATACGGCGATCGCCGCGTTCGCGCTCGGCGAAGGAGGGCTGGCGGAACCCAAGGATCTCAGCCGTGCCGCCGACTGGCTCATATCGAAGCAGATTCGCCGCAAAGGGGATT
The DNA here is from genome assembly GCA_039680545.1 of Bryobacteraceae bacterium. Classification (GTDB taxonomy): domain Bacteria; phylum Acidobacteriota; class Terriglobia; order Bryobacterales; family Bryobacteraceae; genus JAEHDI01. Next base: position 2,137 of record JBDKSR010000471.1, on the reverse strand, counting down.
GGGCGGTAAAGCGTCCCTATCTTGAACCGGGCGGATGGGTGTTCGAGTTCGATAACGAGTACTACCCGGACATCGACGACACGGCGATGGTACTTCTGGCGCTCCTGCACGCCAAGAGTTCCGATACTGATAAGCAGGCCAAGGCTGTGCGGAGAGCCGTCAACTGGCTCCTCGGGATGCAGTCACGCGATGGGGGATGGGCGGCGTTCGACGTGGACAACAACTGGCAGATTCTGAACAAGCTGCCTTTTGCGGACCACAACGCGATGCTCGATCCCACGTGTCCCGACATTACCGGCAGGGTGATTGAGGCACTCGTGCGGAACGGCGTGCCGAGCGATGATACTGCGATTCGGAACGGCGTCAAGTTTCTTCTTGGCTGCCAGGAGACCAACGGTAGTTGGTATGGCCGCTGGGGCGTGAACTACATTTATGGGACGTTCCTGGCGCTTAGGGGACTGAAGGCGTCGGGAAACCCTGCGGCCGAATCGGCCATGAAGAAAGCAGCCGAGTGGATTCGCAGCGTGCAGAACTCCGACGGCGGGTGGGGCGAGAGCCACGCGAGCTACGTGCGTAATTGCTATGTTGCGCAGCCGAGTACAGCGTCTCAGACGGCATGGGCTCTGCTGGGACTCGTTGCAGCCGGAGAGGCGGGATCGCCGGCCGCGCGCCGCGGTTGCTCGTTCCTGCTCGATACGCAGTTGTCGAACGGAGATTGGGCCGAGACGCCGGCTACCGGGACGGGTTTCCCGAACGTTTACTGCCTCCGCTACGACATGTATCGCCACTATTTCCCGCTGCTCGCGCTTGTTGCGTGCAACAAGGCGCAGAACGGGGTGTAGGCGGCGGCAGGTCCAGGGTGCGAGCGCATGCTCGTGCCGCTCGCGCGTCTCACATTGGGAAATTCCAGGCTTGATGTAGAATCGTAAAGGCCAAATGATGGCCTGGAGTGTGCGATGACTGAGAGCCTGTCTTGTATGACCCGCCGGGGGTTCGGACTTACCCTGTGCGGAGCGTCCTTGTCGCGCCTTTTTGCCTCCGAAGATTGGGGCGCGATGCCGTGGGCCGGTCCCGCGAACGTCGCCAAGGTTTACCTTGCTGGAACGACGGTCCACTGGCCGAAACCCGACCTCGATGTGCAGAAGGACATCGCTGAAATCGAGGCCAAACTCGCTGAATACGAGCGCAAACACCCGGCCGAAGTTCGCTTTACGGGCGGCGACCTGCTGCGGAAGGATGCGGACGTTCCGGCCTGGGTTAGCAAGCTCGGAGACGCGGATGCCGTACTGATTATCCCGCTGACGACACCGACGGGACCTCTCTTCAAGCTGCTCGACAGCATCCAGTTGCCGGCACTCTATTTTTCGCGCCCTTACGCCGGTCACTCCTGGTCCTCGATTGCCGCCTCTCGCAAAGCAGGCAAGAAGGTGGACGTGGTGGCGTCGTCCAGTTTCGGCGACCTCGATCCGTACGCCGGCATCTTCCGAACGATCCATCACCTGCGGAAGAGCAAGATGCTGGTGATCGCGCCGACTCCGCGCGGCCGCGACGAACAGGCCAAGGCGTATGGAAACGCATTCGGGACACAATTCACGTTCCTGAACTACGACGACCTCCGCGCGGCGTTTGACGCGGGCGACGAGGCCAAAGCTCGCAAGGCAGCGGAGGAATTCACTCGCGGCGCGCTGCGGGTGGTGGAAGCCACTCCTAAGGAGATTCAGGACGCGTTCCGGATGTACCTGGGCATCGTGTCGATGATGAAGCGGGAGAAGGCAAACGCAGTCACCATGGACTGCTTCGGCGGACTGCTCGCCCACAAGCTGCCGGCCTATCCGTGTGTTTCGTGGTCGAAGCTCAACGATCAGGGACTGTATGGCGTGTGCGAGGGGGACATCGCATCGACGATGACACAGATGCTCGTGACGTCGTACTCCGGCATGCCGGGCTTCGTTTCCGATCCGGTGATCGACATCAGCCGGAACGAGGTCATTCACGCGCATTGCGTGGCCGCGACAAAGATGAAGGGTATCAACGGCCCGTCGTCTCCATACATCGTTCGCAACCATCTGGAGACCTCCGAAGGCGCCGTGTTGCAGGTGCTGATGCCGTCGAACGAGACGATCACCTGCGCCCGTTT
>JBDKSR010000470.1:0-3545 GCA_039680545.1 Bryobacteraceae bacterium | reverse complement strand
CGAGTTTGGGGACGCCAAACTCGGACGGGCGTCCGGGGCCAGGAGAAACCAGAACCAGACTCGGGTTCAGCTTCTCGATCATCTCGAGCGGGAAACCCGCCCGATAGGTCACGACTTCCGCGCCGGTTTGGCGCGCATAGTTGGCGAGTGTGTGAATGAAGCAGTCGGCGTTATCGACCAGCAGCAGCTTCACGCCACGGCCCGCACCTTCTTTTGAAGGCTCCAGGGTCTCCTTGGTGGGTGGCGGCTCGGGTGGTTTAGCAGCCAGGGTGCGGAAGAAGTTCGCCGCTTTAAGCCGTGTTTCCTGCTCCTCCATCGCGGGTACCGAATCGTAGAGGAGTGTCGCGCCGGCCGGATAAGTGGCGACGCCATCCCGCAGATGAACCGTCCGAATGAGGATGCCGGTGTTCATGTCGCCGTTCAGCGACAACATCCCAACGGCTCCGCCATACCAGCCGCGAGCGTCCTTTTCGAGGTCCTCAATCGCCTGCGCAGCGGCCTTTTTCGGCGCGCCGATGACGGTTACGGCCCACATGTGGCTAAGAAACGCGTCGAGCGAGTCGAAGCCCGGCTGGAGCGTGCCTTCGACCTGGTCCACGGTGTGGAAGATCCCGGCATAGGACTCGATCAGCCTGCGGCCGATTACTTTCACCGATCCCGGAACGCAGACACGCGACTTATCGTTGCGGTCCACATCCGTGCACATCGTTAGTTCGGACTCCTCCTTGGCGGAGTTCAACAACTGGCGAATGCTGTCCGCATCATGCATCGGGTCGCCGGTCCGGCGAGCGGTACCGGAGATCGGGCAGGTTTCAACGCGGTCGCCCTCAATCCTCACGAACATTTCGGGCGAAGCGCCAACAAGCTGTTCGTCACCCAACTGCATCAGGAATTCATAGGGGCTCGGGCTCGTCTTCTGAAGGCGCCGGAACAGGTCGGAGGGCTTGCCTGAATAGGATGTGCGGAAGCTCTGCCGCAGGACCACCTCATAGTAGTCGCCGCGCTTCATCCCCTGGCGAACCACCTCGACGTTCGCCATGTATTCTTCCGGCGTATGGTCGGAGGTGATAGACCCAAGATCCGAGTGCGCCGGCTTCGGCACAGGCTTTCCACCCCGATCGAGCCCCGCGGTTGAGAGGCCGTCCGACTCGAAGTCATATTGATAGCGCTCTACCTGCTCTTTCTTGCGGTCCATGAAGTAGATGTCGTCGCAAAGAAAGAGATGAAGATCCTTATGGCTGGTGCGGGGCAGTCGCTGCCGGATCGGGTCGAACTGAAACAGAAGGTCGTAGCCAAAGGCGCCGACGAGTGCGAGCCGGGGATCGCCCCCCTCGCGGAATTCGTCAATCAGAACACGCAAAATAGAGAACGCAGACGGCTGTTTGCTGCGCTCTTCCTCGGGGAAGAGCTCGGGCAGCGGCTTGAGCCTGCCCGCCAGGATGCCTCCCGTCTGCAATTCCAGATACTCCCAGTGCGGATGCGTAGCCAGAACTGGTTGGAGCATTTGCACCAGAATCAGGCCCCGATCGTTCAAGGGGTGGAATTCCATACGCCGGCCCGAGGAAACGATCTCGATGGGCGGAAACACCGATGCGATATCCCAACGTGAATACCGGCCCGGGTACTCGTATCCGGACGAAAGATAGATACCACGGTAAGAGTTCAGTTTCCGCAGGAGATGGTCAAGTCCTCTACGAAATGAGACTCGGGAAACGCTGCGGAGTACATTGATGCCACTCCGCGTGGAAAACTTCATTTGACGCATGCCTGGCACCGGGGACGGGAGATAATTTCTTAGAATAACACGTATGGATAGAAGGACTTTCCTCGCAGCTACCGGTTCCGCACTCCTCGCGAACACTGCGCTGGGGCAGCAGATTACAGCGTCTAAAAAGGCAAGAATCACGTCCTCGGTGATGCTTTGGACGCTTAAAGGGACAGTCGAGGAGAAGATGGAGGCGGCGGCGAAGGCCGGGTCGCAGTCGGTGGGATTTGTGGACGAGTATTTCGACTGGTCCGACGCGGATTTCGTGCAAGTTAAGAGGTTGGCGGACTCTTTCCATCTTGGAATTGAGACAATTTCCGGCACTCCGTACTGGAAGAAGCGGCCTGTTTCGATGGTAGATCCGGCCCAGCGCGGGAATTTCCTAAAGGACGTTCGAAAGGCCCTGGTTCACGCACAGAAGTTCGAGATTCCGCAGATCATTTTGATGTGCGGCAACGAGATGCAGGGACGTGCGCGAGAGGAACAGTACGCAGGACTGGTTGAAAGCACGAAGCGCGCCGGAGAGCTTGCAGCCGCCGCGGATCGTACCTTGATCATCGAGTGTCTGAACGTAAAAGGCGGCAACAAGGGCTACTTTCTCCCTACGATCGGCGAGGGGCTCAAGCTGGTCCGGGAAGCCGATAACCCGCACGTGAGACTGCTCTTCGACATCTATCACGAGCAAGTGCAGACGGGAGACGCCGTTCGCGTATTAAAAGAGGCGACTCCTTTCGTCGGGGCCTTCCATGTGGCAGACTGCCCTGGGCGTCACGAACCCGGCACCGGTGAACTGAATTTCGGCGAGATCTATCGTACGATCCGCGACGCAGGATACTCCGGGTACATCGCCATGGAATACTATCCGGTAGCCGATCCGGTTCAGAGCCTGATTAAGTCCTTCAACGGGATGCGGGCAGCGTTGGGCTCCTAAGGGGCCGGCCGGCGCGGGTCAGCCCGCGAAAATGCCTACCACGATGATGGCGACGGGGGTGTCTCCAATTTTCGTATGAAGGATCCAGTCGGTATCGCCTTCCTTGACCAGCCCAGGCTCGTGTCCGGCCTCGTTCTTTCTTAGCTCAAGGACGGCGGGGTGCGCTGCCTTGACCGTCTTCGCGCTCATCTTCACCACCTCGTCGTACGGCGGGGTGGAAGCGGGGTCCTTTTCGTCAGCGGCCGGGACCATCAGCAGGAAGTCCCTCTGGGCCGCCACACCCTGATGGTTCCCGTCCGGAGGATAGAGGCTATAGCGAAGCGTGTAGACGCCCGGCGGAATCGTCTGACCACGCCGGTCTTGCCCCCGCTGCGGGAAACGAATCGCCCCAAGCAAAGATCCGTGCGGAACAGTCTTGAGGCTCACGCCCATTTCGGTAGACGCGGGGCCGGATGGCATCGTTTTCCGAAACCAGATTTCGCAAAAGACCGATCCGTTAGCTGCGACTACCTTCGAGCCCGTGTCCTGTAACACTTCGCGTATGGCGGGAGCGAGTTCTTCAGGCGACGCAGCGGCTTGCTCAAGCTTGTATTGGCCGAACAGCGCCGATGAAGCTATCAGCGCGACTAGCAGAGTATTTCGAAGTTGCATGTAGCTCCTCATCGTTACCATCCCCTTGCCCAATGGTACTCCGGGCATAGATTCCCTTTATTGACAAAATCATTGGCTAGTTGGCATAATTGCCAAGTATGGACAAAGCCACGCGCATCAACTTCGAAAGACGGGCCCAAATCATCAAGGCGCTGGCTCACCCTTCCCGCCTATATATCGTCGATGAGCTATCCCGGG
>JBDKSR010000469.1:0-1774 GCA_039680545.1 Bryobacteraceae bacterium | reverse complement strand
CCTCCTCGATGGCTCCGCGCGAGGCTCGCATCCCGCACTTGATGCCCGAGCCTTCGAAGGCCGGCCCCGCGGAGCAAGCGCAGGCGACCATCCAGTCCGCGTTGCCGATGACAATCTCGCCGTTCGTGCCGATGTCCATGAACAGGAAGACGTCATCGTGATTAGTAAGAAAATCGGTGGCGAGCAGGCCGGAGGTGATATCGCCGCCTACATAACTGCCGACTCCCGGCGCGAACCTCACCGCCGCCGACGGATGGATGGCCAGTCCCACGCTTGCCGCGTCGAGCGAGGGCACGGGATTGACGGTGGGCACATACGGCGCTTCGCGGATGTAGCGTGGCTCCAGGCCGAGCAGCAGGTGGATCATCGTCGTATTGCCAGCGATGAAGGCGGTGCGGATGGCGTCACCGGCGATGCCTCGGCCGCCGGTCAGTTCCCCCACCAAGCCGTTGATTGTTTCCAGCACCAGCGCCCGAAGTTCCTGTTGCCGCTCTGCCGAACGCGCATAATCGATGCGGCTGATGATATCCGCGCCGCGGCGGATCTGCAGGTTGTAACTAGTGGCGGTGTCGATAATAGCGCCGCTGTCCAGATCCACAAGTTGCACGGCGACCGTGGTGGTTCCGATGTCGATTGCCAGTCCGAAAGCCCGACGCGCGACGTGCCCGGCGGCCACTTCCACCACCCGCGTCCCGGCGTCCGTCTCCTGGATGGCCGCAGTGATTCTACCCTCCTGCTCCCGCAGCACGGAGGCGAGCCGCCCGAGTAGCGGAAGCTCCGCTGAAAACGGAGCTGGCACACCGGCTCGCACAAGTTCGCGCTCCAGGCGCAGCCAATCGCTGTAATGCTCTTCGATCGACGCCGGAGGCACCGTCAGGGGCATGTAAGAGAACAGGGGCGACAAGGCCGCGCGGTCCGGCAGTGCGTCCTTGTTCAACAGGAAGTGGCTATCGCCCACCACCTGCATCGCCAGACTCTGTGCCTCGGGCAGGCGCACAGTGATGTCGTCGTGGATCTTAGTCTGGCATGCCATCACCGTCGCGGGTTCGCACCCGGGGCCAGAGATTTCAACCAGGCACAGGCCGCAACTTCCCTGCCCGCCACAAGGCAACTCCAGGCGCGTCAGTCCGGCTCGGGTGGCGGCTTCGTGTATCAGGGTACCCGCGGGCACTTCGGCTGTAACGTTGTCGGGGAGGAAGTGCACCGAGGGCATGTCTTATCGCGCCGCTTGTAGTTTGAGGAACGGGCCCAGGTCGGCGGCTTCCTGCGGGCCCACTACGACCTCCCACCCCGGCAGGGCTTCTTCGAGTTCGCCGCTGATCTGCGACACATAACCCGGGATGATGATGCGCCGCGCGGCAACCTGCGCTTCGATTCCGCTCGCCTTGATGAACGCTCCGATCTTGGCGCCGCTGAATTTACCCGCTGCCCAGGCCGTCAGCACACTCATGCCCTCGCTTTCGACGATGGCCAGATGTGCCGGAACTCCGGAGTTCTCGACCTCGCCCGAGACCAGGAAGTACGTGAGCGAAAAATTCGTGGTGACCAGCACGGGGGACTTGGGCCCCGGCTCCCCTATCGGATAGACTTTCGGCTCCACCTGGATGGGCTTCTGCGGATCGGTGTATATGTTCTGGCGCAGCATCATCAACGGCAGCAGCGCCTGGTATTGCAACGTATCCACCACGAGTATGGAAGCGTACTTCAAGATGTAGGTGGAGGCGTCAGCCACCAGGGATGCCAGATCCTCACCCACGGCGAAATTCAGGATCGG